>NZ_CP051433.1:0-96595 GCF_012584495.1 Escherichia sp. SCLE84 | reverse complement strand
CCATCCTGCACTTACAATGCGCAGAAGGAGTGAGCACAGAAAGAAGTCTTGAACTTTTCCGGGCATATAACTATACTCCCCGCATAGCTGAATTGTTGGCTATACGGTTTTTAGATGGCCCCGGTAATCTTTCATGTCGCCAAACTTGAAGAAGATTATCGGGGTTTTCACTTTTCTGGCTCCTGTAAATCCACATCAGAACCAGTTCCCTGCCACCTTACGGCGTGGCCAGCCACAAAATTCCTTAAACGATCAGCAATCTATCACGCACACCAGAAACAGGCAAGAATGTGATGTCGCTACATTTTAGTTAGCTAAAAGCACTCTTCTGCTTTATCAGTTCGGCAATCATCTCAGCCTGGGTAACGCCCTCAGCTTCACACATCACCTGCAATTGCGCTTTTAACGCAGCAGGAATGAACACTCTGAGTTCTTTATGTGTAGCTCGTTTTCTTGCCAGGGATGCCTGCTGACGTTCTGCAAGCGTCAGAGGATTACCTTTTCTGTATGCTCGCTTTGTACCTGATGAGGAAGTCACTGCATTTTCTGTCTGCGACATCTCGCCTCCTCAATACTCAAACAGGAATCGTTTCGCAGAGGATACTACAGTTTTTTGAAATCAGCGACTTGAGAATTGTGACGAAGATCTGTGTTGGCGCACAAATCAACGGGGATTACTGTCGTTTAATGTGATTTAAACTGTGAAATAGTATGGTTTTCAGTTATGGAAACGCCGGGAGCGGGGAAAACTTGCTTTTTCCCGTTTCCGGGGTTGGACAACTGAGCAACGCGAAGGCGTCAGCTACGATGTTCCGGTGACTGCTGGGCAGCCCCTGTTGTATTCAGCCATTCTCCGGTCATCTGCAGCAGTTTTCTGGCATCGTGGCTTCTGAGCAACGGAATACCAGCCTGCCTCAGAACCTCTTCAAGAAGAATATCCCGGCGTCTGCGTTCAGGTCGTAAATGGCTGGCATCATCCAGCTCTACTGCTGCAACAATACTGAACGAACGCCGCTCAACGATAACCACATCAACATGCCACTGAGACACCATCCTGAATAACTGCCACCACTGGCGTGATCGTGGCCGGATATTCCCGTTCAGCTGGACGATATCTGCGACCCGTACCTGCGGACACAGATACCACCGCTTCATATCCACAATTCTGAACAGTCCTTTCATGAAACTGACCTCTCTTTCTGTCAGCAACGTTTTCTGACGCTGCCAGTATTCACCGCTGACCAGTATTCGCTCAGCTTCACCGGGGCGTATGCCTGCTGCATGTAACCGTATCAGTGCGGGAGGACAGTTTTTACTCCTCCGGAATATTATCCGGACAGACAAAACAGCTATAATAATAACAACCACAATGAAAATAATTAAATTCATTATTATGTCCTTAATTGCATATGAGTCCAGATGAACGAATGTAGTTTTCACCCGAAGTAAGACTCGCAATATTTATCCCATGAATTTCCTGAACGTTATCAGAAATACGACAAACCAGATCTGCAACAGATAATTCTGTTGTGATAAGGGGTCACCGCCTCGTTAACCAGACAATTTTATCAGCCTGGATTTTAATTACCCCACGACGAACCAACTCACTACGTATACTCACAGCCCGTTCTTTATGCCATTCTCCTCGCATATGCGATTTTAAATAATTATTAAACCCCTCCACTGACACCGGTAAATTCCGCACATCACTTCCGGATGCCTGCTGCATTCTGTTAGCCCACCGGATAATAACATCCCCCTCAGGGACAATCAGGTGAGATACCGGCAAATGACTCTCAGCGTGCTCTGGCGCAATACGTTCGCAACGAAAACCCCGTTTTTGCAGAGTATGAATTATTCCATCATAGCCTTTATCGTTTGAAATAATATGCCAGGTGTTGTTTCCGGCACTGCAGCACGTCATCCTGCCGAGCTCCATAACAAGGTGAAAGTCAACATTATTCTTCGAAATGTTATCTATCTGTCTGATACTCACTCTGATATTATCTGGCCAGGTATCAGCAGGTAAGACCACTGTTTGCTGAAGTGGACCAGCAAATAAAATCAAATCGGTATAATCAGCAAGCGATATATTTCTCAGATTGCAACAGTTTTCATAATCAATGAGCGCAATGCGTAATGCTTCATTTCTCATCATGTTTTTCATTATATATTCACTATAATAAAACAGAATAAACTGCAACCCCGACGTCGTGTATCTACCGATCTGGTTAAGTTTTCATTATCGGGATATAAAATATTGTCTGCCACCAGTCAGGCTGCCCGGAGTTCCGTGAGTGATATCACAAATCAATAAACCACCACTTAATTCATAAACATCCTTGTGTCACTATAAGCCGGTCGGTTATCCGGTGCGCCATGAGTAATCCGTTCTGAAGAACGGAAATACAGAGTGCCAGGTTGTCTCACATAATACAAAAGCAAATCTCATGCATCATTCAGCCTCCTTACCCTGGAGAAACGGAGGCTGTTTTTTTATATTCCTGAAACACCATCCGCAATGATTCATCGCTGGTGAGTTTTATGAATTTAATCTCAAATATGCCAGCCTCTTTATTTATTCCTTCCGTCCATATTTTCGGCATCGTTCTGCGCGTAGCCGGGCAAATCGTCGCCAGTCCGCCCGGGGAGCAATTCCGGCGGCCTGACACCACGCCTCAGCAGCCTCCATCCAGAATCCACGGATTTCCAGATTAACAGCCCTGTGTCCGGTACGCTGCCAGCGCCAGACCTGGCCGTTTCGTGAACTGTTTCTGAATCCATTCATTTTCCTGTCCCCCTTTAGTTGTCAGTATTATTGTGATAAATAATTCAGTGGACTAGTTTTCTTTCGGGTACGGAAGTTATTTCCTTTTAAGCCTTATTTCCCTGCCTCCCCTCTCTGAGGGAGGCTTTTTTTATTTCTCATCAAGCACGGCCTGAAGTTCTGCCTTTATCCGGTTCTGGCGGCGGATTTTATCCAGACGCGCTGCCGCATACGCTTCCTCCTCCTGAGAAATATGCTCCGTTACATACCCTTCCGTGTCATACCGGCAGGCACCGGCTTTCATGGCACACAGATAGCTTTCTGAACGGGTGATGGCCTTCAGCGCCCTGCGCAGTTTTTTATGCGAGAGCGGGATGTTCCGCTGCGCCACATCTTCCAGTAACACGTCCCGGATACCGCAGGCCAGAAGCCGGGGCGTGTCACCGTCAAATAATCCCGGCCACCAGGGTTTCAGGGTATTCACGGCCTCATCCAGTGTGGGCAGGTTCAGATAAATGGACAGCGCCTGTCTGGCCTGCGCTTTTTTTGCCGCCAGCTCTGCTTCCCGGGCTGCTTTCTCGGCCAGCTTCTGCTTTTTCACCTTCCACTTTGGTGGCGTGGTGACATTGATGATGGTTTTCCGGCTGCGGACAGGCGTCTCCCCTTCCGTTTTCCGCTTCAGTGTCAGTACCGGTCGTTTTTGCTCTGCCATGCTTACTCTGACCTTCGTGAAAATATGCCCTGCAGGCCGTTGAAACAACTCATCGTAACAGGAAGTTAATTTCAACGACCTTTAACGTATAAATACTGACAATTAAAGATATTGTTTAAACCATTGTGTCTGCACAGCTACTACACGTTCAAAAAACGCGCCTTCATAAATATCATAATGGCATGCATCAGCTTCCTCGTATAATTCCTTAGTACCAGAAGCAACAGCATCATATAATGCTCTTCCCTGTTCCGGTGGATTAACGCTATCCTGGCCGGCAATAACAACCAAAACTGGGCACTGGACGCTGGCTGCACTCTCTGCCGGTTTATATTGCAACGTTTCCATGACCGTAAGGAAAGGTATTTTTATATCCATTTCGGGATGCCGGGCTTTGATTTTCTCGAAGAATACCTTCGATTCATCATCACTTAGTACCCGTGTAACCCCCACAAACATCTCTTTCCCGGTGTTTTTCTTCTTTTCTGCCATTTTATTCAGCGTGGACAGAAAAGACGCTCTCTCCGATTCATTCATCTCTCCGGTAACCAGAACATCACCGTCAGCAAAAGCCAGCTGGCTGACAATACATTTTACGCGTTGGTCCTGCGCAGCTGCACTGAAGACATGCCCCCCTCCCAGCGATGTTCCCCATAACCCAATACGCTGATTATCAATACATTCCTGCTTTTCTGCCCAATTGATAACTGAAATAATATCTTCGGTCTGCATTGCAGGAACCAGACGCCCTCGTTCTCCATCACTCTCACCGAATCCTCGATAATCAAAAGTAATCGTTGCGAATCCTGCTTCTGTGAAGGCATTCGCAAAGCAAGGGAGCAGAACATTCCTGATACCGCAAAACCCATGGCATAAGATAATCAAAGGATGTTTTATATTTCCTTCAGGAACACGAAATGTCAGGGCAATACCTTCAGAGAGTTTGTGATCCGTAATTTTCATAAATATCCTGTGTTATGTTGTTTATTAATAATCAGAATCAGCGTCAGTATCATACCAGTCACAACGCCAGAACGCCCAGCACAGCCAGATGACAGGCGTAGAATACCGGGAAAAAATCCCCGGGCCAGAAACGGGGTAATGATTTTCCTGCACACGACACCAGACCAACGGTCAGCACCGTCATCACAAGGCCGGCCACCGCCGCTGCATCACTGGTGGCAAGGTTAAGCGCCGGAATAACAGCCAGCAGGCAGGCGACCAGCGCCAGACGTTCCGCTCTGTCTTCCGCCCGGTACAGCCGGTGGCTGACTGCCAGCATCAGCAGCCCGGCAATGCCGTAACTGGTGCCGGACAAAGGCCCCCACAGGGCCATCAGAAGAATGGCCGCTGCTGTACGCCACCCACTGCGCGTTTCACACCACGTCAGCACCTGTGCCGCCACTGCAAAGGCAAACAGGATATTCCCCTCATACCAGGGAAAGCCGGCCAGATAATATGCGAACTGAGCAATAATTCCCCATCCCCACAGCCGGTTAATGGCCGGTTGCCGGATATGCGCATGACGGGACAGATTCAGCCCCCACACCAGGGCAAACAGCGGAAAGGCTCCTCGCCCGGCCAGAAACATCCAATCCTGCTTCAGCTGGAATATCAGATTGATGTGGTCCAGTACCATCAGCACCAGTGCCACCGTTTTGATGATATCCCGCTGTCCGGGTGACCAGACCAGAAACGACTGCAACCAGGTATCGGTCCGTGCAGCCAGTGAATCGTTACGTGTCGTGTTCGTGTTATCCGTTGTCATCAATGTTTGTCTTCCTGTATCAGTCTCCGCCCAGGGTTTTCTCTTTCTGCAGGTCACGGACCATATCCCGCTCCATCTGCTGCAGACGCTCCTGCAGCAGATTTTCCCGGGCAACCTCCCGGACCGCTTCCCGCTCCCGTTGTGATTCACGCAGCACACTCTCCGGCAGTGCGGTTTCCCGTTCAGAAGTGGCAGTCCGGTCACGTTCCTGCCCGGCAATCTCCCTGACAGCCTGCTCTGTTTTGCCATCCGGCAGGTCAGGTTTGTTCTCTGCCATTTTACGGACAATTTCATCTGCGCGACGTTCCGTTTCACGGCGGATGGCCTCTTCAGCCTGCCGCTGTGCCAGTACCTCTGCCGTGACCGGTTCGCCATTTCCGGCCCCCGGCTGGACGCTGTTGTCCGGGATGTCCCCCCACACGCGGCCACCGGTGATGGCACCGGGATTCCACGGACGACCTTCACCGGCAATTCTCACCACCACACCGCTGTCAGGATTATCACGGGCAATCCGGACACCATCCTGCATATTATCAGCCAGCAGGCTTTCTCCGTTACGGCTGCCCTGCAGGGCCACGAACTGCGCATCCCCGCTGCCTTTCACCCGTCCTTCACCACTGAATCCCCGCAGCCCGTTTCCGTCATCCGTGGTCAGTGGGTTCAGCCAGATACCGGCGGACCTGCCGTTACGGTCAAACGCCGGCAGTGCCACATACGGCTGCGGATATTTACGTCCCGGAGCAATAAACCGTGCAGGACTGTCTCCCCCGGCAAGCCCCGCCTGACGGAGAACGGCACGGCCTGCCGCCACGTCCCGCAGTTCCCGAGCCGTACTGAACAGCCGCTCTGCATTCATGACCTCCCGGTCCGGTTTCGGTTCAAACACATCGTGGGCCGTTCCTTTCTGTACGGCATTGTTGATGGCATCCGTCCAGCCCTGACGGTTATCGGTGTACACCTGCACATGCTGCTTCATACGCGACAGGGCCACGTAGGCTGACTCAAAGCCGGCCATCAGTTTCCGGTTACCTTCCGTGCCTTCAAGCGCGATGGCAAAGGTTTCACTCGCCCCCTGCGCACCGTGGGCGGTGATGGCATAGGCCAGGTCAATATGTTGCTCTGCCCGCTCCTGACCGGGGCGAATCACCCGGGTCTGCTGGCCGTCCGACAGCGTGACACCGTCACCAGAAACCGCTGTCACCGTCCAGACGCTGTTGGCCACATAACCGCGCTCCCGGTCACTCTTCGTGAAGCGCATCCGGTCACCGGTCCCCACCCGGATGGTGTCCGGGGTGTACAGTGTGACACCTTCAGCCACCGCCTCCCGGGGCGAAATCAGCCGCGTGTTACCTTCCGCATCCTCCAGGGTTATCAGCCCGTCATCCTTACTGATACCGGCAATCCGGTGATACACATTATCCACCAGGGCAAGTGCGTCCCGATGTGTCTCCCAGGTGGAGAGACGACGCAGCTCCCCGTCGCGTATATTCGCTGTGTTCAGGACAGGCACCATGACCTGCTCTTTTCCCAGCTCACCGGCCTTTTCCCGTGCATCATGAATCATGCTGTTCAGTACGCGCCGGTCCTCATTCAGGTGCGTGACAATCAGCGTCTGCTCCCGTGCTTCCGGTGTCCTGCCGGTATAGTCGCGGACAATGGCTTCATACAGTGTCATGGGGACATCCGGAAAAGCCTCGCCGTTCTGCATCGCCTTCTGCTGCGCTTCTGCCAGTTTCGCTTCCTGGCTGTGACTGAACTCCGTCACGGAGTGCTCCGGTGCCCATGCGCCCTCCAGACGTGGCACCTGAGACGGTTTCACACTCTCAAGCCCGGACAGTGCCCTTTCCACATCCCGGTTAATCAGGCTGTATACCGCCTCCCGCAGTTCCGGCGTCTGACGCACAATCTCCTTCATGATGGCCACATCGGCAGCACTGCGCGTCTGCTGGAGACGGAAAGGCTGACCGGGCGCGATGGCCTGCAACTGGTCCGTGTCACCGCTGGCCACGGCACGACCGCCACCGGCCGCAATCAGGGCGTATGCCCGTGCCATGTCGGTATTGCCCACCATAGAGCTCTCATCGAGCAGGAACAGCGTGTTGCTGAAATCCGGCGTTTCTCCGCTGCGCTGCAGCAGCTGCGTGTCATGCAGAAAGGACGCCAGCGTCTGTGCATCCACGCCGGCGCTGCGCATCTCACCGACCGCACGGTGCGTGGGCCCCAGCCCCACGACACGGGGACGTTCACTCTCCGGCAGCATGTTCACGGCTGACATCACCGCCCGGAACTGTGTGGTCTTACCCACACCGGCATAGCCCTGCACCACCGTGAAACGGTCGGACGTTTCCAGTATCATGCGGGTAGCGGCACGCTGTCCTGATGTCAGTTTCTCCATGAGTTCGCCAGGTACTCTCTCCATCAGCGGCGTGACCGCCTCCTTACCTTCGAGAATATGGCGAAGAATGCTCTTTTCTGCCTCATACGACGCACGGGAAACCAGCAGACCTGTGCCATAGCCTTTTGCCACATCCACATACAGTAAATCACCCCGTTTTATCTGCGCATTGATTTCCCCTCCCAGTTCAGTAAAACCGGTTCCTTCTGCAGCAAACGACTTTGCCTCTGTCAGCAGGTCCACCATGCTGAAGGCCAGGTTTTTACTTTCCACCACCGGAAGGGCAAGATGAATGGCCTGCTGTGCCGGCGTGTGAAGTGCGGACTTCTGATGACTGATAGCCGTTTCCAGCGATGTCTCACCGGCCCGCGTCTTTATCTGCTCAGAAACCACCGTAAAGGACGGATGGCGGGCAAGTTTTTCCGCAGTACGGGTTTCATCCAGTGAGGAATACAGCCGGACATCACGACCACTGCGGGCCAGACCGTTCAGGGTGGCATTGTCCATTGCCATCTGTGTGACGGAGGCAAAAACCGTCGCACTGTCGCTGACGGAATGCCCGGGCGTTTCCACCCAGCCGTTCTCCAGCTTCAGTGCCGTGAACGGTGAATCGCTCACAGGCAGGGTGGCCGGTTCAGCCCGTCCCGGCACAACAACCGTCATCGCGTCCTCACTGACGGACGACACCTGCAGGCGGTCACCGCCGGAGACGCGGAGTCCGGGAATTTTCCCTGTCACCCTCAGACGCTCGCCGTCTGCCACCGGCATTTTTTCCGGCCGGAACAGCGACCAGCTGCTGTCCAGAGAAGAAATACGCACCACCTGCGTTTCGCCCTGCGCATCCCGCAGGGTCAGGCTGTGACTCTGCGCCGTCACCCGGTCTATCACATAGCGGTCATGACTGCGTGTCTCCGGGTTCCACTGCTCCATCACCATCCCCGGGCGGTACATATCCCGCAGATAACGACTCCGGCTGTCCAGCCAGACCGGTGACAGCGCGGTCATGGTCACCTCCGGATGTCCGAGCACGCCCTGCGTTTTCAGCTCACTGCGAATGGCCTGTGTCAGTATGGCCTGTTCCCGTACCCCGCTGACCTGTGCCACGCTCTCTTCTCCGGCTTTCACGCTGGCCGCAAAATCCCCGGCCAGCCGGGCATAGCGGACATTACGGTCCGGTTCACTGATGATGGTTGCCGGTCGCTGTTCTCCCCCCTGCCAGCGATATGTGTTCACCCCGGCATCCCTCATGGCCATCAGCGCACTGCCTGTACCGGTTCGCTGCCCGCTGTCGGTTATCAGGACCTGTACGTTATGACGTGCGGCACCGTCCAGCAGGGTTAACGTCTCTTTCAGGGAGAGTTTTTCGCCCTGGTCAACGATAACGGTACTGCCCGGCGTGAAGATCATGCCCTCCTGCAGCTGACGACGTCCGGTTATCAGCTCACCGGACAGCCGTTCATCCTGCTTCAGGTTCATCTGCGAGCGACGGTCAGCAGCGATAATCTGCACTTCCCGCCCCTGCTCCCGGGCCATCATGACCAGTTCAGCCACCCGCTCACGCTGCCCGGCGGCTCCCCCCTGCCCGGACACAATGGCCAGCGACGGGCGATCCTGTGCCAGAACACTGACGGTATCGCTGTAACCGGCCGTCCGGGGGACACTTTTCTCCGGATGTACGGTCACCCGGTTCTGTTTCATGATGTCACGACTGAGTGCCCGGACTGACAGCTCATCGAGCACATGAATCCCGGATGTGAACAGCCCCTTCTCACGGTCAAGGGGGATAAGCTGCTCACGGCTGATGGCCTCATCGATACCGGCGCGTGCCCGTTCAATCACACCATTTTCCGGCGGCAGTATGCCGACCGTCCTGGCCAGCACGTCCGTATACGTGAACTGCACTTTTCGTTCACTTAATCCGGCAATCGCCTGTGTCACCGCCTGCTGCACATCCGGCCCCTCCTGTGAAACAGCCCCGGGCGCCTGCGTGCGGATCTCCGCACGCTGATCCGCCGCGTCACGATATGCCCGGATGTCGAACCCGGTTTCCTTCAGCGTCTGCATCCATTCAGCCATTCTGACTTCAGGATCGACGTGCTGTTTGGATTTTCGCGTATCCAGTGCCGCCACATCCCGGGATTTCAGCGAGGCATCTTCCCCGACGGCCTCCCGGATAGTCTGTGAGCGTCCGGAAAAGGCCTCCACCGGTACGCCCGGCATCTCCCACATACCGTGCTTACCCACCACTTCGGTTTCATAGCCCAGCGCCTCAACCTGCTCTTTCAGTTTTTCCCGGTAGAGCCTGCCAAAGGCAATCTGATTAGCGTACACATTCTCAATGAACCCCGTTTTCCCCACTTTGTCACTGCTCAGTGTCTTCCACTCACCGTTATACTGCGTGACATTAGCCACCACCGCATGCGTGTGTAACTGTGGTTCCTGATCGCGACTGGTGTCGTGGTTAAACAGTGCCATCACCAGATTACCGGTCAGTACCGTTTCTGACTGTCCGTCCGTCATCACCCGTGTGGAGGCCAGCGCCTCCACCTGACGAACAGCAAAGTCCACGGCCTGGTTATGTGCATCAATCAGGCGCTTATCGCCACCTAACATGGCCATCATGGAGACACTTTTGGGGGCGGAGAAGGTCAGGTCGTAGCCGGGACGATGCTTATTACTGCCATCCTGCATGCGGCTTAGATCCGCTCCGTCCGGCAGCCTTCCCTCCAGAAGACGGGTAAAAACATCCTTATCGACACTGCCCTGCAGTCCCAGCTGTTCAGCCCCCTTGCCGGCCCAGCGTTCTCCCATGCTGCCCAGTACATAGTAATTATCCTTGTCGGTATAATAGTTACCGGCACTTCCGGCCGATCTGACCTGCGCGATACTCATCATCAGAAATCATCTCCCGGCTCAACATCCTCCCCGCGCTCCCGGTGCACATTAATGTTCACCTCTTCACGACGCTGCATCTGCTGCTGGATGTCCGGATGATTTTCCTGTTGCCATGCCTCATAAGCGGCCATATCCACCACTTCACCGGATTCACTGATCCCGGGTGGCAGTTGCTGTTCCATCTCTTCTTCCGGTTTCATTTTCAGCTCCTGCTCGATCCCCCCTGCCGGAACACTCACACCTGCATCTGACTTCTTATCATTGATGACAGAAGACACTGGCTGTTGTGGCTGTTGTGGCTGTTGTGGCTGTTGTGGCTGTTGTGGCTGTTGTGGCTGTTGTGGCTGTTCAGCCTGAGTCACGCCTTCTCCGGAGGCAACCTCCGGTTCGAAGAGGCTGGCCATCTGGCGACCTTCTGCTTCCCTTGCAGCAAGTACGGCACTCAGACGGTTCTCCATTTCCGGGTTGATGTCACGCGGAATAAACTCCGGAGCGACCTTCGGTCGTGTCTGATATTTCAGGGAGAGTTTTACTGCCGGATACGGTCCGGGCAGGGTGACATAACAGGTCAGATCCGGCAGAGACTGAATGTCGGAATAACTGACCAGCGTCTGGCGCTCCATATCCTTACCGGTCGATACCCCGTCACGTACCGGATCAGCACCGTAGGAATACTGCTCGCTGGCTTTCAGGTGCTCTTTCTCACCAATCTCACCGGCAGCGAACTCTGCAATCTTATGGCTGGGAGAACGGAAAAAGGCACGGGTGTTCATGACGTCAAACAGCGTGGCAGCCGCTTTCTCACCGTAGATATCTTCCAGCTGGGCATAGGACTGGATACCAAACACATAACAGCCACCGAACTTACGGGCTTCCGGCAGGATCTCCACCAGATCCGGCAGTTTGTGTAACGTGGGTAACTCATCACAGAAAAACCACACACGACGGTTACGGTTTTCTCCCATTGCCAGCAGACCACGAATGGCAATGGACAGCCACATGGAGATCACAGGCTTCAGGGAGGCATGGGTGTCGGCGTTCGACGAAATAAACAGCCAGCCGTTTTTCTGATCTTCCCGGACACCCCGCATCCAGTCACGGATGGTAAAAGACTCACCGTTATGCTCAATCCCCTGCAGGTAACGGATGGCTTTCACGTAGTTGGTCAGCACAGCACGGATGGAAATCGCCGTTTTCTCAATTTTCTCTTCCACCAGGTTGGCCGCCGGTGAATTACGCAGGAAGGTACGCAGTTTTTCAATTTTGATGGAAAGCAGTGTGTCCACCAGTTTGCTGTAGCTGCGGTTGGGGTCATTACGCATCAGGTACGCCGCTTCCGCAAAAATGGTACGTCCTGACCCCTGCCAGAACGGGTCCTCTTTTGTACCCATAGGGATCAGAGTATTTGCGGTATTATCAAAATCCGGCTGTGTCAGGCACTCCTTCCACAAATCCCATGCGGCACAGCGGGCATCCAGCGGATTCAGGATTTTATCGATGGAGGGATCATAGTAACTTTTAACAAATTCCCCTGAACGGTCATAAATCACCACCATATCACCGCGCTGACGGGCGTAGTTGGCCAGACGACGGATAACCTCCGACTTACCGGCCCCGACCGTGCCGTGCAGACAGAAGTTCTGGATTTCGGAATCCCGGATAATCGGCAGGTCGCCAATCCGGATATCGGAATCCTTGCCGTCTTTTTTCAGCATCCGGGCAACGTCTTTCGGATTGTCTGTCAGCTGACGACCACCTGTGACTTCATTTTCGCTCTGTTGTTTACCCTGACGCCCCAGAATCCAGGAGACAACAAAGAAGGTGATCAGGCAAATAACCAGGGCCACGACAGACGCCAGAACGAATGCGGACCATAGCTGCTCACCGCACCAGATCATATATTTATCATGCAGTACCTGGGCAGCGTTCATCCGGAAGGTTTTGCCGTAATACTGAATCTCATATACTGGCTGGGACCTGATTAAATCCCGCATGCCTTCCAGCGTGGTACACCACCAGTAAATACAGCCGTTCACAAACGTCTGCCAGCTTATTTTTACCCATAAAATCAGACCAACGAGTATCCAGAAAAAAATAAACAGGCAGTAAAGCATGATATTGGCGATCTGGCTGAACATGCGGATACGCATGGACGCAATCTGACCGCCCTGGGTCATATCCTTTGCGTTAAAACTCATGATGAAACTCCGGGAAAATCTGGAACAGGGCAGAAAAGGATGATGTGGGGTTAATTCACAGAAACAGACCAGGTGTACCCTTTATGCCGGTGGTGATACCCGCCTGCAGCCCTGCCGGAAGAGACCTTCTCTGTAACAATGTCAGTCAGGCGCAATACTTCAGACCAGTCACTCCCATGCGGAAACTGGATCTGAATAAAAAGGCGTACCCGTTCACGGTGATCCAGAACTGTGTCCGGTTCATAAAAACGGCCACTGTCAGGAGAAACACGGGACGTTTTATTGATGAGATCATACTTATCGGCAGGAGACTGCGATGAAATCGCCCAGGTGATATTCTCCGCCTGGTGGCCATCAATACGACTGCTCCCCGGCGTCCATGCAATTTCCTGCGCACTCGCCACGATGATCTCCCTGGAAACTTCAGCCAGCTTTTTGGGTGTACAGAATACCGGTGCCAGCACACACAGGGACAACAAATTACAGCTGACCGCCTCCGGTTTAAGCAAATTGCTCCCGGATTTTTCAGGAAAAGATATTTTTTCCAGTATTTCAGTTAATTCCTTATGCCTGAGAGAATTAATAAAGTACATGATAAGCATCATGAGAAACAATATAACAATAAGCCCTCCGATAACCACTAAAAGGTCAGTATCAATATTATTGCTGTACAGATAGTCTTTAGTGGTCACTGTATTATCCTGTATCACCGGGGGGTATTCAGTTACAGGCTTCTCAGTAAATTGATTATTCTCACCAACATATTCAGCGATATTGTCTGATGTCATAATGACTTTCTCCGGAAGATCCCGGCTTCGCCGGCAACACTTCACGGTCGCACAAAGAATTTGCACAACCGCTCAGTGTTTTCATATTTATTTCGGAAACGCCGGGAGGTGACAAAATTTATTTTGTTACATCCCGGGGTTGGACAACGAGCAACGCGAGGCGTCAGCAAGGAGGCCGGTCAGACCAGCCTCCTGACGAGGTTCAGAGAATATTTGCGATTGATTTGGCCAACTGGTCTTCGAGAACAGGCTTCGCCTCTTCAAATTTCAGGTTAACCTTGTTCGCATTTGAGACCACACGGGTCTGGTATTTATGCTGGTTACCTGTTTCAGTACTGGTCTGAATTTTCGCACCTGATGTGCCCTGACGCAGGGCGGCAACATTGTCCGTTGTCACCGTTGCCTTAGTACGCTCTGCAATCTGCACATCCGTGATCATGGTATAGTTCACATCTTCCACCATCGCATCTGCAGCCATACCCACCAGACCGGCAGCAAGGCCCACACCGAGTGTGGCACCGGCAGAACTGGAATTATATCCGGTGATACCGGCACCTAACGCTGCACCAACTGCTGCGCCTTCATAACCACGGTTCAGCCATCCCTGAGATTCCCGCAGATCCATCTTATCGGCCTTCAGCACATTCGCCTGAATCCAGTAGTAGGCTTTATCCGGAGAAGTCACCACCTGATATCCTTTTGCTTTCACAGCATCAGCAATTTTGCCCTGCAGCCCACTCATGTCTTTATCAGACGTGTTTTTGATCTGCAGAAATACCGTGCGTTCGCTGGCGGGTTCAAGCCAGATGGTCTCACTCATCTGAGTCTTCACCTCAAGGTTACGCTTCTTGATTGCTGTGCTCATCGCACCACACCCTGAAAGGGCCAGAGTGGAACTGACCAGTGCAACCATCATCAATTTTTTTGTTTTCATCAAATTACCTTTATTACAAACCACAGTTTTCTTATCGCCTGTCATCATAGTCCTGCCAACAAGTCCCAAAAGTATTTCCTGCTGAATCAAATCCTCCATGCATAGCTAATCCTGTTGCCGGATTAGTACGATAAAAATCCACATAATCAAAATTCACATCATCAAAATCCAGATGCAAATCTTCATTAGTTTGTTCATTTACCTGAGATTGCATCCATTCTCTTACACTTACACAACCACTAATTCGCCTTAATTCGTATAGTGTACCAATGATAAAAACCATCAGGCTTAATAACGGAGAGAGTAAGGAAGATACTGGCATCAGTATATACCAAACGCCTTTACTGAATTTAAACTCATCCGACACATGCCGTTTTTTTCGTATTTGAGAAAATAACCATATAAACAATCCCTGCCATAGTACAATAAAGCACAGGATAAAAACTGTTTCGGCACTCCCCCAATCAGCCAGATAACAGGCAATGAACTGTATCACCGTCACCAGAGCAATATGAGCTAAATTTTTCATTATCATCTCCCCATACAATATTATTGCTTGTGCTTATCCTGATACTCCTTTGCTCTTTTCATCAGTTCCTGTGGACTGTCAGCCCCGGGCATTCTTTCCTGACCCGATTTTTCTTCATTATATTTATTATACTGAGATAATGCCTCTGTTTTATGGTGATTTTGTAGTTCAGAATACTGTCTTCCTACAATATTTTCTTCGCCACGTATGCTGCTCTGAGTATCTCCGATATTGCCTCGGTATTCTGTGACCATATTATCAACCTGATGTTTTACATCATTACGGATATTACTGTCCTGCGTTCTTTGCTCAATAATGGCCTGATGCCCCTGATGATCAGCAATAATATCCTGGCTGCCACCCCCCGAAGGTACGCTCTCCATTCCTTTACCGATGTCCCCACGGGATTCACGCCAGGCATTATCAACACCAGGCTGCACCTGTTCCTGAACAAAAGACCACGCCATAGCCCGACGGCGTTCTGCAATCTCCGGTGAACTGGTGTTTGTCAGAATAGCTTCGGCATCCTGCGGCGCGTGTTTCATCACATACTGTGCAAACTGTTGCGACAGGTCTTCACTCATCTGCCCACTCATGCTTTCAGTACGGGATGCCATTTCAGCATATTCATGGCTGCGGGTCATATTCGTCGTGTACTGGTCGTAACTCTGTTTTGCTGAGTTCAGGGCTGCAGACAGCTGGTCCACACGGGAATCGGCATTATTGTCCGTATGGCTGCCGGATTCACTGACCTTGCGACTGGTAAAGTAATCGCTGGCCTCTTTAAAGTCTTGTGTAGCCCTGGCATCGATATCATGGCGAGCATCATGGCTGGCCCGTGAACCACTGCTGGCCTGATGCGCATCCTCATCACTCCAGTCAATACTTGCCCGACCACCACCTCTAACACCTACGCCACCACCAACACCAAGAATTTTAGGTTTAACCCCCCATTCAGCATGAGCATCGCCATACATCCCCGCAGAACCTCTCGTACTTCTTGATGCCAGTTCTCTTGTCGCCTGCTCATTACTGATATTATGCGCCTTCGCATAGCTTTCCACTGCGCTGCGCATACGGCTGGCCATCATGGAGTCCTGAGCACTCATCGTGCTGTCAGCACCACCGGTGACAGAATCACTGCTCCCCCGGTTAGAACCAAACTGACTGAGCGTGTTCCAGGCACTGGCAATACTGCTGCTGAACCCATGCAGGGCACTTTCTGCTCTGTTCGATGCTTCTCGGGCCATTTCCTGTTGTGCCGCCGCAATCTGACGCGTTGCATTGATGCCGACCGGTAACCGGGACATCGCTCCGCTTGCATCCATCACCATATTACCGTCACGGGTCTGTGTGGCGGTTGCGCCACTGCCGGTCTGGTACATCATCTGACCAAACGACGTGGTGCTGTTGGTGCTCCAGCTGAAGCCGTTAACGTTCTCCGTCTGCATGTTGCCGTAGGAGTAATTACCGTCAACCACACTGCCTGCTGCACTGGCGGTCGGACTGATAGCAGAGGAAGCGAAATGGCTGTACACACTGGAAAATCCTGCCCCGAGCCCCCTGACCATCATCCAGGATAATGGCGGGATCATCATGGAAAGATACCCGGCAGTGGAAGCCAGATCGGAGCATTTCAGCTGTATCTGTGAAATTTCCGAGAGCACCACCGGTGCACCATTCTGCTTTGCATAAAATGTCATGGCGCTGTTCAGAATGGCGTACAACATTGGCCATGACTGCAACCACATCAGGGCAAACACATAGCCTTTCAGGACGGACAGCGTCAGTTTGTTGAAGACAGCCGCCAGTACCAGGAGCGGGAAAATACCGATGGCGATCCCCGTCAGGATGGTCTGCGTCATGGGCAGTGTCCGCATCGCCACATGACCGATGGAGACATGTGCCAGACGTTGCTTCTCCATCGATGATGTGGTGGCCAGATTCACCAGGCTGGCCGAATCACCATTACGTGCGGCATAACTGGTGATCCCCTCCTTCAGCGCATTGATGGTGACATTCTGGCGGATGATCTGGCTGGCTGATTTACTTGAGCCATAGAAGTAACTATAACTGTCGCCAATCAGCGTACTGAACAACAGGTTCGGATCAGGGCGTCCACCAAATAGCTGCTGGGCATAATAATGCCATGTTTTTCCGCCACTCTGTGTGTCCAGATTCAGCTTGTCTTTCAGCGAAACCGACGCGTCCTTACAGGTCACGAAATTATTATTGCTGTCATAAACGCCCCGCAGCGGACTGGGGCGGGAAAAAATCAGCGTGTAAGGATCAGCGGAGGCCATCAGTTCCTCCAGCGTGTATTTGTGGTTCAGGTAAATATCCCCCATCACGCAGTTCTGCACATAATCCTGGAAAAGATTGGCGATTTCCGGATTACGGGACAAAAAGTCGGTGCTTTTTGATACCAGTTCTGCGCCAAACAGCATCCCCGTTTTGCTGTAGGTGACACTGTCCGGTTGCGTGAAGATCATCTCGTAACTGGCCACCATTGCATGCCCGATACGGGTCGTCAGTGAAAGTGGCATCGCCAGTCCGACCGGCACATTATCCACCCGGTGAACTTTGACCAGGTCACTGTTATCAATAATCTGCACCGATGTGCGGACATTAACCAGCAGGCTGATAAGCACAAACACGGCCACCCAGCCCAGCAAATCCATCACGTTGTGCCGCTGTACCCACATCACGGCCACCGCGAGAACAGACAATGTGAGCGCAATTTTTTCAATGGAATCCCACGTCCTGGTTCCCATAAAGGCGGCAATGGCGTTCAGGTTATTCCGCAACCACTCACCACCGGCAATCACATAAACTTCATTCACAGCGTGCTCCCTCCGAAGTGATAGTTGTTCTGGTAACGACTGAGCATGCGGGCGGAAAGCTGCTGACGCATGTAGCTCATCTGACGATCGACAACCAGCAGCGCATCCTGCTGTACCTGCACCTGTGACTGAAACGCCGCAATCTGCCGGGTGGCATCATTCATGTTGTCGTTAATATGTTCGATAACTGCTTCGTCATAATTTCCTGTGGCCACCATCGCCCGGGCCTGCTGTATCAGCTCCTGAATGTACTGCAGCAGGATGTCGTAACCGATATAGTCCGTCAGCTGGTAAATCATACTGTTGGAAACACCGAGCATCTGCGGGTCAACCAGGTATTTGAAGACGGGGATGGTGGTACTGGAAATAAAGCCTTTTTCCTTGTCATCCAGAGGCGTGTCACTGACCGCCTTGTTCTGAATGCTGGCCAGAAGTTTAGTAATCTGAGACTTCAGTGCATTATCCCGGCTGATGGTCACCGGTGTGTCTGCCACCACTTTCAGGCATTTATCAGAATCGTTGCAGTGATAAATTTTTGCTGTGCCGCCTTCCATCATAGCCCGGATAATTGAGCGGTCAGTGGTTCTGGCCGACAGCGGTGTGATTTCGCCGTTGGGACCAAACACCAGTGAGCCGGTCAGCGTCATCACAAACTCTTTCAGCTCTTTGTTGCCGTCAAACATTCTGTTTTTGGAAAGCGCATTCCACATGATGTTAATGTTTTTGGTCACCCGCTCCTTATCCTTGTCGCTGGCTTTATCCCTGACGCTGTCAGATTTCCCGCCAACGGTACATCCCTGCCGGGAAGCCGCCCAGTCAGCAAAAATATTGCTCTCACCGGCAATGTCCTGACAGACTTTTTGCTGGGACACCTGCGTCCGGGGGAAAAGCCCGCCGATAATCCCCTGCGCCGCCTGGCAGGAACTGAGGTTCATACTGTTAATGTCGCTTGCCATTTTCTGCAGGAAGTCTTTTGCGGTTTTAATTTCCGGCACCGTTGTCTGCAGGGCAAGGTCAAAAAAGTAACCGGCAGCATTGCTCATAATCTGCTTAACAAAACGCTGCAGCTGCTCGCCATTAATAAAACTGAACGAACCGAGGTAGGCATCGATGCCGCCACATCCGGCATTGATATCCGGCAGCGTCATGGAAATCAGCTGAACATTTTTGACCTGAGTACGGGCATACAGGGAGCCGCCGTAAGCATAGCCGGCAGCCTGCCCCTGCCAGACGCCCGACTGTGTGGTATTGGAGGCGAAGCCCAGCTTGTTAAAGAACTGATTCATGTCGCTGTTCACATCCGCTGACGCTGCAGGCGTCACCGTCAGTAAGGCGGCACAAAGAATAAAAAGAGGCTTAATGCGAAGCATTATTGCTGCCCTCCCTTAATGTGTTCTCCCGGCGCATACGGCGTTTCAGCAGGAATATCATGATATTTCCGAATATTAATTCGCACATTGGGGACAGAAAAAATGTAACAAGAAACCCTGCTGCCAGCGCCCATAACGTAAACGGAATGACTTTCATCAGAACATTCCACATATACTGGAAATTAAGTAATTTCGGGTCGGCCATCCATGAATCAATACAGACATCGAAAATAACGTGCATAACTGCCCATAAAACAATTCCGGCAACAAGGAAAACAATAAACAAATCAAAATATCTGTCAGAATCCCTGAAACTATACTCAATATTCCGTCTAATTTTTCTGATTTTGAATTCCTGATTCTTTTTGTTTGCTGTCATTATAAGTTTCCTCTGATATTACTGATGATTCATTCAGACCGGTCATGCGGCTGTAATATATTTCAGACACCAAAATCCATCCCACAATTGCCCCCACAAAAAACACAACAGAAACAGAAAAGGTAAGACACAGCGAAACGACTATTTCTACAGGGCTGGCGGGATAAAAAAGCCCCTGACGGATAAAGGGGATATTCAGGCTGACGATTATTCCCGTCGCGATGCCGGATATTCCGGCAATGAGTAACACCACCTGCTTATTTCGCACCTTTTTTTCCTCTGTACATCTGCAGAACGGTATCCATCCGCGCCATAAAACCGGCGGCATCCGTTGCCCCCTGTAAAAGCGGTAATGCCTCAAGCGTGTTGACGTTGACCAGGAAGGTGGTCGGTGTGGCCACCGGGATATTCGGGAAGAAGGTCTGCATTACGTCCGGTGGCACCGGCAATGCCTCCGGAAAGGCGGTATCCCCCTGACCATCCAGTGTGTAGGGAAAAACGGAAAAGCCGTACTGCTGTGCCAGCTGTTTCAGTACCGGGTCAAACTGGTGACAGTAAGGGCAATGCCCCTGCATAAACAGCACCACCTTCCAGTCGGCCAGGTTAACCTGCCTGCCATTACTGAGGCGGAACCAGCGGGGAGCCGGCTTTTCTGTCCTGGCTGACGTGTCTGCTGCCGGTTGTGCAGGCTGCGCGGCCATACCCTGCGGATTCCAGAGTCGTTCAATTTCATCCCGGGTGGAGGCCTGCACACCTGTGGCCATCATCAACAAAATGACCGGCAGTAATTTAGTGAGAGACATGTCCGCCCTCCTGCTGCTCTGCCATCATGGCCTGTTGCCTGGCTTCCAGTGCCTCACGCTCTTCCCGGCTGACACGGGCAATCCATGCATCCAGCACCTGGTATGCGCCGAACAGCACAAGGATGGCCGCAATCAGCTCCGCCAGAAAAAAAGCCATCCAGGGTTTGCTGTAAACAAGACGGGCGACGATATGAAACCAGACACCCAGGGAAAATACCCACATTCCCGTAATATCAAGCCGGGGTAAAGAGAATCTGCGTTTACTTATCATGTTAAACTCCGGTTATTATTTACATGAGAGTATTTATGTCTGTAATATTCGCGTTTGTGTGATATTAATCAGATCAACCTCATTATTTTGTATGGTTTTTATTACCGTTTTATATGACTTAGCCTGTCATAAGCCCCCTTATAAAAAACCACATCACTCCGGACCATACTGATGACAACATAATACAGATAAATATTCTTCTGAATCCGTCGAAGCTCGTAACGTTCGGTAATGAGCCAATAACCATTGGAACAACCATTGCTGCGCCCTGATTCATAATTGCACCACACAGAAACCAGAGACTGGCAGTCAGCACATATAAACACGCGATATTAATAACAAGGAAAACCAGCGAACTCAGGAGAAACATTTTCCTGTCATTACGCTCAGAAAAGAAATAACCGGCAATAATGACAAATATTAACAGAACAACACCTGTAAACAGTTTCAAATAATCTTCACTCATAAATCAAATCCGCGATTAAAAATTGGGTTTAAAATCTTCAGAAACGTTCAGGAACTGTTTTGCCAGGTCGTCCTGCGAAATAAAACCGTATGATAACGGACGAACACTGCCCTGTTTCGGGTCAACCAGCATCATGGCCGGGAAATATTTCACGCCGAGGCGCTGCGCCTGCCCCTGGTCAGTCCGGGAATCCGGCAACAGCGGATTAATCACACCATCCACGGAAACGGGAATAACACTCAGACCATAGGTATCCCTGAAGCCATTAATGACCTGCGCCAGCTGCCCGTCGATGGGGTCCTGCCCCCGGTAAAAGAACATGATGCCGTAGTGTTCAGCCAGTTTCGCAATGGCCTGTCGCTGCTGCACCTGGTCTGCCGCCAGCTGGTTCCGGACCGTGCCGTTGTAATGGCTGTACTGCAGGTTATAGTCCAGTTCGGGATGCGCCAGCATGGCTTTTTTGGCGCTCATGGTGAAAAGCCCGGCCTGCTGAGTCCAGTAATTCTGCAGCCGGAAATATTTCACAAAATTATCCACGCCGGGATACAGAATAGCTTCGTACAGCGCCCGCTTTGTTGCCGTCTGCAGTGCGGCCAGTTTCTGTATAATGTCCGGCTCCTGACGGGGGGCTGCAGGTACTGGTTTATTTTCTTTTTCCTTCGGATTTATTTTCTCGTTATACCACTGCCAGCCTGCATCTTTTCCTGACGCCGGAAAAATAAAGCAGCAGAGTAACAGTGGCAGTAATGCTTTATTCATCTTCATTCCTTTCATCACTTTTTCTTTCATCATCAGGTTTCTGCAGGTCAGTCAGGGCAGAAAAACAAAAATACAGAATAAACAGGAGCACACCGGAGTAAAAAATAACGAAAGCAGCAGCAAGTATCTCACCTGCAGTGGTTTCTTTTACCGTATCCCACGACCAGATAATTACCGGGGAAATGACAATCGCTGTAATCAAAAGCCGGATAAGAAAATCAATAAAACGGTTCGACGTGAATATGACTTTCATCATTTTCCCCGGTTATTTTCCATACCTTACTGTCCTGCCTGTTTCAGCTGGTCAGCAATCTGCTCTTTCACTTTCTGCGTCAGAACACCACTGTCCGGGATTTTCTGGTTATTCATCAGGTCTTCGTAGAAGTTAGTGAAATCCAGTCTGTCGAACTGAATTTTCTGCAGCTCATCAACCGTAATCCCCCGACAGTCAGGATGCTTCGCACTGCCAAAACTGATACGCAGCTGACCGTTGCGCCCCTGCTGCTGGACTATCTGCGCCAGCTTCGAATCAAACTGACAGTAACTGCGTTTTTTCTCCAGGCAGACACCCAGCACTTTCTTCGAACAGAACTCTCCGACACTGACGGTCAGTTTGTTTGATTTTGCTTTAGCCAGGGCTTTTTCATCACTGCTGCATTTGGCCAGCCCGATATCCTGTCCCCAGCCGCTGTCCTTACAGCAGTTGCTGTATCCGGCTGCAGCCTTCTTACAAAATTTCGCCTGACCGGTGAAAGCACGGACATCCACCCCGTTCAGCGCCGCAACATCCTTACCTGCTGCGGCCAGTGCCGCCAGCTGAGAAACGGCTTCGGCAAAATCATTACTCTGCCCGCTCTGAGCCTTATCGCATTCGCCATCGAGACAGAAGACGTCTCCCCCACAGACCATCACTTTCCCGGATGTTTTTGACTCACAGGAGTACGTGGCATATTCATGCAGACAGGCACCTTCTTCGGAGTAAAAGGCGCACTGGTGTGACACCAGGGTACAGGCAGGATTGTCGGTGTAGGTCTGACAGGTTCCCTTGTCTGCTGACTGTGTGACATACGTGTCCCGGTATGCCCAGCAGCTCTGGTACATGCTGTATGACTGACCGTCTTTCACCAGCGTCCTGTTCCCGCCAGCCTCCGTACATTCTGTTTTTGTCAGTTTCCCCAGCTCCTTGCTGAACGGGCAGCTTTCAGACCAGACAACATACGGGGTGTACGAGGCTTTTTTTACCCTGACAACCAGACGCAGCTTCATTGCCGTATGACGTTTGAATTTTGTATTCCCGACCCGGACGGGGTGAGATGACGTAAAAGCAACACCGGCAGTCAGTGTTTTCTGTACTGGTGTAAATGAGGCATCTGCTGAGTATTTGGCATTCCAGCTCAGTGGGGTTCCCAGTACTGTAATTGTCATAGGTACACTCTTCTGCAGGTAAGTACGACTCCAGCTGTAATGCGCATCGACAATTTCACCGGTAACGGGAGAGGTAATGGAGACAACATACTGACCATTCACTTCACGTGCAGGTAGCTGACTCATTTCATACTCCAGCGTCCGGGTTTCCCATGTGGTACTCCCCTGCAGCTCCATACGGGCAGTTCGTGTGCAGTACTGCTCCACCTGTAAATCCCGCTCACAGGTGTAATTCGTGTATTCACTCCGGCTAATCTCCTGCGCACTGCACTGCTGCCCGGTGTTTCCCACAATGCTGTCAGCCCGGTTCACCACATCCCTGCCGGTCTGGATAAACGGTGCATCCGGTGAAAGAATGTCTTTCGGCTTGTTCATGAATGACTCTGTAATGGTTTTTCCGGTTTCACCGGTCGCCCATTCCGTGGTGCCGTCATTTTTCAGGCCGCTATCCCCGCCGGCAGTCACGCCACCGTAATATTTTGTCTCGTCCGGATTCGCGTTATAGCCGGGGATACTCTCCTGTGGCTTAAAGCCCTGAATACTGCTGCTTCCCTGTCCTTTGATCTGGTGAGCAAAATCAGAGCCGGCCCGGTAATCACTGTTGCTGTCAGCCAGTGCCATGCCGGCAACCAGAGCCAGTATCAGAGGTAAAATACGTTTCATTTCCCGGAATCTCCTTTCCCTGCCAGTAAATCATGAGCCACCTGCCGGCAGTCACCCGTGGCGGCCACTTTCTCCAGCGCCTGGCCGACCCGCAGGTTTCCCCGGATGATGTCGTATCCCTGACTGCAGAACACCACCAGTGCCGGTACACTGCGAATGCCGTACTGTGAAAACAGCGTCGGGTCGATCTGAACACCATCAGTCGCGCCGTCTTTCACCAGGGACAGCACGGCTTCAGCGGTGGTCTTCAGGTCATTGTTCACCATGCCCCGCAGTGTGGCGGGTATACCGTAGTGCCGGGTTTCGCCCAGCATCCGTTTCAGCCCCTCTTCGGGAATGGAAAACGACACAAAATACAGGGCCCCCTGCCGGGGTTTCCCGTCCTGCGAAGCCTGCTGTTTACGAACCAGCTCATCCAGGAAATGGTTATCTGAACGCTGAAGGGGGTTCTCCAGCACCTGTTTCTCCGCCCAGGCCTTCAGCTGATGGTCAGGTTTTTCACGCAGTTGTCTGCTTAAATTTTCCTGCTGCTTCAGGAACTGGCGGTTTTCAGGAGTGTTCACATTGTCTGAGGCATGAACAGTGATATGCATTCCTGCAGTCAGGGCAAAAAGCGCAAATGTTTTCCAGTTCATGATATATCCTGATGGCATTGTTACAATTTAATTACCCGTAGGGTTTTCTCTCAATTTTTCTGCCAGTTTTAAAAAAGCATCAAACTCTTTCTGACCTGCGCATATTTTACTGGCTGTAATCGACACGGTTATTCCTGATGTGTTATTGGCAGAGTCTTTAATATCATTATTATGGACGGAGACATTATCGGGACTGAAAATATAAACCTTTTCTCTGGGATAATCCCTGTCCACATCCTCCCGCCACTGAATCTGTTCTTTATCAAAACGGTGATACATTATTGAGGAAAACCGGCACAACCAGTCGTCAATACATGACAGCTTATCCAGTAATTGTTGCGAATGACGGACCTCACAGGCAAGCTGCCGACACTCCATAATGCACCGTGACACACCACCATTTGCATTCACAAGCGCTTTCATCTCCAGCAGAACACCCATATCAAGTATTCTGGAGCCATATTTTATATTATTACTCATTACACCCTCCTCTGTTTTTGTTTACACATTTACCTGGCATAAATATTATCTGTATTACGATGCCTTGATGGCGTATAAACATTGCAACTCCTTTCTCTGTCAGAATTGAAGGACAATGCAATAACACCATCAAACAACAGTTCGATAAACTCAGACTCACATGAGTCTGCAACCACAACCAGGCGTTTATGATATTTTCTGGCCTGTTTAATTAACCTGATAACTTTTGATGTCATTTTCTTTTCACACAGCCTGACTCCATCAAGGATTAACGTCTTTTCAGGTGTATTCAGAAAATCAAAATTATCAATATTTTCATCACAAAGCCGGTTGTACCCCGCAGAGTTAAGAGTTTTAAAGTTGTAATACCGGGAATCACTATCACTGATTCTTATTTCAGTCAGGAGAGTTGACTTGCCGGTATCTTCTTCCCCCTTAATCAGAATGCGGTCTTTAAAGTTCAGCATTAATTCTGTTGCCTGTTTATACATAAAAAATCCTTCAGAATTAGTAGTTTTACAGGAAGACACAGTTACGTTTACGCCACATCAGGTAGCCGAAGTTTTTCTTTGTATTGGGCGGATTTTTCCCGGTTTCCCAGCGGGTCACACTGCGCCCGAACGGATGGCACTGTCCGCTGTCCGGGTACATATTCACCATCTGGTAACGCCAGCGTTCTTTGGGCAGGATTGGGGACGGATATTCATTACAGACGGCGTTATTTTTCCCGATGGTTTCCATAATCATGCCCTGACGGTGCAGCTTGAACGCCATGCGTTCACTGACCAGCAGGGAGGACTGCAACGGACTGGACTCATTACTCACCCAGCCATTGAACGGGTACATACTGCCCTGCGAACCGGCACACCAGAACAGAACATCGAGAGGCATATTAAAGGCGCTGGCAATCGCATCTGCTGCGCAGGCTCCCTGTGCTATCGGATTGGCAAAGATGACAGCTTCCGGGTTGAGAATGGTGGTCAGGCTGCTGTCCGTCCAGGTGGGGTCGATTTCAGAAAGATAAGCGATATCCAGGTCACCACCTTCCAGACAGCCCAGCGATGTGATGATGTTAAGCCAGTACGTCAGCGGGTATTTGTACCAGTGAACGTGATAGAACGCCCCGTTCACCTGCTTCTCATCCTTTTTCGCCGTTCCCTGTGCTGTTTTACCAAAAGCCGGCAGGCTGAAGCCCAGGTTAACCATGCATCCCGGTGATCGGGTGACGTCCGTCAGCGCCATCGGCTCCCAGTAACCAATGGCCAGCCCGATACGCCTGAACAGCGGCGGCGGTGCCGGACAAATCTGAATGGGCATCGACGGGTTCGCCGTGTCGGGGACCTTACCCTGACTGACTTTGATACTGCCCAGCGAGAGCGGGAAAATACAGCTCCAGCAGATATCCGTGATCGGGTTTACAAAACGCCCCTCACAGGCAGAATCCGCAGACGCTGCAGGGACATGACCGGCGAGAAGGAATAACATCAGCAGCCACAGGCTTCGCTTCATTTTCTGCCCTCCTCTGCCGGAATAAATTCCACCTTCAGGAAGCGATCGCCGGGAACGGCGCTCACCCGTGCCGGGACCTGATCAATGCCGAGGCGCTGGCAGAGCACACCGTTCTGGTCAAAGTAAACACGGCTGTCCAGAGACTTCTGCATCTCCGGGATACTGCCCTGCACGAGGATAATTTTGCTCTCCAGTGTGGGCGGCGTCTGGCGTTTCATCCAGGCCACCTGCGCCGGATCATCGCCATTGATGAAATACAGCGTCTGGTTAAAAGGAACATACTGCAGCGGATTCATCACTTCACCCTGACGGGCAAACACCCGCCCTTCGTTATCCCGGATATCCGCAGCCAGTCTGACGGACGGGTCAAACAACCGGCTGCCGTATTTCTCCGTGCGTCCGATACCGGGCACGGCAGGGGGCCGCAGACTGTTGCGGATCACCCGCTCCTTAAAGGCATCCATTTTCCGGCCCATCTCACCGGACTGCTCCAGTGCCGTCAGGCGCTGCATGATCACCGTCAGCATGTCCGGCTCCTTTACCGGCCACAGATCGCCCCAGGTACCAAGATCGGCGGCGGCCACACTCTGCCCCCATATCAGCAGGGCAATCAGCCCCCGGCATCTCATGGCTCCGCCCTCATTCGCCGGGCGATATCCTGCTGGATTTCCCGGGTGATATCCGGAGCCCCCTGTACCACGGCAGGCGACACCAGAATGACCGCGTGGTGTTTCTGCTGCCATGCCTGCAGGCTGGCTTCCAGTGCCGTGTTAAAACGCGCTGAAAGGGCTTTTGACTGTGCTTCTGACAGTTGTTTCTGACTGGCGCTGTCAAAAAACGCATCCACGGTCTGTTTCATGTTGAAGGCGGCAGTCACCGGTGCGTTCAGTCTGACAATGCCGTAACTGATGGCTGCGTTCAGTAACACCATTGCCAGGCATCCCGGCACCGTCCACCACCAGTGGCTGCGTCGACGGGCTGTAACGTCAGTCGTTTTTTGCGTTGTGGTCATGCAACACTCCTGTATTTCTCATGTTCTTCCAGCCAGGCTTCCAGCGAAGCCATCTCCGGCCCTGACTTCTTCCACGCCAGCTGCCACACCGCCTCATGAATACTCAGCCCCTCTTTACGTTTCTGCTGCACAAACTCAAAATCCGGGCCGTCAGAGCTGTACATGGCGCGGCTTAACGGGTCCACAAACAGGCGGTGCCAGGAGGAATGGTTTTCCACCTGCAGCAGGAAGGAACTGAACCACTGATCTTTGGCCGCACCGAACTTACCAATCATGTCACGCTGCAGTGGCAGGAACTGGTCCGGATACAGCTGGTTGTATTTCGCGAACTCCTTCGCACTCTGTTTGAGGATAATTTTGTAGGAGGAGTTACCCCATGCTGCACGGGCCGCACTGGAGGCCTTGTCAGAGTCAAAGTCGACGATGTTCTGTGTGATGGTGATATAGGCACCGGTATGACGGCGGGCGGTACGGTAGCCTTTCTCAATAAATTCACCGACCTTGTGATTTTTGAAGTCCAGCAGACGCCAGCCTTCATCAATGACGTTCAGTTTCTTGAGGTTACGCGGCGTGCGGTACATCCGGTTCTCAATGTAAATGATAAGGCTGAACATCACCGCAACCAGCAGGGACGGACGGTCTTCCAGTCCGCCCAGCTCCAGCACCACCATTTTCGCATCATCCCGCAGAGACGGCTCATCGGAGTTGAAATACTGGCCATAAGTGCCGTTAGCAGTGTACTGGTCAAGCAGCACAATCATTTCGTCCAGACGGCTGCGGATGGTCGGTGACTCGGCATACTGCTCGCTGTCACTGGCGTTTTTCAGGAAATCCACCACGTCATCAATACGTGCCCTGTTCTCTTTGGCCAGCCATGATGCCCTGACTGCCTGCAGCAGCAGACCTTCATGCACTTCATCCAGGTTACCGTTGGGGCTGGCCATCACCGACAGCTGGTCACGGACACGCTCCGCTGACTGGTCAATATCGGTGATGTTCGCAAACGGGTTAAAGCGCAGGGTTTCACCGTCCAGATATACGCCCCCCATGTTCTCACACAGGGACTTGTAGCCATCCCCCATGTCGAACACCACGGCAAAGCCCCCGGAGTCCAGCACGCTGCGGATAAGTGGCTGTATCAGCCCGGTTTTACCGGCCCCGGAGGTGCCACAGACCGCCATGTTATAGTTGGTGTTATTCATCCCCCGGAAGAAAATATCGATAAACGCCAGCTGGTTACGGTAGGTGGGTGCCAGCAGACCTGCCGGTGTCAGGGGGTTATCCGCCACTAACGGCATCAGGTTGGCCACATTAAAGCTCTCTGCGCGCTGTACCACTCCGGCCTCTTTCAGCTGTTTAAACAACCCTTTCCCGGCCATAAAGGGCAGACAGGTCAGGAAATTGCGCATGTGGTTAAAGCGCGGTGAAATCAGCTCAAAACCGTTTTTACGGAAGCTGTTCAGGATGTCCTGCTCCACTTCCAGTGCCGTTTCATTATTATCCTTGCAGAAGGCTGTGATGTTGAGGAAGTAGGACACCACGGAGGACTGACCGGAGCCCAGCCGCTGACGCAGTTCCCCCCACTCCTTCGCCTCTTTCTCCACGGACGGAAACCATTTGGCATAGGAGGTCTTCGACTTTTTCTCCAGGTCCATGTACTTCAGGTTGGCTTCGCTGTGGGTTTTCACCTGGTCTTCCACCACCAGAGTCAGCGTCAGGATGAACGGACAGGAGATGGACAGTTCCGGGTTCAGCAGGTTGCTGTAGTTGTCGGCCATGTTCCACAGGAAGGCGATTTCCGGGTTACGGGCCAGATGGAAATTCAGGATGCGGGCCGTGCTGTTCCTGCCGTTCTCACGCAGGCCCAGCGTCAGGTAATCAGCCCGGACTTTCAGATCAAAACTGTCCTCCACACACTGATAATTCAGATCAGAATACGGGTCCAGCTGACGTCTTTTCGGGTACAGGGAATCCGGGTTATGGTTAATCATCTCCCCGACAATATCGATAAAGGCCTGTGCATCCACCGTCTGTGTGGTGATACTGGCCCCCTGTAACGACGCCCGGATGATTTTCACCAGGTTTTCCATTTCCAGAATGTCGGCCCGGCTTTTTTTCTTCGAGGGAGAACAGTACGAGATAAACACCCGGTAATGGCGCAGGGTCAGGGGCAGATTCATTCCCTCCGGCAGCGGAAACTGTGTCGCTGCCGCTTTCATATAATAGGCCCGGGTAATGGCGTTAAACCGTTCGGCCTGTTCGCCAGACCAGGAGAACTCACGCAGCCCGTATTCAATCCTGTCACCAACCAGCTGACTGGACATCAGATGGATACACAACGGAATACCGCGCGGCAGTTTGGTGCGCAGCATATGATCGAGGGCCTCCACAATGGACTCATTCGCCCCATTGATGGGGATGGCTTCCAGCATAAAGCCCATCGTGGTGTCATTCATGAACAGACCGGATTCCTGGTTGTAATCACGGTACGGCAGCAGACGGCTGAACTGCGGGAAGCTCATTTCGCCCAGAACTTCATTGGCCTTTGCGGATTCGTCAGGCAGTTTCAGTGCTGTGACGAGGGAGTTAACCGCCTGAGTGACGGCCTCAAGTGGGTTATTCACATGAATTCCTTAGTTGAAAAATAAAGCGAGAAATGCGGTAGCCATGAAGGGAATACCTGTAATTAACGCGCCATTTCCCGGCGCATATACAAAGATTTCTGTTTTCTGAATATCCACTCATGTTCATCCGGAATTAAATCACTATGTTCTGCGACTGACTTATGCATAATGTTTTCTCTGTCTTTCCTGATACGCCTGACATTCAACGCACAACGTCACACCGGGAAATATTTTCCGCCGGGCTTCCGGAATAGGATTTCCGCATGCTTCACAGAGATAAACAGGAATACCATGAGCATTTATTTTCTGGCGTATCCGGTTTATTCCTGTCATGGTCAGTTGTTCTGTCACTGAATATGCTTCATCGGCTTCATCACTCACGGAATATTCCTCCCGACATGTTCTGACACGCTACCGCCCATCCCTTTTCACGCACAGGGCACTCGTTTTACAGGCAGATTTTGAATACAGAAAGCCCGCCGGCATTGCCGGCTGATATACAACTTCAGGGCCAGTTAATTAATACGTGGTTTTCCCCACGCAGACGGTTTAATAACAAAAAACACGCTGGATGGCTGATGATAAACATCCTGGTTATCAATATAAGGCGCTATCCATAATGCTGCCGTCTGCTCACCCGTTCTTAGCGGACGAGGTGGTGTTACCGGCGTAACTGAACTGACCGGAACAACCGTTTTCACTTCCCGGGCAGCGGTAAACAGCGGGCGAGGTGCCAGCAGTTTCTGCTCCGGATGTGCTGTCACCGCAGGTCTGCTGCCGGACGGAGTGGTCGCGGTGACGGTCTGCACCGGCATTGTCCGGAAGTTCCCTTCAGCCAGGCGCGGCAGTGATGCCGCAACCGGCTTTGCTTCTGAGGACTGCTCCAGTTTTTTGGCCTTCTCATTGGCCTGCTCCATCGTCATACAGGTATCGGATGTGGTGGCGTTACACTCAAATTCCGTACTGGTTCCGGCACAGCCGGAAAGTAATAAGGTCCCCAGCAGAGGAATAAATAAAGAAATCTGTTTCATTGTCCCTCACCTTTCTCATCGCAGTTCACAAAATCATTCTTCAAATCCCTGACCGTACAGGTTTTTACAATGTCAGGATTTTCAAAAACCGTATTCCGTGATGATTTATAAACATATGCCACAATGCGTTTCCCACCCGCATCAGGCTCTGGTGCACTGACTTCACATAACGGAGGTGTTATTCCGGACTCATACAGCACCGGATAATTTATTTTTTTGACGCTGCCATCAGAAACCAGCTTATTCATCGAAGGGTTCCTTATATTTCTGAATTCTTCATCACACCGACAGCAGTCATATTAAAATTGTCCGGCAATGACTCAGAACCGAATTTCTCCGGTGCAGGAAGTACGATTCTTGTGGCGCAGTTACTGAGAACAGCATGCATAAAATCATCTGACACGGTTTTACCCGGCACAGAGAGGGCTGTAATAACATTAATATTACGCATGTTCATTTTTCTCCGTTGTTTCTGATTGTTCTGTCATCGGGGAAATAAACATGGCATTCCCTGATTTTTCCCGGCAGGGAAGTGTCTTCTGCAAGAACTTCCTTCAGACGCTCATCTGCTGTTGCCACACGGACACATTTCATTTTTCCGGGTCGCACCGGATATTTCCCGGTGCCTGCCGCAAACGACATATACATAAGTGCCAGCGTTGCCCAGAATGCGGTGACCAGTTGCATCAGTGACCGGTCAGTCTCCCTGACATAATCTGCAGCATCAGCAGCACGGTAACGGCAGATTTTCTCTTCTGCTCCTGGAAGATCATGCAGAGAAGGCAAACATTCTCTTACAGGAAACTGCCCGGCAGGGGCTGTTTGTCTTACGAAGTCAATTTCCTGAACCAGTAATTTTCCTGGTGTGGTGTTGTCCTTCCATAAAACAAACAGAGCCATCAGGGCCATTGTGGCCAGTGGCAGAATGACGGCGTATTTCAGACACCAGAACAGTCCTCGCAGAACCCGGGCGACAACATACCGGGCGGCATGGCCCGCCTGACGGGACGACGTATTATTTGCCATCATTGCCCCCTCCCTGACTGCCGGACATAAACTGCTGCGGATTCAGGTTGCCCAGCTGCTTCAGCATCTGGTCAGTATTAAAGCCGTTAAGATGACTTTCAGCCGATGGCGGAACAGGAACCGGACTTTCCGGATTGTCTTCTTCCGCTCTGCTCTGCGTGCGTTCCAGCGCCATCTCTTCCACGGTTTTCAGCTGGAAGCCGTCCTGGAACACCACGGTCACTTCGTTGCCCGCACCAATCGGTATCACCGGGTGATACTGTTCGGCACGTTTGATGTAGTAGTCACTGAGCGTCTGTGCGGCTTTCGATGCGCCGCCACCGATACCCATTTTAAGGACATCGCCGGCCCCGTAAGCAGCAGTGGCACCCAGCCCGACAGCCGGCTGGGAGGCGCGCTCCATTCCCTGACCGATACCGTCAACAAATCCCGCGCCCCATGCCCAGCCGAGGATTTTGCCGTTACGCATCACCACTTCGCCCTTGATACCGTTTTTACCCCGGAAGCTGACATGCCCCTTAATCGGCATATCAATAGTTTTGCCGTCCTTCAGGCAGCTGATATTGCGGGTACGTACAATGGCACGCTCACTGGACACATCCCCCCAGGCTTCCAGACCCACAAAACATCCCGTTGCGTCATACGTCTTGCTGTTCGGCATTTCCACCAGGCCGGTGATACGCAGCTGCATCGGCACCGTGGATTCATTACCGGTGACAGAGGCATTGGCATCCGCCCCTTCAATCAGCATGGCTTTCGCAAAACTTCCTGACGGAATGTACGGCAGTGATGGTCCCTGTTTTCCCTCATTACGGGTAAACACCTTACGCTGTATCCGGTTAGGCACCGGCACAGACTGGTACGTCACCTGTGGTGGTGGCGTGACACCATTCCCGGGATAAAACGCCGTCGGCGGTGGAACAGCAACGCTGCCCTGCGGCGGGAAGGATACGGGGGTGTTTCCTGGCTGTGGTTCGCCTTCCGGGCCGGGCGGTGAGGCAGGCATCTGCGGTACAGGCTCACCGGTCGCCGTGACGGGATTAGCACCCAGGGCTTTTACCTGCTCTGCCAGGGCGGCATTGTCCTGTCCCAGCTTTTCAATACGACGCTGGTCATCACCGCGCTGTTTGTTCAGAACATCCAGCTCACGACGGATTTCCTCATACTGCTTCTGCATCTGCGCTGCCGTCACCTGCATCTCTGTGGTGGCATGCTGACGCACCTTGTCATCAAAGGTCGTATCCACCACACCGGTCATATCCGGCACAGGCTCCTGTTCAGCCACGGTTTCACCGTTACCGGACATGTCCACATCAGACAGATACAGTGCCCCACCAATCGCGGAGGCTGTACCGACAACCACAATCCCCAGCCACAGGTACTGCTTGCGTTTCACAATGGTATTGATACTGGCCATCAGTTGCCCTCCCCGTCACGGATGACATACACATCCATGCGCGCACCTGCCAGTAACTGGCTGGCAGGCTGGCTGAACATCACGGCACGGGTTCCCGGCTGCCAGAAGTCACTTTCCCGGATATTCAGGGCAGACAGCGTTTTATTTTCCACGGCAAAGCGGACCATCTTCAGGTGATTCCCCGTCCATACGGCATCTGCCACTGAAGACAGCCCCGCCGGGGCCTGCAGGGTTTCCTTTGTCACCGGGACCTGATACCAGCCTGCGGGTAATTTTCCGCCACGGACGGCCTGGCTGATGGTCACAAGCAGGGATTCGTAAGGCGTGGACGTTTCCCACGCACCGGCTTCTTCTCCGGTTCCGCGCAGGTCACTGACCAGCTGAATGGTACGCCCCGCGCCTTCACGGGGAACGGCCTGAATGGAAAGATTCAGACCACGTTCTGTTTCCAGAATGAACGTAAAGGGCTTTTTGTTGACGGTGGCCACCACCACACCGCCGGAGGCGGTCTGCTCATTATTGGTCAGGGCACCATCCAGACTGTTCACGGCGATAATCCGGTCACCGGGAACGGTAAACAGATTCGGGCTGGTATTGCTGATGGCAATACTGGCCTGACCACCGTTCACCATTGGCACCACGGTGGGGGCCAGCGTACCGTTTGCGGCCATCACGCTGCAGGAAAAAAACAGGCTGCCGAATATTATTGCCGTATTATTTTTTCTCATCGTCTGTTTCCCCGAAATTATCCAGCCAGGTCACCCCGTTTTCCCGCCTCAGAATAAGGATGTAATGTTTAATATCAGTGAAAGGTTTTGAATCACCAATCCAGGTTTTAAGCACACCACGAATTTCCACACGGCCATACTGAGGCCAGACACGAACACTGGTCTGGAAAAAGGCTGAGTTCACGTTATCGTTTTTAATACGCTTCGCTTCTTCAGCCAGAATAACTTTCATCTGGTTCTGTGCGCCCGGGCGGATATATTGCAGAAGCGCCTGATGTGAGGCATCGACGGTTTCTGATGAAACATTCAGACGGAGGGCAATAAATGACAGCGCCATCTGCTGTAAATAAGAGGCGTCGGCACTATTCTGTGACACGGCAAAGGGGGCATTAAATGCCATTGGCGTCACGGCAGTGCGTTGCTCATTCTGAAGACGGTAGTTATTCACCCCCTGAATGACGTTAACAGAGAGGCTGAGAACAATAAGCACTGACATAAATATAAAGGCGATGGCCATTACACGACTGGTACTTAAACGGGCACCGTGTTCCATATAACAATCCTGGTATCAGTTCTATTTAATCCACTGCCGGAAACACGAATCGGGAACATTATGAAAAATACCGCGCAGCAGGGCTGTTGGCATATACCAGTAAATCAGGTCACGTAACCAGGAACTGCCCCGCCCTTTTTTCAGTTTTTTAATCCCGAAATAAACCAGAACCGCTGCACCAATACCGAACAGATATTTTGATTTTGTGATACCCCAGCCAATACAGATTGCTGCGGGGATCAGTTCATCCAGTGGCAGGCCAAACCAGCGGCTCTGGTTGGTCAGTGTTTCCGGGAAACGATATTTCTTAAGTTTATTCTCGTCTCCCGACATCGTTTTATTTCAGGCCAACGACGGCCATACCCACAGCAATAAATACAGAGATGATGGCAAAACCGGCCAGGAACTTGACGTTTTTGGTCATCATGTACATGACAGCACCGACCAGAACTTCAGCCAGAACAACCCATTTAACAACACTGGAGTCCTTACCGAAGGTCGCCTTAACCGTGGAGTTACCACTTGCCATCAGGTCCTGATTACCGGCGGCCATCGCCAGCTGCGGGAAGAACATCATCAGAACAGCAGCCGGGATCACAGCGCGAGCCAGGCGAAGCATATTCAGACGAGTGAATTTGGAAAAAAACGACTTCTTTTTGACGGGCGCAGAAGCACCCTGAACACTTAAAACGGCGTCCATATGATTCCTCTGTTAAATATTGATAGATAAAAACTAAAGTTCTTTAAATGTTGACTCGCTCTCTTCGGTCACCTCCCTGAATATTTCTTCATTATAAAAATCTGGATAACGTTGCAAATGATCCTGCAACCTCACCAATGCTTCGTTTGTTTTCGTTCTTCCACTACGCTCTCTGGCTCCAAGTAATAATTTATTCGTTTCCTCATCAAGGGTAAGTAAAACCTTTCTACTTGGCGCAGATCTTAAAGCTCCTTTAATCACCCTCCCTCCCATAAATAAAAGAGATTTAGTCAAAATATTCACATAAGACGCACACAAAAATAAACAACAAAATAGTAAATTACGTTAACAAAAACCGGCACTTTTAGTGCCGGAAATGCTTACATTTCTTTACAGTGAAGGCTGTTAATATTACTAGCGAAGTATTGATATAGATAAAATAACACATCAGAGATTATAGCATATCGCAACCACTCATCCCTGTCTGAGAAACCATAGTGTTTTTTAAAATTCATAAATATTTTTTTAGATTGGTCAACAGAGATATCCATTCTCTGAGAAGAATACTCATGACTATAACCCAAAAGATACGGTATTATCTTATTAAAGCGATATTTGTCAGGTTCACAACTAAACTCCTTGCCCTTTATAAAAAAGCTACTAACTACGTATCTTTCAAAGAATCTCCAGACAAACAAATTCAAGTTATTCACTTCCGTACTTTCAACCACCACATCCCATGATACATCATTCAATATTACACCATTAATAATACTCACTCCATTCGAGGACGAGAAAGCATCAACTTCAGCAGTATGAAATAAAATTTGCGTATCAATATCAATACCAGAAAACCATATTTCAGAATTACTATTCTGACACTTTATTAAGTGTAAAAAAACAGAGTTTGAGTCTATGAATTTTCCTGACTCTGTGCGGACACAGACTGGATATTTTGCGGATAAAATAATTTCCGGCAGGCCTGATTGACGTATGAGTGCTCTTTCTCTAGTATCCATCACACACATAGGAACCTCCTCAAAGGATTCTATGGACAGTCGATGCAGGGAGGGACAAGCTCCCTGCATCGGCGATTTTCAAGTTCAAATTTTAACGTGGCATTAACCACGTAATTAATATACTAATTATTCTGATTATTGTCATCAGTTTGAACCATTAAAAAGTCTGATATTTGAACAAAGTCAAAATTTATTTCCCTTTATTCATCATCATTTTTTGGAAAGAACCTTTCCATCTCAACCGACACCTTCTCTCTGATATCTTCAACCATATTGTCATATTCAAACTTTGGATTTCCTGAGACATGAGGACTGAGAGACTCAATACCCAAAATTTTCGCTACTGATGACTGTGTTTTTACAACGCATTCAAGAAGTAGTTTATTAAACTCGGCCTGATTAAATGCAGACTCTTTGCGCTCCATCTGAGCCTCATATACACGAAGACCCAGTTCAAGAAGCATTGAAGCCGTTGCTGAAAAACTGACATCTTTTTCTCTCGCCCCCTCCTGTCGACGTTTTTCAATAATCGCGTTTATTTTTTCATAAGCATCATTGCTGATATACAGATTCACCTTAGCCATTAGATATTACCTTTTTTAAACATAAAACAAAGTTAATTTCGAAACACTGGAATTCATAGTGCAAACAGGGACGCACCGCTAGCAGCGCCCCTGACGGTATCCTATAAAAAAACACACCGCGCCGCTAGCAGCACCCCTAATATAAAATAATGTTTTTTATAAAAATAGTCAGTACCACCCCTACAAAGCGGTGTCGGCGCGTTGCTGTAGCTGCGTTAACGACGCTGCTTTAAATAAATCAGATTTAAACAATATAAATCCACAAATACAACTCAATGATATTAAAGATAAATCAGCAAAAACTTGTTTTTGCGTGGGGTGTGGTGCTTTTGGTGGTGAGAACCACCAACCTGTTGAGCCTTTTTGTGGAGTGGGTTAAATTATTTACGGATAAAGTCACCAGAGGTGGAAAAATGAAAAAATGGATGTTAGCCATCTGCCTGATGTTTATAAATGAGATCTGCCATGCCACTGATTGCTTTGATCTTGCAGGCCGGGATTACAAAATAGATCCTGATTTACTGAGAGCAATATCATGGAAAGAATCCCGTTACCGGGTTAATGCCATCGGTATTAATCCGGTAACGGGATATGGCAGCGGACTGATGCAGGTAGATTCCCAGCATTTTAACGAACTGGCCCGCTATGGAATTAAGCCGGAACATCTGACAACAGATCCCTGCATGAACATTTATACCGGTGCTTATTATCTGGCAATAGCATTTAAAACATGGGGCGTCACCTGGGAGGCCGTTGGTGCATACAATGCAGGATTCAGGAAATCCGAACGCCAGAACCAGAGACGTCTTGCCTACGCATCAGAGGTTTACCGGATTTATACCGGGATAAAAAGCAGTAAAGGTATCCGGCTTCCGGCCACGAAGAAATCACTTCCGGAAATTAACAGCGTGCAGAACAATTAATCTTACAGACATTGTCAGATACCGGTTATGCCGCAAAAGCGGCATGGAAGGCCACACACAAAAATATCATATGAGTGACAATACTGACTGGCCGAAGCCCCGCGAAGCGGGAACCCATCTTATATATACCCGGTAACTGCGCAGCCTCCTGCCAGACCATTTTTCGCGGGCACAATATTTACAGACAACCGGAAAGCCGGTCGATGAAATTGAGGTATATCAGACGACACAGCAATTCCGAAAAATGATAATATAAGCAAAGCCCCGAAAATTTTTTCGGGGCTTTGCTTATATTATCATGACTTCCACTTTCTGAACTGTTCGGCAATCACCCATAACGCCTTGTTGATTCTTATATCACCATCAATACCTGTAATGGCTCTTGTCCTGGTATTTTTCCCGGAGGCACTTCGCCCCGATAATCCACCTTTTATCATATTCTCCTGAACCCGCTGCCAGGTTGTCCAGAGATCGTTCTGTTTGTCTTCCCGACGACGGGGAGTAATTATCTGTTCAGGTGTCACTGGCGTTTTATTTTCATCTTCATACCTGACCATCAGTGCAGCTCTGCCAAATAAATGTTGCTCGTCACTGTTAAGATGAATTTCTTTCATCGCCTCCATATTATCAGTGACCTTATCAAAGACACCGAGCACTTCATACGCTCCCTCGATAACCTGCCCGACAATATCACCTTTATGTGGAACGCGGATTTCGCCAAAATTATTTCCGCACACCAGGCCATTTGTGCAGACAAAACGAAAAATTCCGGGGATCATCTGATAACTGGATGAACCATCATGTGAATTAAGCAGGATAATTTCAGGAACTTCCTGTCCGTTAATATGCCCTTCCCTGCGAAGACGTAACATATGTTTACTGTATTCGCGACGTCCCAAATCACGAACCCGACTCTGACAGGCAAAGAATGGCTGGAAACCTTCATCACGTAACTTATTGATGATATTGATTGTTGGAATATACGTATAACGTTCACTCCGGGACTCATGTTTGTCACCAGAAAAAACAGACGGTACAAACTGCATTAATTCGTCATCCGTTAACGGGCGCTCACGGCGAATGGAATTATATCGGCCAAAACGGGAAGCCAGTCGCATAATATTCACTCCTCGCTGAAAGAAAAAATAAGTCAAAAATTTTTTCGCTTAATTTCCTCCCCCTGATTATTATTAACAAATCGACAACAATCAGGGAAAAAATCATCACACCGGACTGGTCATGGGCTGACCGGCCTGTTGGCTGAAAAGCATCATCAGTGCACTCAAATCACTGGCTTTTTTTCTGATAACTGGCGTGTGATTTTCCACGCTGTCCAACAGCGCCCCCAGTTCATCATTGATTTGCCCTAACTGTTTCATCAGCGTTTCCGCATCCAGGCTGCTCTGGTATGCAAGATTTGCCTGAACAGCACGATTCTGCATGATGTCGATTTGTGCGATTGCGTCCTTCTGCTGATCGCCGGTTGGCTGATAAGTGGTGTTAAAAGAAAATGCGCTCATAATTCCTCCTGTATCTGATGTTTTCAGCCCCCATCACCCGTTTGAGAACCTTCGCCGCAAGGGGCATCACTGCCACGACCGGAAACGACTGTCCGGGGGCAGACCGCAAAAGTTTTTGCCTGCTTTTGGGCAAAAAGTTTTGCGGGATGTACATTTCACCCCTGGACTGGCGGAGACGGTTGTGGCTGTCTGTGCCCCCGGCGACAGGGACTCATACGGGTGTGTGGCACCGGACACAACAACGGGCAGGGACCCGCCGCAACGACGAAGAGCGCGTGCGCGAAACGGCGTTGCCCCTTACATCCCGGCGGCCTTTTGCCGGGATGCCGGGAGCGCAGGTCACGGCGCGACAGAGGCGGCGCGACCGGAACGGTCGCTGCAAGCCAGGGGGTTCGCGTCAGGGATGGAAGCCCGCCAGGGCGGAGACAGCTCCGCTGGCTCCGTTCACGACAGCCCGCCCCGCCAGGGGGACGCCCGGAAAAGGCATAAGCAGGAGAACAACAAAACAGACAATAATCAGGGCAGCAGTAATCAGAGTCAGAACAGGAGGAAAAAGAGAATAATCAAAGGGAAGGTGATGTGATTTCTGACAGGTCATAAACAGAGAAGGCGGGGGAAAAGAACGGGCGCCGCAGGCGCACGTTCATCCCCGTTCCCGGAGGGAAACGGCCTTCCTGGCAGTCTGGTTGTTCATGCCCGCACAATGCCAGCAAGGAGAAAGGGGCCACCGGCGAACCAGCAGCCCCTTTATAAAGGCGCTTCAGTGCAGTCAGACCAGCATCAGCCCTGAAAAGGCGGGCCTGCGCCCGCCTCCAGGTTGCTACTTACCGCCGGATTCGTAAGCCAAACTTGCCGTAACCTCCCTGTACCCGTCCTTCAGCCGGACTTCGCACAGACGATTCCGGGTCAGGAGTGTGAATATTAACAACGTGCAGCACACGATTAATACGCACCAGATAAGGGCGTTTCCCGGTAGTTTCATGGTTTACTCCTCCTTGCAATTTGCACGGTAAGAGGCCATACTGACGTGGACTAGACATGCAGAGGCCTCGTGGGTTAATGAAAAATTAACTACGGGGCTTTTGTCCTTCTGCCACACGACAGGATAACAAACCACCTTCACGTCATGAGGCAGAAAGCCTCAAGCGCCGGGCACATCATAGCCCATATACCTGCACGCTGACCACACTCACTTTCCCTGAAAATAATCTGGTCGTTCAGCCAGTTCACGGGAAATCCGTGTGATTGTTGCCGCATCACGCTGCCTCCCGGAGTTTGTTCGGCACCATCCATCGCTCCATCTCACGGACGGCATGACCGGCCTCTCTGGCTGCCAGACTGGCTTCCGCGATGACCTGCCAGAATGGCATATCCTGCCACTGCCAGCGTTCCATTCCGGCCAGTGACGGAAAACGCTCACCCCACTGCCAGAACAGCGTTTCCAGGTCATGCTCCGCCACCCGGTCACTCCAGCGGGCATGCCAGCTTCCGACCGTCTCCGGCGAATGGAATGCCAGTTCGATTTCAGCCTGAGCAACCAGCGCCTGGTACGCACGGGCTTTCTGCTCTGCCTCCCGTGCCTGCTGGCGGCTGTACTTCTGCATGACCAGCGCGGATTTATGGCGACTGCGTTCCCTGACACGGAACCGCACCGACGGGAACAGCCGCTCTGCTGCATCACCGGGAAGGGGAAGGAGGCAGACCTCGCCCTGTGTTTCAATCAGCACATCGATGGCATACAGCCATTGAAGACGGTTGCCGTGCAGTTCTTCTGCGGTCAGGGACGGCATGAAAAATCGCAGGTCAGACAGCGATATCCTGCGGCTTCCGTTCAGACAGCGGAAAAACGCCCCCGCATACGGATATTCCGCCAGCGAGTTTCCCTGATGGCGGCGTTTTTCCGTCTCCGCCACCGCCCGCCATGCGGCCTGTTGCTCTACGCTGAGGGGAACCAGTGCCTGTGAACGTGCGCTCATGCCTGACCTCCTTCCGCCATCAGGATATGGATGATGTCGTTAACGCTGTACCCCTGCCCATCCAGTGACGCCGCCAGTGCCAGTGAATGGCTGACAGCTTCCGGTACAAACCGCCGCTGCACCTGAACCACCGCAAACGGCTCACCACCGGCATTCACCAGAACCAGCACCCAGACCTGAGAGACATCGCCCGGTGAACATAACGCCAGGTGAAAACGTTCGTGGGCAGGCGTGAAGCGGACCTGGACGGGGAAAAAGCCGCCGAACTCGCTGCCGTACTCGCCATTCATCGTCCAGTTGTCCGGCGCATCCAGTTCCCGCATCACGGCGTGTGTCAGCTCACGGCGTTCATCACTTCCGGCAGCCCGGATATCTTCATATTCCTGTGCACTCATGGTCTGTAATACATTCAGGGTCAGTTCAGTTTTCATCACGGTATCTCCCTTGCTGCCGCCCCGTCTCCGGCGGGGCGGTGTGGTTGTTCATCAGGCGGCATCAGCCAGGTTATCGGTGCGTTCAGTGGTATCCGTCTGTGGACGTGGTGCACACATCCAGCCAGGCACCCAGCGGTTGTCTTTCATATGGTGCTCTGCATGTTCAGCCGCATCACCTTTCTTCATCTTCTCTGCATCCCGTGCAGCACCGGACAGTCCTGCCTCATTCAGGGCTGCGATAATCTGCGGCTTTTTCAGGTGTCCGAAGAAGTTTGCTTTTGTCGGCTGCCACCAGTCGCGCATGTGGAATCCGATAGCGGTTTCCAGCGAGTCAAGCGGACTGCGTGACGTGTGACCACACTCACGGGTCTGGACACCGTTAAGGCTGCATGCGGTGCAGAAACTGAGCAGGGACAACAGCACCTCCTGACTGAGTGACAGGAATGTCGTCATGTCCCGTGACCATCCCTCCGGTAACAGGGCAGCAAGACGGGCTTTTTCTGCCATCAGCGCCATGAATGCGGCACCTTCCTTCCCCGATGGCGCATCGCTGGTCAGCGAATAATGTTTACATTCCAGGCTGATTTGTGCCGGTTTACTGTACGCTCCGCTGCCAAACACATTCAGGCAGAGCGTCCATGCCAGCAGTGCCAGAGATTTGTCCGGTTGCTGCATCAGTGCTGCCTGGACTGCCAGCGTGCGTTCGGAAGACATTTTCGTCAGCAGTGGCAGACTGATTTCCTCCACTGACGCTTTCTCCTGCACCTGTTCCGTACGGTCAGCGTCGTCAGCCACGTCATCCTCACTGCGCAACTGCACACCACGCTGGACACACACGTTGCCATAACGCCAGGACACCACCACTCCACCTCCGGCACGCATCTCCGGCGTCCACGCCCTGACCTTCGCCATGCAGCGCATCAGCTTCATTTCTGCTTCCAGCAGGTCAGATTCCTCACACTGGTTTTCCGGCGCGTCGTAACGCGTCATCAGTTCGTTCAGACGTTCTTCTTCCGCCTCCGTCAGCACCGCTTCCGGCTCCGGCAGACAGCGGTATGTTCCGGCATCCTCACGGCACTCACCGACAGGCTCCATGCGTCCGGCGCACCATTCCCAGCCTTCGGCTTCCCGAAGGAACTCTGCGACAGCCTGGAGTTTTTCCAGCAGGGCGGCATCGAGCGCCACGCAGTCCACATAGCCACCTTCGTCGTCGCTGAACAAATCGGTGCGCAGTTCGTCTGGCGAGAAGGCATCAGCCCCCACGAAGCGGAATTTACTGTTCCCCGCCACCGCCACTTCACTTTCGGTCACCAGACGACGAATGGTCTGTACTTCCGGTTTACCGCCCCATCCCGACTGACAGGCGGCTTCAAACACCTGCACCTGACGCGCGGTGTCGTTCTCCAGCGCCAGCGCCTGACAGTGTTCGGTGGTGATGCGGTCTTCTGCCAGCGCATCGAGGATGACAGGCGCAAGGTCAGCCAGTTTCAGCATTCGCTGAACGTGGCGGGGTGAATAGCCCAGCAAATCACCGATTTGTGCAGGTGTTTTGCCTTCCTGCGCCATTGCGCGGAATCCGGCAATCTGTTCGGCAGGGTGCATATCCCGACGCTGACCGTTTTCAGTCATTGATGCAGCCGTCGCCAGCTCCTGCGGAATAACCTTCACGCGTACAGGCCAGTCAGCCGGAAGGATGCCACGCTCTGCCAGCATGTTGAGTGCTGCCAGTCGGCGACCACCTGCGGCGACACCGTGGCGGTCACCAGGCAGGGCATGAACAACCAGATTCTGCAACAGGCCAACGCCCTTAATGGACTCCGCCAGTTCGCTGACGGACTCTGCGGAATACGGCACCGTGCGCACATTCAGCGGTGATTTAATCAGCGAGGCCCGCGACACGCTCACTTCCTCCGTCTGCTCCAGCAGGGCAGACAGGACTGTTTCCTGCGTTTTTGCAGATTTACGGCTGGATTTACGCTCCGTTTTTGTCTTAGACTCTGTAACTGACATATATTTCTCCTTTGACCGGGATGGTTGTATGTCTGCCGGACGCGTTCCCGTCCGGCACCTCTCTTACTTAAGAATGCCGAAATTCCGGATGACATGGTTCATCCAGTACCCGGCACCGTCCTCAAAATTCCAGGTACGCCAGACCAGGCCACTGTTATTGCGGACAACCAGGCGAAAATGCGTTCCCTGATCATCCTCGATAAAGACATTCCGGTACTGTGCGGCAACGGCTTCAGCCTGTTCGCGGGTAAAGGAGCCGTCAGGCAGCCCCTGAAATATTCTGAAATATTCGCTCATCCTCATATCTCCGGTGATGCCCCGCACTGGACGGGGCGGTTGTCACTGTCTTTCGTTAGAACGGAATGTCGTCATCGAAGTCATACGCGGGTTCAGACGGCTGCTGAGGCTCCGGCTGCGCGGCCTTACGTCCACGGCCTTTCGTTTTCGCGCCACCTTTTTTCGGTTCCGGCTGTGATTCCGGCTGAGGCTGACCGCTGAACTGTTGCGCCTCTTCCGGCTGAGTCTGAGTACCTGCGGCACGTCCCAGCATCTGCATGGTGCCCGTGTTTTTAACAAGGATTTCAGTGATGTAACGGGTGACGCCGTTGTTGTCGTCCCAGCTACGGGTACGGAGTTGCCCCTCGATGTAGACCTGCGCACCCTTACGCAAATATTCACCAGCCACTTCCGCGAGCTTGCCGAACAACACCACGCGATGCCATTCCGTCTGCTCCCGCATCTCCCCCGTCTGTTTGTCACGCCAGCTTTCTGACGTGGCCACCTGCAGGTTTGCCACTGCGCCCCCGTTGGGGATGTAACGGACTTCCGGATCTTTTCCCAGGCGACCGACAAGAATGACCTTGTTAATTCCACGAACTGCCATGATGTGTCTCCTTCTGTTGATGTTTTCAGCCCCCATCACCCGTTGAGTTTCGGGAGCCGCGGTTTTGACGTTTTGCGGGGACCTGCCGTTTGTTCCCTCCGGTATTAACCATCACCCGTTTGAGAACCTTCGCCGCAAGGGGCATCACTGCCACGGCCGGAAACGACTGTCCGGGGGCAGACCACAAAAGTTTTTGCCGGCTTTTGGGCAAAAACTTTTGTGGGATGTGCATTTCACCCCTGGACTGGCGGAGACGGTTGTGGCTGTCTTTGCCCCCGGCGACAGGGGCTTAAACGGGTGCAGGGCACCGGATACAACAACGGGCAGGCACCCGCCGCAACGACGAAGAGCGCGTGCGCGAAACGGCGTTGCCCCTCACATCCCGGCGGCCTTTTGCCGGGATGCCGGGAGCGCAGGTCACGGCGCGACAGAGGCGGCGCGACCGGAACGGTCGCTGCAAGCCAGGGGGTTTGGCGTCAGGGATGGAAGCCCGCCAGGGCGGAGACAGCTTCGCTGGCTCCGTTCACGACAGCCCGCCCCGCCAGGGGGACGCCCGGAAAAGGCATAAGCAGGAGAACAACAAAACAGACAGTAATGAGAGCATCAGAAAAAAGAAGAACAGTAGCAGTAGCAGTAGCAGTAGCAGTAGCAGTAGCAGTAGCAGTAGCAGTAGCAGTAGCAGTAGCAGGAACAACAACATCATCAGTAACAGGCAAATGACAGGTCTGAAAAGACAGAAGCCCCCGTCAGAACGTCCGCGTAATGAAAGGGGCGGCGCGTCAGCGCGGCCCCTTTCAGCGCCACCGGCGCGCGGTCTTTTCCCGGCGCGGACAGACAGGCATTTATCCTCCCGCCTGCCCGGCGTCTTCAGGCCCGCAGACGAATAATCATCGTCGGAACACGGGTATAAGCAAACGTGCCGCGCGGCAGCTCCTCGCGGACGTCAGAAAACGGCAACAGCTTCTCCTGCTGGCGTGGTCCGTTGAGACAGACGGCGACCAGCACGCCACCCGGACGCAACAGGGAAAAGGCCCGCAGGATATGCCGGATATCCTGCCCGTGGCTGAACGGCGGATTCATGATAACCCGGCTGTAATACTGCGCCGGCTGCCATTCCATGAAGTCGCCACACTGAACCCTGACACCGTTAAAATTTTCCCGCAGATACCGGACCAGCCCGCTGTTAATCTCCACCGCATCACACATGGCCCCCGGCGCGGTATCCCGAATCGCCCGCAGTATGGCCCCGGTGCCGGCAGAGGGTTCCAGAATGTGATCACGGTTGCTGATCTCCGCCAGCATCACCAGGCGATCACAGACCGGGGCAGGAGTCACAAAAAGCTGAGATTCAGCCCGGATTTCAGCAACCGGCGCGGCGTTATCCAGCCTTGCGCGCATCAGCCGGATACGTTCTCTTAACTGACTGTGCATGTCATTATCTCCGTCATCCCCCGGGGATTTTCCCGGGGGGATATACCTTATTTCTGTGGAATTTCCGTGATTTTCATGTCGGTGATATACACATTCACCAGGCGGAAATTATTGTCCATTGTGCGGCGGTAGCGGTATGCCCCGTGGTCTTCTGCTTCTGCCACACTGCGTACGGCCTTACAGTCCCGGGGCAGGGCGGCCCACTGTGCCTTTGTCATTTCCCGGAAACCTTCCCCCGGATAGTTGACTACCGGCGGACGCTTCGCGGCCTGACTGGCGACGGCAGCCTCTTCTGCCGATGGTGCTTTGTAGTCCGTGATGCGATCGGGCGTCACTTTCATCGTGCCGCTGTACCCGAGAAAACTGTAATTTGGCGTTGTGACTGAACTCACCGCCCCGTTGCTTTTGTTCACACGGATGATGGTCAGCCACTCGCCCCGGCTGAAAACCTGTCCGCCCGGCTCAAAATCCTGTGTCCGGGTAACCACGCCGCCGCTTTCGTCCAGCATGGCACGCTCATAGATAAGGCGGTTCTGATAGTGGTTAACCCAGCGTTGCTGACGCTGGATCTGCCGTTCATGACAGCGGATCGCAATTTCGCGGGCCTGCTCCGTGGTGATGATGTCATCATCCAGGGCCGACCATAACGATCGACTTCCTTCATACTGGCTTTTTTCTGCCGGGCGCGGATACGTATCCAGCGGGAAACAGGCGCTAATATGGTCATGACTGCTGATGAGTTTTGCCATATTCAGATCCAGCGATTCAGCCCGCCACATCGTCAGATATTTCTGCGACTGTGCGATGGTCTTTTCAGCCTTGCGCAAATCAGCTTCGATTTTTTTGATACGACGCCAGCGAACGTCCGGACGTTCTTTATACTTCGCGTGAAGCAGTGCCGACCGCGCGCGTTCTTCCCAGTATTCCGCACGTTCAAAGAGCATCACGGCACGTTTCATGCCGTTTTCAATACGCTGCGCATCACGACGGGCGCGGCGTTCGCTGTGATGCCCCACAAGAATGGGCTGACCGGGCGGGATCATCGCGGCCAGTCTTTCCACTTCATCAAGTGCCTGTGCGGATTCACTGGCCCGCTTTCCGCTGTATCCGGTAAACCGCTCCGCCCGTGCTTCCTGACGTTCAGCGAGCGTGCTGTCTTCATCCTCAATCTCTCCGGCAAGTGAGAGGAGCACGTCTTCCCGGCCCGGTGTCCAGGCTGGCGCGACAAACAGCGCCTGTTTGGGTGCCCAGCGAAAACCGGCATCATGCACTTTTTTATACGTCTCCGGGTCGAGGCGTGACGCGGCATACAGGCGCAGTTTGTTGTCATCCGGTGAGTAGGTCGCGCGGTACATCTGCACAGGGCTGGCGGCTTCCGGGGCGGTCATGGTGATGGCTGCTAATGTCATAAAATGTTCTCCTTCCGTCTGTTGCCGCCCCTCGCGGGGCGGCTCACCTCATCAGTTAAAAGCGCGTTTCAGTTCGAGTGTGCGGAGCACCTGCCCGAAGGCCGTGTTTTTCATGGCGGGGATGTGTACACCACGCCCCCGGTGAAAACTCCGGGCAATGTGTCGCCCGAAGGCTTTCAGCACGGGGTCAATTTCCGGCGCGGGGATGTCTTCGCGTCTGAAACGGGGATGACGGCGGGGCTTTACAGCCGCTGCGGAAGGTGAAACAATACTTACTGTCATAAATGAAACTCCTTATGACAAATTGGTTAACAATGCCGTCAAAATTGGTTGTGCAATTCTTACGGCGTGGATTAAGCAGGTCCCTGACCTGCTTTTTTCATATCTGCGTCTGACGTTCTACGGTGTTTTCCTCCTTCTGTTCCTGCGTTCTCATTACCTGCCAGCCGGATGACTGACAGAACAAATAAATGCATATTGCCGGAGCCTGAAATAAATCCTGATTTTTAAAGAACATCACCCGTTGAGTTTCGGGAGCCGCGGTTTTGACGTTTCGCGGGAACCTGCTGCTGTATTCCCTGTGGTATGAACTTCACCCGTTTGAGAACCTTCGCCGCAAGGGGCATCACTGCCACGGCCTGACGCACCTGTCCTGGGCAGAACGCAAAATTTTTTACCGGGTTTTGGGTAAAAAATTTTGTGGGCTGTTCATTTACCCTGGACAGTCAGTGCGGCAGGTTGTGGCTGTATCAGCCCCCGGCGACAGGGACTCATACGGGTGTGTGGCACCCGGCAGGCAATGAGCAGGGACCCGCCGCAACGGCGGAGAGCGCGTGCGCGAAACGGCGTTGCCCCTTACATCCCGGCGGCCTTTTGCCGGGATGCCAGGAGCGCAGGCCACGGCGCGACAGAGGCGGCGCGACCGGAACGGTCGCTGCAAGCCTGTGGTTTTCACGCATCGGACCGTAGCGACAGCCCGAAACCGCGCCAGCGGGTTCGGCGGAGACTGGCAGGTGCGCCAGCAGCTGCCTGTCGGAGTCGGGCCTGACGACTGGATGCCGCCAGGCAGCCGGGAGCCGAAGGTGCGCCCGGCAGACAGAACAACACTGCAGTAGTCAGAATCAGAGCAGCAGATAAAGGAACAACAACATCAGGAACAGTTCCATAACATAAGAAAGAAACACTCCTGAGTCAGACACATCACAGACGGGAAGGGTAACGGGCGACGCGTCAGCGTGGCCCGCTTCCCTTCCGGCAGGCGCCAGCCTGCCAGGGGTTTTCGCGCGGGCTGACAGGCGGCCTCCACCGCCTGCCCTGTATTACCTGTTTCTGCTGCCCTGAAGGATATAGTGACCGCCCAGGAAAACCGCCTGCTGATTCACCACAAAATCGCAGATTTCATCAACAATCTGCGCGGTAGTGAGCGGTTTCTGCCCCATTTCACGACGCCGCGCATTAATCACGGCTTTGTAATTGCGCAGAATTTCGCGGGTTTCTGTGCTGATATTCATGACATCGTCTCCCCGTCCAGCGCCTGTAACACAACGTCCATTGCTTCGCGTTCCTCCCTGACGAATGCGTCACCGTCGCCCCCGTTCTCACTTCCGACGGCATACAGGCGCTTCATTTCACTGCCTGCCAGCGCCATCACTTTTTCCAGCATCACCGCCGGGACTGTCACCTGACGGCTGACGCGCTTTTCTTCCATCAGTTCACGAACAACGTCGTGAACAACGCTGACATCCGCACCATGCTCAAAGGCATCGTCCAGCCGCTGCATGACGGTTTCCAGCTCATCGTCTGGCAGGTTCCAGTCCTGGGCTATGTGACGCACATCCCCACGGGTCAGCACCACGGCAAAAACGCATTCACTGTCCGGCACGTCTGTATCCAGCACTTCGCGGATAATTTCTTTAACAGTACAGTACATTTTCTCGTCTCCTTTACAGGGGCGGCATTGCCGCCCCGTCCGTTAATCAGTCCAGAGCCGCGTAAATCGCGTTGCATTCAGGGTGAAATTCGATGTGACGCCACAACTGCGCATCGCGCATCCGGTAAAGCTGGGTCAGTCCTGCATCACCGCTGTCGTGGTACAGCCACAACTGGCGGTTAATCACAAGGGAAGTCAGAATGATGCCGCAGGCATCAGCACTCACGGTACGGTCAAACCAGTTTGCACCGTTCACCATGTGGAAACGGTCGCCATCCGGCATCATGTAACCGCCGCCGTCCGGCAGGCGGATGAAGTGCCAGAATCCGCCTTCATATTCCGGCATCATTTGTTTCGCCAGCGCGTATACAGACGCTTCGGCATACAGAAAATCCTGGCCAAACAGGTAAGGCAGAAAAGACAGACGGTCGCACTCTTCAACGTTCAGAGTGACAGGTTTCGCATATTGCATGATGTTTTCCTCCGTTGTTCACATATTCCGCGACACCGGGCGGTGCCGTGCCTCCATAAAAGCCGGGCGATAAGGCGGGGATGCAGGGGCGCAAGGGAAGCCGCAGCCTGACGCACACGGCTGACGGGAGTTGGAGGGTGAGACCGCGAAATCTGAGCGGGTGAACGACCGGAAAATCACGGCAGACGGGAAGGAGGGACCGGGTGACCGCAGCGGCGAAGCGTACCCTTGCATCAACGCCAGCCCGGCTAAGATGGAGGCACGGCACAGCCCGCACACGACACGGCAGCCACATAACTGAAAAACCACAAGGCCATGCCCTGCATGGCCGGGTAAAGCGGAGCCGGCGGCGACTTCCTTTGTGCTCTGTCCGGGGACCGGCAGGAAAAAGGCGGGGATTTACCCCGCCAACGTCATCATTTCCGGATTTTTGCCAGGGCATCCGCCATGCTGCGGATTTCGGTCCGGGCTTCCCGGACCACCTCCCGCAGAACACCACGGTCAAACCACCGGCGGGGCGGTTCATCCGGTATACGCAGCACATCGCAGGCCAGCCCACTGGACAGGATATGCTCCACACACTCACTGACCAGATACATTTCCACCGCCGAAAAACGTGCTCCCCGGTTCAGGATGGCATCGAGCACCACGGGCAGGTTTTCGTCGTCTTCATCGAGCCAGCAGGGGTGATCGCTTTCCTTCACAACCAGGCGAAAGCGGCGCGTCTGGCGGGTCAGCAACGTCTGACCGGTTGTGGTCAGCGCCGCCCGGATACGCCGCGTATCTTCTGCCACCTGGTAACTGACACAGCGTACCGCATCGCGCACTGCATCGAGAACTGCCCTGATTTCGTCTTCAGTCAGCCATTCTCCGGCATACGGGAAAAACACCTGTGTTCCGTCTGCCGGAAGTACCGGCAGCGACTGCCACTGACTGCCGGACAGTACCAGTTCCGCCCCGGTTCCGGTCAGTTTCTGAATGGCGGAGGCCAGGATCGGCGGCAGTACGCCGCCGTGACGGTTGATGAGTAACGTCGCCAGCCGGGGCGCATCCAGCAGAACATAAATGCTGATCCAGCCCGGATACTTCGGGTTCCGCTGGTCAACATCCGTCTCTTCCGGCCAGCCCTGCGCCAGCAGCAGGTTGCGGGCGTGACGACAAATCAGTGCGTTCAGCGTTGTGTTTTCGTTCATGATTAATCGTTCTCCCTGAATCGCCGCCCGGAGGCGGCGATAACATCAGTCGTTTTCGTGTCTGTTGTTTTTCAGCAGGGCGCGGGCCTGATTAATCACCGCCTGACGGCGGGTGACGCATTCCGGGACGGCGAGGCCATGATCCCGGGCGGCCCATTCACGTTTCCACAATGCCTGTTCAGCGGTCTGAATCAGGGACGCCAGCAGTTCAGCAGGGACGGTCACCTGGCGGTTTTCGCTCACGTTATTGATGATCTCCATCGCCACGCCGGAAGAAATACCGGATTCAGTCCGCTGGTCTTCCGGGATGTCCTCCATGCGCGCCAGGACGGTCCTGATTTCATGATCGGTCAGAGAAATTTCCATACCGTCAGCCAGTGCCTGAATCTCTTCCGGAGACCAGATAACCAGCATCAGCGGCGTGTCTCCCGGATACTTTGCTGCCAGCTCCCGGCAGAGTGTTTCGCATGTTCCGTACATTCTCGTCTCCTTCTCAATCTTTAAAGCACGCATCCAGTTCCAGAATTTCGGTATATGCCTCCATCAGGAGGCGGTTTGCGCGAAACAGCGTCTGACGCACCAGACGTTCCGGCAGGGTGTCGGCATTAAAGCTGTACCGCTGCTCCATCTCATTCATGGTTGTACGCAGGTCGCACATGGCATTGGCCACCTCCGCCACTTCGGCGCGCAGTTTTTCGTGTCCGGCATAGTTCATTTACGCAGCCTCCGGCATAAACCAGTCATCATTCGCGGCCCCATGCTGCATGGCCCGTTGCACGGCGGCAAGGCGTTGCAGCCCGGCACGGTGATACTGCTCAAGCAGCTCGATACCGATATACCGGCGTCCGGACTGGAGGGCGGCGACGCAGGTTGAGCCGCTGCCTGCAAACGGGTCCAGCACAATTGCGTTCGGGTGTGTGAAGCTCTCAATCAGCGGTTGCAGGCTGGTAACGGGCTTTTCCGTCGGGTGATGACGATTGCCCGAATATTTCCAGCCCAGCACGTCCGGCAGCGGGTTTTGTGGCAGACGTGGACGGCCTTTTGCCAGGATGTAGGCGCATTCGTGGCGATAGCCCACATATGCGGCCTTCGATGTGTAGTTTTTGGTGAAGACCAGGTGACCAACAACGCTGAATCCCGCATTTTTCCAGGCGGCCATAAAGCGATCGACGCGGTTCCAGCCGTAGAAGCTCACCATCAGCGCGTCTTTTTTGAGTACGCGGTACATTTCATTACAGGCCGGTTGCAGCCATTCATCGGTTTTATCGCCGGCGATGGTGCGCCCGGAACGGTCACGAAAACCGACGAGATATGGCGGGTCAGTTAATATGAAATCAATGGCGTTATCAGGGATACGCGTCATAACATCGATGCAGTTACCAAGGACAAAACGGGACATAACAACGCTCCTTCTCTTACAGAGGGCACCGGGAGGGCACCCCTGTGGTGCCCGTTCCCCGCTGCCTGTGGGCTGTTCACCGCGTCCGGTAACGGGTCAGGCCGACCGTGGAATACCGCAGCCGTCGTCTTTTTGACGGCGAGAATATGCCGCGAAAGCGGCTTGAAGGGCGTTCATCAGAAAAGGGCGACAGGCTGGCGTACACTGTCATCGACGCCAGCCGGGAGCGGTAAAAGCGCCCGTCCCGTGCCCGCCGGACGCGGGACACTGACCACAGGCAGCGTTTATGCCGCGCCGCGTCAGCCGGCGCAGTAAAAAGAGGAGCACGGCGACATCCTTTGTCGGAAAAGAAACGGGCGGTTTCCCGCCCGTCTCCGTCATACTTCATCCGCCATAATGCGCCACATTGTCGACTATCCACGCAGGTCCGGTGACTTCCGGCAGCTCATCGTCATCTGTCGGGGAAGACCATTCCAGTTCCCCCCACAGCACATCAACGAGTTCTCCGCGCTCATACAACTGCCAGCCACAGAAATCACAGCCCTGTTCGGCATACCAGTGCTCCAGCGTGCAGCTGAAACGGCGGCTTAATTCTGCAATAACGTCGCTTTCCGGCTGACACCACGGCGTGTCGAAATCAACCTGAATGAAGTTGTCTCCCTGACTACTGATATTCACCTCATACCCCACAGGCCACTTCACGCCATACTGTTCCGTATACCAGTGATATGCAGAAGGAACACCGTTCAGAACACCACCGTTAAAGCCATTCACTTCAACATCCAGGCGGGTGGGCAGAACCGTCAGCAGGTCAAACGGCATGGTTTTTTCCGGCAGTACGTTGTCACACAGACGGTTCCACCACACCGATACATCCTCGTTACTCCAGAAGCCACACCAGTCACCTCTTTTTGCGGTGAAAAGTGCGGTGATGGTATCCCTGACATCGTCCGGTAATCCTTCCCAGCGACGCTGTTCAGTACCGCTCTGCAGCCAGAGTTCATGCAGCATCAGGCAGTTTTGTTCATCCAGTAGCACACCGTTCTGCAGGTGTGTCAGCCAGCGTGTGAACGCGATATTCTCCGGCGATACAACACCACGTCCGGCAGCCGTCAGTCCGGGGCACGGTTCAAACTGCACATCTTCAGTGGTCTGCAGAAGTCCGGCACTTCCGGCCAGAAACAGCTGAATACCTTCATTTGTGGCGCGGCGATAAAACGGTGTGACTGCGCCGCTGGCCAGTCGTTTAATCTCAGCGATCTGTGCCGGTTCACCAGAAAAATACATACGATTCGAGCACCAGTTTGGCATGGGAATTCTCCTCTCACATGCGGCCTCCATCAGGCCGTGCCGCACCTGTAACCGGGCGACCGCATACGAATGCAGGTGCGGCCCCGAAGCCGCAGCGCGTGGAGGAGGAACGACGAAACGTGACCGGGTGAGGAGGCCGGCGACAGCGACACACTTGCATCGGATGCAGCCCGGTTAACGTGCCGGCACGGCCTTGGTAACCAGGTATTTTATTCACAGAACCGTGCGCAAAATGCTGTGGATAAGCTGAACACAGCAGTCCACAGCAGGCATACAGCCACACTCTCAGAGAATTGAGCGCTTTTTAGTCACAATAATGACATTTGACTGTGTGTGGATTCAGTCATTAGAATACTGTATATGCATACAGCAATAGAAAAGGGAGATGAGAACATGATCCGCATTGAAATTCTTTTCGACCGCCAGAGCACAAAAAACCTCAAATCAGGCACACTTCAGGCGCTACAGAATGAAATCGAACAACGTCTGAAACCACACTACCCGGAAATCTGGCTGCGTATAGACCAGGGCAGCGCCCCGTCTGTATCTGTCACAGGAGCCCGCAACGACAAGGATAAAGAACGTATCCTGTCTCTGCTGGAAGAAATCTGGCAGGACGACAGCTGGCTGCCTGCAGCATGAGTACCGTTTATCACCGTCCGGCTGACCCTTCAGGCGATGACAGTTACGTGCGACCGTTGTTTGCCGATCGTTGCCAGGCCGGTTTTCCTTCGCCTGCCACTGATTATGCTGAGCAGGAACTGGATCTGAACAGCTATTGCATCAGCAGACCTGCAGCCACCTTCTTTCTGCGCGCCAGCGGTGAATCGATGAACCAGGCTGGCGTGCAGAATGGTGATCTGCTGGTAGTGGACAGGGCCGAAAAACCACAACACGGGGACATCGTTATCGCTGAGATCGACGGTGAGTTCACCGTCAAACGACTGCTGTTGCGCCCACGCCCGGCACTGGAGCCGGTTTCAGACAGCCCGGAGTTCCGCACACTGTATCCGGAAAACATCTGTATTTTTGGTGTTGTCACTCACGTGATACACAGGACGCGGGAGTTACGCTGATGTTTGCACTGGCTGATATCAACAGTTTCTACGCCTCATGTGAAAAAGTTTTCCGCCCGGACCTTCGCAACGAACCGGTCATCGTACTCAGCAATAACGATGGCTGTGTGATCGCGCGCAGCCCGGAGGCAAAAGCCCTTGGCATCAGAATGGGGCAGCCCTGGTTTCAGGTGAGACAGATGCGCCTGGAGAAGAAAATACATGTATTTTCCAGCAATTATGCGCTGTACCACAGCATGAGCCAACGGGTTATGGCTGTTCTGGAGTCGCTTTCTCCCGCAGTTGAGCCCTACTCAATTGATGAAATGTTCATTGATTTGCGGGGGATAAATCATTGCATCTCTCCGGAGTTTTTTGGTCATCAGCTCAGGGAACAGGTAAAAAGCTGGACAGGACTCACCATGGGGGTGGGCATTGCGCCTACAAAAACGCTGGCTAAAAGTGCACAGTGGGCAACAAAGCAATGGCCACAGTTTTCCGGTGTGGTCGCGCTGACAGCAGAAAACCGCAATCGGATCTTGAAGCTACTGGGGCTGCAGCCAGTTGGTGAGGTCTGGGGAGTAGGACGCAGACTGACGGAAAAGCTGAATGCGCTGGGTATTAACACAGCACTGCAGCTGGCGCAGGCTAACACGGCATTCATCCGGAAAAACTTCAGCGTCATTCTTGAGCGTACGGTACGCGAACTCAACGGCGAGTCCTGCATATCCCTGGAAGAAGCACCACCGGCAAAACAGCAGATTGTCTGTAGTCGCAGTTTTGGTGAACGAATCACAGACAAAGATGCCATGCACCAGGCTGTTGTTCAGTATGCAGAGCGGGCCGCAGAGAAACTACGTGGGGAGCGTCAGTATTGCCGGCAGGTGACGACATTTGTACGGACATCCCCCTTTGCAGTAAAAGAACCCTGTTACAGCAATGCCGCTGTGGAAAAGCTTCCATTACCCACACAGGACAGCCGGGACATTATTGCCGCAGCATGCAGAGCGTTAAACCATGTCTGGCGTGAAGGGTACCGCTATATGAAGGCAGGAGTCATGCTGGCTGATTTCACACCATCGGGTATAGCGCAGCCGGGATTATTTGATGAGATCCAGCCCCGTAAAAACAGCGAAAAGTTAATGAAAACACTCGATGAACTGAACCAGTCTGGAAAAGGGAAAGTGTGGTTTGCGGGGCGAGGAACCGCCCCTGAATGGCAAATGAAACGGGAAATGCTCTCGCCTTCGTATACAACACAATGGACTGAGATCCCCATTGCTTCATTCTGATATATCAGAATAATTTTTGCATTTTAAGGCGCACATCATTCATTGCCTCCTGCACCGAATCAGTAGCAGAAGGAGGCATTTTTTCAGCAGATTGCAAAGCACCGAGTTCAGTCAACACAGCTCTGATATCGGCCTGAGAAGGCTTCCATCCTGTCGTCTGACTGAGTAAGGTTACAACCTGATCTGCTGAAAACTCCTCGCTCAAAATGGCAGTCAGCAATACAGGCAGGCGAGGATCAAGTTGGTGTAACGCCATTCCAGAAATAAATGCATTCCGGAACAGCTCACCACGCTCAGAACGCGGAACGGACTCTATCGCTTCCAAAGTTTGAAAGTCTGCAGCTTTTTCCGGATGCAGATAAAGTGTGAATTTTTTCCTTTTCCGTTCATCGTCCACAATATTACTCCTCTTTGAAAGCCGCGATAGCTTCAACCAGTGCTGTCTGTGGCGACTCCATCATCACTACTTTTTGCCCAAGATGGTGCCATGCCGTTTTTATCGAATCATAGATCAACGGGGCCCCACCACCGACAACATAAACACGATTCACATGATGAAAATCACCGAGCTCATTGACTACTTGCTCCCCCAGACTGGCAATAGCCCCCTCAATGGTATTAAGGACCAGATCAGTTTTTGTTTCGTCATTTATAACCTGCCGAACAAAGTCCGGGTCATTACGACGTTTAATCAATTCATCTGCAACGAGGAAACTGGTATCACTGGATGCCATGCGCAATGCACTCATTGCAGCTTTCGTAACTGAAGATACACCAATGCCAGAATTACCATGAATGGCACTTACAGAGTCAAATTGACCAACGATAACACCAACATCAAGCGTAGTGCCGCCAATATCAACTACCAGCGATTTTTCGAACTGACCAACTTTATCCATGACCAGACGAGAAAACACAGCTGGCAATGATTCAGGCATCACATCAACGTGTTCAATGGTGAAAACATCGCCTTTATTAAGACGAATCGGCCTCATTAAATTCTCAATTTTACGCTGAATGTTGAGTTCATTTTTTTGACACTCTTTCGTGTAGAACTCACTGATAGGCAAAGTCACAGTCAATGATACAGGCTGAGGCGCTAATCCACTATTCAGTAAAGCGTGATGCACAGCTAACAGGTTAACATCCGTATATTGATACTCAATATGAGTCGTAAGAATAGATTGGTTGCTAACTTCATCATACGTGTATTTTTTACCATCCAGTTCATAGTTAAATGTCTGGCGAATCCCTAACCCGTCAACCTTCCATCCATGACGAAATGAGTTTTGCGACAACGACTTACAGATTTTCCCATTGTCATTCCATGCCAACTTGATTGTTGTTGAACCATCATCGCAGTATACGTTCATCTATAGCCCCTTAAATACTCAATCTGAGTAAATCACTGTTTCTGGTTGCAAGGTAATACTCAATTTGAGCACTATCATAGTTATGAAATCACAAAACACAAGTAATATTTATTACATCATATTACATACTTCATATTTCATACTTCACAAATATGAATGCATGTTGACACATCAGGTTACCGTGTCAAAATATCATCATACTTCACACATCACATTTATGAGGTTGCAATGATTACTGTAGTTGGTGGGAACAAAGGTGGTTCAGGGAAAACTACCATTGCATCAAACCTGGCTATTGCTCTCGCAAATAAAGGAAGGGAAGTCTGCCTGTTAAACGGAGATCTACAACGAACAGCCGCAAAACATCATGCGGAACGAGAAGCTGCAGGACTGTTACCAGCAATAACCCTTGTTGAGAAATTTGATAACCTGACACAAACACTACAGGCTCTGAATGAAAAGTTCGATGATGTAATAGTGGATGTCGCAGGAAGAAACTCAAAGGAATTCATAACGAGTGGAGTTGTCGCACATCAAATAATTGCGCCACTACAGTGTTCTCAACCAGATCTGGATACTCTTACAGAACTAGAACAACAGATAGACGCAATGCGTAACCTTAACCCGGAACTTAAGGTTTATTGTTTACAAAGTATGGCAACAACCAATCCGGTTTTGAGGGGAAATGAGAGAAAAGAATTCCTTGAATATCTTGAAGAATTCCCAACAATTCAAGTCCTGGATTCAGTTATTTGTTTCAGAAAAGTCTATCGCGATTGCATGAGCAACGGCACCGGTGTAGTAGAAACGAACAATACAGCAGCCAGAGCAGAAATTGAACATTTAATGAATGAGGTATTTGGCCCATGGTGAAGAAACCCAGCCAGCAAGCATTAAACAGAGCTGCAGTTACGGTAGAACAAGCAGAGGCTCTGGCTCAGCGCCTTGCGGATAAACCATACGGCGCGCCGGAAAAACCCGAACCAGAAAAACAATGTCGGACGACAATCTCTCTTGGTGAAAGCATGCTTGTCACAATAGAAGATCTGGCATTGAGGAATAAACGCAATGGTAAAGATCCAAAAAATGTAAGTGCCATCGTCAGAGTAGCCCTTGAGCAATACTTAAAAACACTAACGTAATAATCAAGAAGTTATTACTTATGAAATCACACTTGTGAATTCACACTGTTTAAGCACCCTTGCATACAAGAGATCACATATTGCAGTGGTCTCTTCTTTTATAGAATAAATCACAATTCATAATTATGATTTGTGACTTATGCGTGTCTGTTTTTCAGCATTGTGACAGCATCGGACTCAGGCATCGAAAACTGCACCCGGTGCCGTGCAGCCACATCCAGCGCAAACACCTTCGTGTACACCTCTGTCGAACTAATCGACTTGTGCCCCATCAGGCTCTGCAGCACCTTCAGCGGAATACCAGCATACAGCATATGCATCGCGTAGGAATGGCGGAAAGTATGTGGGGTAACCGGAACAGAGAACGTCACGCCGTCGGCCGCAGCGGCCTCTACAGCTTCATTCAGCCAGGTGCGAACTGTGCGGTCGGTGATTCCCCAGATGCGCGCCTTCTCCATTCTTCCGGTTCGTTTGTTTCTGCGCTCCAGTGGGATTTTCAGCGTGGCCACCATCATCTGCAGTTGGCTGACGTATTGTGTATCGGACAGGGGAACCAGGCGATGCACCTGACTGCCAGCAGGGACACGGCCTGCCGTTCTGGTCGCTTTTTCAGTCCGTTGTTTGAGCGTGGCCAGCTGTACGAACGGATATGGCGGCGCCAGAGAAAAATCTCCCCGCGTCAGCGCCAGCGCTTTGTTTATACGTGCGCCCGTGTTCCACAGGGTGGCCAGCAACATTTTGCGGTGCAGATCCGGTACATAGTGGAGCAGGGCGCTGATCTCCGGCGCCAACAGATATTTTGGTAATTCGTCCTGCACAAGTGCCATCTGACGTAGTGCCAGCGCAGCCGGGTAATCAATGGCAACAGGTAATGTTGCCGGAGGCGTTAAAAAAGAACCAGGCAGGGAAAGCAATTGTGGGCCACTCATGATGTCCCCTTTATGAAATCCTCAATCTCTTGCTCGGTCTTTTTAGACTTCTTTACCATTTCGTACTCCTTTTGGAGTGTTTTACCTCTGGCTTTCAACAATACCAACCTCGTTGGCGATAGTGTATCGGAAAGGCCGTGCAGAGGGAGGCCACATAACATTCTCAGTTCTCGTGATAACCGCAGTGCTTTTACTCCCAACATAGCTGCGTTTTTATGCAAACTATATTCACCCGCTCCACCATAAGGAGTATCTTCAACAAACACATTATCTACACACACGACAGCTTCGTAGCTGAGAACAGAGAGTTCGCTGAGCCTATACATCAGGCCAGAAGGAAGGGAGCGCCAGTTACCAGATACCGGGGAATAATCGATTTCCGGTAATAAGAACTCAGCTTCTCCTCTGCCATCCTGATCGTGCTCCACAGTTGCTGTTGCTGCTGGAGCACAACGCTGCGCAAATCGCTCAAGTAAAAAACCAGCTCTGTACTAATGTAAAGACGCTCGCTGGCCAGCTTCGCTGCTGCAGTTCTCTCCTCACGTCTGAGTGTGAAGTGGTGAGTAAGCAACACCGCTCCGACAGCAGATGCGATGGTCGATACAGCTGTAATTATCTGCGGCCCAAGACTGGCGCTGTCCTTCACCACCTTCACGCCTTCGGTCGCAATAAACCAGTCAGCCATGTTTATTCCTTTATTGTTGAGAAATCCCGCCTTCTGTATGTATTCAGCGGTCGGCAGCCAGTTCTTCAGCCAGCTTCACAAAGCCTTTGTGCTCAGTCTGCAGGTAATGGCTGTAAATCCGGGCATCACGTTCTGTGAGCCCGGATGGATTGCCGGTGAAGTAACGTTGCAGCACCGCAATACAGTGATTGTAGGTATCGAGATCATATTCCCAGTTTCCCAGCTCACCGGCCGCATCCAGCTCCCGGCGAAACTGCTCGTATTTACGGAGCAGAATGCCAAGACCTAATTCTGTTGCAGCATAAACATTATTTTCTCCTGGCGCGGAAATCGCATTACGGATTTTTTCAAAAGCATAACTGAAATCATTTCTCTCATTGAATGCAGTAAACATGTCCTTTCCTCAGTTGAATAGTTAGCCGTGCAATTTTACCACACCTCAATCATCGCCAGATGAGTGCCACTCTGTTGAGAACAGTGACTTTCACAAAAAATGAATTTCACATACTGAAATAATAAGTAGCCATATAGAAACGCAGTTAAATTACCGGAGAGCCGTTTCCGTCAGATCCGACTTTCCGGAATATCACAACTTTCCGGAAGTGTACCACGCTGAGAAAATAATCATATCGCTGTTTTCCGCCCCTGCGCGGCGCATCACTGGTCAGGGAGATGACACAACATATAGTGTCATAAGCAGCTGAATGAGATACCACATGTTGTGCTGACAGGAGGTGGCGTTGTGTGGGGGGAGAGGAAGATCCTGAACTGGCTTTTTTCGGATCCGCGGTGAAGAAATGAGAAAACAGGATATGTGCAGCATATCCATATGCCACGCATCTGCATAGGGCAAACATACGCATATGTTTACCATCTGCATATGTAACACCTATACAAACCAGGCTTGCAGGCATATACTTCACCTATGCGGGAATACTCCCTGGCACACTCAGCATATGAGGAAAAACCATGCGCACAGTTTCGATATTTAAAAACGGCAATAACCGCGCCATCCGTCTGCCCCGTGACCTGGATTTTGACGGCGTCAGCGAGCTGGAGATCGTCCGGGAAGGGGACAGCATCATTCTGCGTCCCGTCCGGCCGACCTGGGGCTCGTTCGCGCAGCTGGACAGGGCCGATCCGGACTTTATGGCGGAACGCGAGGATGTGGTCAGCGACGAAGGACGATTTGACCTGTGAAAAAGACTTTTATGCTCGACACAAACATCTGCTCGTTCATCATGCGCGAGCAGCCGGCAGCGGTGCTGAAGCGCCTGGAGCAGGCGGTGCTGCGTGGCCACCGTATCGTGGTCTCGGCCATCACCTACTCCGAGATGCGCTTCGGCGCCACCGGCCCGAAGGCCTCCCCGCGCCATATCGAGCTGGTTGACGCGTTCTGTGCCCGCCTCGATGCCATCCTGCCCTGGGACCGAGCCGCGGTGGATGCGACCACGGAGATTAAGGTGGCCTTGCGACAGGCCGGGACGCCGATTGGCCCGAACGACACGGCGATAGCCGGGCACGCCATCGCGGCCGGCGCCGTTCTGGTGACGAATAATGTAAGAGAGTTTGCGCGGGTCCCGGGCCTGGTGCTGGAAGACTGGGTGAATTAATCCCGTAAAAATTTCCGTGACGGAGACGACAGACATGAATGCTGAACACACCGACTACGGCTGGCTTTTCAGTGAACCGGCTGAAGAAATTTCCGGTGATATTGTTATTGATCCGGAACTCCTTGCGGAGGAGCTTAAACTCGCCGTTATCCAGATTTTGCTGGATCGGATTGACCGCGATACGGCAGAGAAAAAACTGGCCGAATTAATACAGAAGCTTGAGTTTGATATCACCGCTGCCGAACTGGCAGCGTATCTTTTTAAACCGGGCCATGCCTGACAGCTTACCCGGTACCATTAATACAACGTTAATCTGAAACTGATATCGCCGGAGGGGAGCATCATGATGGTAACAGGAATTAACACGGTACGTATCGGCGGTGAAGTGAAGCATATCACCGAGCTCGATGCGCTAACACTCATGCATGAATGGTCCAGGCTGAAAAAAGAGAATGCTCACCTGTATGACTATAACCGTCAGGTTAACCGGGGCTGGCGCGGCTTTGTCCTGCGCCTGATGGGTATCCATTTGCCTGATAACGACCGTGTTCGTCTTCAGGGCATTAATGCCAGAAAAGAATCCATCTATCCCGACTGAAGCCGCACCGGCAGTTGTGGTGACCGCAGACTGTCTGCAATCAGAAATGCCCTAGTCGGTCTCTTTTTCACCGGATTTGCGGCCAGGCTGGCCAGCGCCACCTCCTGATCTCCCCTGCCAGCTGCATACAGACCGTCTTCCCGGCGGTTTTTTTATGCCTTTTCTGCGGTGACAAGACGGGGCGGGAAACCGGTAAATGATATGATTATTAAGTCACGCGCACAAAATCATACTAAATATGACATTTTGCATTAACCAAAAAATAATATCTGATATGATGTTTAAATAATGAGTAACAAATCATTCGATGTATGATTTTTAACCTAACCGGACATTATCAGACGGAGCGAATGAGATGAACGCATCCCACCCTTCTCAAACGGAGTTTAAATCTCCACTTTTTCAGCAAGACTGTTCGGTGCTCACTGTGTTGCGCTCCGCCTCAGTCTTGATTCAAAAGTGTTTTTGGGTAGGGGATTTGTGATTGCTATCGGGGAAATGGGAGTGTCAATCCTTACAGTATCGCAAAACACCCGGATAACTGAAGGATACGATCATGAAATATCTACCTGTAGGCGTTGATATCGCAAAAAGTCTGATTCAAGTTCACTTCATCGATGAGCACACAGGTGAAGTGGTTGATAAGCAATTACGCAGCAAAGATTTTCTATCATTTTTCAGTAATAGGGAACCTTGCCTGATTGGTATGGAGGCATGTGGTGGATCGCAGCACTGGGCGCGTGAGCTGGAGAAGATGGTGCACTCAGTTCGGTTGATGCAGGGACGGTTCGTTAAAGCATTCGTTATGGGCAACAAGAATGATGTGATGGATGCCCGAGCTATCTGGGTTGCGGTCCAGCAACCCGGCAAAGCTATAGCCGTAAAAACGGAAGAGCAGCAGTCGATCCTGGTGTTGCATCGTTCTCGCCGTCAATTAGTTAAGTTTCGTACTGCACAGATTAGCGCCCTGCATGGAACGCTTCTGGAATTTGGGGAAATCATCCACAAAGGACGAGCAGCTATGGACAAAGAACTGCCATTGGCCCTGGAACGAATGAAGGCGAAGCTGCCACCATATCTTATTACTGTGCTGGAAGATCAATACAACAGGTTGAATGAGTTGGACATGTTGATAGATGGAATCGAAAAACAACTTAACAGCGTTGCCCGGCAAAATGAAACCTGTAAACGGCTGATGGAAATCCCTGGAGTAGGGCCACTCATTGCCACAGCCGCAGTTGCCACTATGGGAGAAGCATCGGCATTTAAATCCGGGCGAGAGTTCGCTGCTTATGTCGGTCTCGTACCAAAACAGACTGGTTCAGGAGGAAAAGTGCGTCTGCTGGGTATTAGTAAACGCGGTGATACTTGTTTGTGCATGGTGCCCGGGCTGCGTCATTAGTGGCAAAAGAACCGGGGCCATGGATAACGGAACTGAAAAAAAGACGTCCGACAGGCGTGTTGATAGTAGCAATGGCAAACAAACTGGCCCGAACGGTATGGGCGATAGCGGCCCATGGCCGTAAGTATGACAAAAATCACATCAGTATCAGACCTTATTAATCACTGATACCGATAAACAATAACTCTTAACATAAGGGTGAATGCTGAAAGGTTGCATGGGCAGCCGTAGCGATGACAACGACAGGTAAGACCGTGACTCACCAAACCTGAATGCTGCACTGGGTTCAAAAACCCGCGGAGCGAATGAGGAATGAGTCAGCGAATCTCATCGAGGCCCTCAGCTCCGACTGCAATAAGGCCGAATATAGAGCTGCAACCTACCGTCAACGTCAACACCACGGAAGTCTTGCAAACGGGACGCGTTCATATAGTGCAGGATGGATGAGAAAGAAGTGAATTTTTCACTCAGCTATGAGCAGCTGACCCGGATAGCGGAAGAGCGTATCCGTGAATGCAATCTGGACAAGAATGGTTATTTGTACGGCCGGGAACTGGAGAAAGCCTCAGCCTTACTGCTTTTCTGGCACCGGCTGGCAATTTCTGGATATACGAGGGTGACCGGAAATGAACGCGTTGAGGCCGACCTGGCGCGCCTGAAAGCCCTTATAGTCGGAAAAGAGGTCTGATTTCATGACAACGGTGAACGTCCGCCGACCATCGCCGCTGCAGCGCCGGGTGCTGATTGTGCTGGCCGCCCTCGATGCGAAACGTCCGGGACCGGTGGCAACAAAGGATATTGAGCGGGTGCTGGAGCAGGGCGGGAACGCTCCGGTGTACGGGCCTAACCTGCGCGCCTCCTGCCGGCGCATGGAAGCCGCGGGCTGGCTGCGCACCCTGCGCGCCCCGAACCTGCAGCTGGCCGTCGAGCTGACGGAGGCCGGTCGCGGCATTGCAGAACCGCTCTTCCAGGCAGAACGCGAGGCTGAAACGGCACGACAACGGCTGAGAGACGTCCGGCGTCTGCCGTTACGCCAGGCAGCTGCCGGTGACGCGGTGGCGCTGCAGCTGGGTGACGGCCATTACACCATCAGGGAAGCGGCCTACGTGATCCGTCCGGACGGGTCCACCTGCCTGCAGCTGACGGATGCCGGCGGCATACGCCGGATAAAAGAGGGCGATCCCCTGCAGGTGGCCAGCTGGTATCAGACCTGTTTTGATGCAGGCCTGCCGGTCATCGTCCAGGTGAATGAGAGCCGGGACTGATCGGCACCACACAAGGAACAGGAGCATAAAATGAAAGTCACTGAACCCGGGCTGAATACGCTGATCGATAACCTGAACACCCTGATTTGCGAGGACAGCCTGCTCACGCGCCAGGAGCGCGAGGATTTGGTCCGGGCCGTCGCCGCCATCGGCGCCATGAAAGCGCGCGTCGGCATGAAAAAAGGCGAAGCGCCGGCCGTTGCCAGACGGGAAAAAAGGGAGAAAAAAGACCGCCAGCCTGATCCGCGTTTTCCGCGAGCCGGTCATCCCTGGCAGGAAGACGAAAAAACCTTACTGAGTGATGCGCTCGATTCGGTACCGGACGAAGAGATTGGCAGGCATCTTTTCTGGCTTTCCGAGAAACTGGGCAGAACGCCTTTCAGTGTTGCTTTCCAGATCGCGGCAATCAGGGAGCTGCAGGACGGCTGGGAGGAGCAGTTCAGGGAGATTTCGGATAACATTCGCTTGTCCGGTCTGAGCATCTGTGATTATCTGAAGCAGAACGGCACGGGCCATAACGCCTGAAAGAAATTCGCGTTATTTGTAAAATTAAATACCAGGGAAGCCTCAGGATATAAAAAACTAATGACGAAACAGGAATGGATTTTACGACTACGGCGCTGTACATCGAAGGAAACCCTGGAAAGGGTTATAGAAAAAAATAAATATTCACTGTCAGATGATGAGCTTGAGCATTTCAATGCCGCGGTTGATCACCGGCTGGCGGAGATGGCAATGGGGAAGTTTTATGATAAAATACCTGCAGGCGTCTGGAAATATGTTAAATAATACAGCCAGCATCAGTCTGTTCGCAGTTATCTCACCTGGAGCGCAATCATGAATATGATATTTGAACTGATTGGATTGTTACTGGTAGTCGGATGCGCATTCTTCACCACTTTTTTCTTAGCCGCAGTAGCAGGCACTATGGTAGTTATTTTTGGATGGGGAATTTCTATTGTCACCCCGAAGGTGGATGCATTAGGTAGTTCTTCTGCTAACCAAATGGTTATAAACAGTTCCTTTTACTCTTCTGATGTGTATTAGTCGCGACTTGATCTGACACATTGAAGTGGTCAACAAAAACTGGCCACCGCGTTAGAGTTTTTCCAGTATCGGTTTTCTGATTCGTTTGGTGGTAACCCACCATTATATTCGTGCGGTCTTAGTGCGCTGTAATATCCAACGATATAGTCCGTTATTGCGTGGGCTGCATCGCTGAAGCTTACATAGCCCGTCGCCGGCACCCATTCGTTCTTCAGACTCCTGAAGAAGCGCTCCATTGGGCTGTTATCCCAGCAGTTTCCACGCCGACTCATACTCTGCCTGAACCGGTATCGCCACAGTAACTGCCGGAACTGCCTGCTCGTATAATGACTGCCTTGGACGCCCTTCTAAGAGTCAAGCTGTTATCGGGATACTGTTGATCCGCCTGTTTTGATTGCGCAGTAACGTGTAAACTTCGCGGGAGATATATCGCTTTAGACAGCGTATCGCTTCCATTTTTGTATGTCCTTCGGCTACACGCCTGGCGACATATTCCTTTGTTTTTGCGTCAGTTCGTAAGCGTCCGATGGCGATGATGTGAAGTGCACTATTTGCAGCACGATCTCCACCACGATTAAGTCGGTAACGGTTCGTTTTTCCAGAAGAAACGGGGACCGGGCTGACACCACACAGTGCCGCAAATCCTGATTCTGATCTTAACCGTTGAGGATTGTCTCCGGCAGTGATCAGCAACTGTGAAGCGCTTTCGTATCCGATAGCATTACGTTTAATCAGTTCAGGTGCCAACTCGTCGACAATTGCCGCAATCATGACATCCAGATCAGCGATTTCGTCATGTAACTCGAGTTACCGCGAACTGGCCGATGAAGGCGGTGTGGATGCGCTGATTAATCGCAGTCGCCGCGTACCTAACCTTAAGAACCGTACCGATGATGCAACCGAACAGGCTGTTATTGATTACGCCATCGCTTTCCCGGCACACGGTCAGCACCGGACCAGCAACGAGTTGCGTAAACAGGGCGTTTTTATCTCCGGTAGTGGTGTCCGTTCTATCTGGTTACGCCATAACCTTGAGAATTTCAAAAAACGGCTAAAAGCACTGGAAGAAAAAGTGGCCCGTGATGGCATTGAACTGACCGACAGCCAGAGCGCAGCACTGGAGCGTAAAGCGTGTGATGACGAGGCCTGTGGCGAAATCGAAACCGCTCATCCGGGATACCTGGGTTCGCAGGACACGTTCTATGTAGGCAACCTGAAAGGTGTCGGCCGTATTTATCAGCAGACATTCGTTGATACGTACTCGAAAGTGGCTCACTGTAAGCTTTACGTCACCAAAACACCGATTACAGCGGCTGACTTACTGAACGATCGTGTACTGCCGTTTTATGCTTCACAGGGCCTGCCGATGCTGAGAATACTGACCGACAGAGGCACAGAGTACTGTGGCAAAGTGGAACAGCATGATTATCAGCTTTATCTGGCAATAAACGACATAGAGCACACGAAAACGAAGACGATGTCCCCGCAGACCAACGGCATCTGCGAGCGGTTCCATAAAACAATACTGAACGAATTTTATCAGGTAACGTTCCGTAAAAAGCTGTACGGCGATCTTGATACATTACAGTCGGATCTTGATGAATGGCTGGCTCACTATAATAATGAGCGAACCCATCAGGGAAAAATGTGCTGTGGCCGGACGCCGATGGAAACGTTACTTGATGGAAAGCACGTCTGGGCTGAGAAAAATTTAGACCAGATGTAATCTAACAGATACCTGTATAAATAACCGGTAACTGTCAGATCAGGTCTGAGCTAATACACATTACGGCAGGTTAAACATGGACTTCTGAGTCTCCCACCATGATCGGGGAAGACCCTATATATGTAATATATTATGATTTCCTTTTCACTTTCAAGGAAAACTGTTTTGGCGTTATACCAAAATAACTTTTAAAGTTACGGATAAAATATGATGTACTAACATATCCAACCTCATCAGATATACTATTAATATGTTTTTCAGTCGTCGTTATCAATCTTGCTGCATGTTGCATTCTAATATCTAAAATCAAATTATTAAAATTATTATTTTCTTTTTCAAGTTTTTTCCGAATTGAGACTTCAGACATATGTAAAACATTTGCCAGATCAACTAATCGCCATGATTTTGACAGATCAGATTCTATTATTAACTTTAATTTTTCTGTGAAGGTAGAGTCTGTTGAAACAGATAATGAGCAAACCAAAGATTCAATATCATCAACTTTAGATAACAAATAAGTAATGTTATAAATTAGTCTATGATGTGGGACATTCGCCTCTGTGATTATTTTAAATATTTCTACATCTGTCTTATCCGCCGTGCAATTAAAAATTCTACTTCGCATAGAACCAACTTTATGTGGATTCAGTAACAATGGTTCCATGACTTTGCAGATACAGCTTAATATATTGTTGTCTATATGGAAAATATTATAAGGCATGCCTTTACCTAACACGTTAAGTGTAACATCAATGACTGTATTTTTCTCAATATAACATATTGATTCAGGCGGAATATTAATAACCTCCCCGTCTATTGTTTTAACCAGTAATTGGGCGTTGCGAAGATAAATAATAGCACAATTGTAGAATCTAATCTTTTTAAGAACCAATGTAGAGTTACAGGATATATCCCCTCTAACAGCAAGCCTCATATTACTTAAAGCATTTTGACTATTCATACAGTCACCCCCATGCTTTGTAACAATATAATTTCATGGGATATCCACTCTGTAAACTCGGAAATAACTTAAAGATGAATACCTCCCAATAAAAAGTTTCGCATCGACATATCAACTAATTTCATAGACTATAAATAGTTAGTCACTATGATGATAAAATTAATTGACTCTGATAATAGTTATATCATGAAAAAAATTGAAAATCAATTTATGTTACAGGTAGCGTCTAAAAAGAATTGGAAGCTTCCGTGTCGTTTCAGCATCAAATTTAATTTTTATCATTCTTATTTTATAAGAAATCTTACTTACGCTTAAACATGTAAGCTTTGAAATTTCCTTTATTTTCCTCCTCTTAATAAAGTAGAGATAAAGGATCTCTCGTTCAATATCATTAAGAGCGCGTAAAATTTGCTCTGGTGGGTATGTGCAATCAATTGATAAACGATTTTCATTGTGTATAGTTACATTATCAGCACATATGCATTTAACAGCCCCCCCAGAAAAAACAAGGTTGTATAAAAAATAATCATTATTATCGCAAGCGATATAAACTTGACTATATCGCTGAACGGCCTCATACACAGAGCCACGGCCACTGAATTCAAAACACTTATACCCTTCATCTTGGTCTGCAAAATATAAGATACCATTTTTCAAATAAATATCTTTTGTAACCATTATCAGAGCAACGCTCATATCGTATATAAAAATATTAGATACCTAAATTGAATTCAACTATAAGCTAAACTTAAGAAAAAGGCCATTCAAAAAAATAGAAAAATAAGATAAATTTTTACCCTTCTAAATACCCAGTAGAGAAGTATATTTGACTGTCTATAGCAATCAATCAATAAGAAAACCTGAACAATATGTTCAGGTTTTCTTTTTTATCTACTCTACTACCCAAAATGCATAACTAATATTGGCATTAATTAACTTATCAGCATTGTAAAAACTAAACTCAGAACGCTCCATATTCGGACTTATCCTAGCGTTTTCTTTTAAGTTATTATTTAGACCAATATTGAATACCACTCTGCTATCTTTACCATTATTAATATATGTATTACCGACCAGAGCTTTGAATGTTGTCACGCCAGGCTTAAGCAAATCGTACTGATAATAAACCAGAGTCAATGCCGTAATTTCCCATCTTTTACCCCTGAATGTTTTGCCAAATTCAATACCTGTGCGACCAATCAACGGTTGCATCTGCTTACGTTGCATATTGATCTCAGCCCCATTGTATTGCTAAGAAAACTGATTCTCAGATACGGCATCGTAGATCAACGCTGTTTGCTGCTGTATACATGTTTAGCCAGGTAAGGAAAAACGCGAACCGGTCTCAGCGCCCAAATACCAAGAGTGCGAGCCATAATCTTGTTCTGGCATTCCTAACGCATTTGATGCGTAATCATAATGAACATATTTCCCGATAGCATCTATATATAGTTTAGAATCAAATATAGCTGAAGCATACACACCAATACCCGTTGATTGCTCTTACCCACGTAAAGCGGACACAGTCCTAAGCGAGGTTCTGGTTTTAAAATTATTCAGGGCTGAGATCTCCACACGCACTGTGGCGACGCCAGTGATTGTAATCACACTCGATACAATTCCACATTATTCCCCGGCTGACAAAGCGTTCTCCGTGAATACATTCCACTTTCAGCGAATGAAAGAAGCTTTCCACACAGGCCTCGTCATCACACGCTTTACGCTCCAGTGCTGCGCTCTGGCTGTCGGTCAGTTCAATGCCATCACGGGCCACTTTTTCTTCCAGTGCTTTTAGCCGTTTTTTGAAATTCTCAAGGTTATGGCGTAACCAGATAGAACGGACACCACTACCGGAGATAAAAACGCCCTGTTTACGCAACTCGTTGCTGGTCCGGTGCTGACCGTGTGCCGGGAAAGCGATGGCGTAATCAATAACAGCCTGTTCGGTTGCATCATCGGTACGGTTCTTAAGGTTAGGTACGCGGCGACTGCGATTAATCAGCGCATCCACACCGCCTTCATCGGCCAGTTCGCGGTAACGATAAAACGTATCACGCGAAACGCCCATGATTTTACAGGCTTTTGATACGTTGCTAAGTTCTTCAGCCAGATTGAGTAAACCGGCTTTGTGTTTGATGACCGGATTGGTAGTATGAAGCATGAGAGTTACCTCGTGTTTTGTATAAGGATTCGACACCCATATCAAAACCGGTAACTCTCAACCTTTCAAGGTCATGTGTCAGATCAAGTCGCGACTAATACAGATAATGAGAAATAAAAACTGAGGTGAGCATGGACTCTGTTTTCCCTGCTCGGCCTAAAACAAGGCTCCTCCCTAAATCCACTCATTCTTACTTAAAATATAAAACCGCCAATCAAAATAACAAAAAAAGATAGGCATACAAAACAATATCAGCAAAAAGATAAAATCCGATAAATATTTAAAACAAAACCAACAAAACACTCCAAATAGATAAAAAATATGAATAATGAAAAATTCACTTAACCTAACGATTAAATTGTTATAAAAATAAATCACGCAACATGCGTGAATTATATTGTTTTTATTTCTTTGTAAAGGATATATCATTTATGCGTAGTAAATTATCCCTCCTTATTCTTGCTTTGATGACGTGTGGTGCCGCAAATGCCGCTGAAACAGCTATAGGTGATGTTGCTACTGTGCAGGCTCCATTAGCATTTGGTGCACAGAATACCATCAACGCAACCTGGACTCAGGATCCCTCTGTATCTGGTACCTCAGTTACGGCCATGCAAAAACTAGGTACCCTTAATATTCAATTAACCGGTTCTCACGCAGGGGTCTATGTTACAGGAGATGATACGGGTGTAAGTGGCGGCCTCGCGACTATCCCATTTAAAAATGCTGCAGGTCAGGTTTATGTACGTGGACGTACTGATGGCTCAATTCCACAACTTAGCAGCACACCAATCGCAGGCCATAATGGACCGGGTTGGAAATTAGTAAATACCGGGGATAACATTAATCTTGACATTAGATCCTTCCAAAATGGGAATAATATTCCTGCTGGAACATATACGGCAACATTCTACATTCAACAATATCAGAACTAATTAAATTACTTATCAGAACACACCCTCAATTTTGAGGGTGTGTTTATCAATCGGGGGAATTCTGTAAGATGCTGACGTTGTAACATTTAATAACCCATATATAAACAACTGTTGCTAATGCTTGTATAAAAGAGTGCTATATGTACAAATATAGAAAAATTTTTATCCCTGTTTTATTTTTAACTTCTTTTTTAAGTCACGCGCAAACAGCAAATACTTCGGTTGCGAAATCAAATGCCATTGTCAAAATAGAAGATAAAATCTATGGCTTGAGATTAGGAAGTACTCGTGTAATTTATAATGAGGGAATGTTAGCGTCATCTTTTTGGATTAAAAATGAAAAAAAATATCCTATAATTGTGCAATCTCAGGTTTTCTCTGATGATAAAAAGACGAAAGCCCCATTTATCATAACACCGCCTGTATTAAGGCTTGAAAGTGAAATTCAAACGAGGTTAAGAATTGTTCCGGTTTCAAATGTTCTGAAAAAAGACAGAGAATCATTATTCTGGATATGTGTAAAAGGTATTCCTCCAGAAAATATATCCTCTTATGATACTGAGGACAATAATAAATCAACACATGTTAATATAAACGTAATTACTAATAGTTGCATTAAGCTACTAACCAGGCCGAAATCAGTTGACATATCGGTAGAAGAAGCTAACAAGAAATTAAGATGGGGTATTAAGGAGGGAGAATTGTTAGTAGAAAACCCATCCCCCCTCTATATAAATATAGCAAGAATAACTGTCAATGGAAAAGAGGTCGCTATACCTGATGGATATATTGAACCTTACAAATCCGTAAGTAACTTTGCTAAAGCCAGCAAAGGAGACAAGGTTAATTCGGTTGTATTGGATGATATAGGTGCTGAAATTAATAACGAAGTGACGCTTTAAATATAAGAAATGAAAATGAAGAAGACCATTCCTGTTTTAATCCTTACATCCATCATTAATTCCGGAGATTCTTTTGCAAAAGAATATAAATTTAATTATCGCTACTTAGCAATGGATGAAAATGCAGATTTAAATTTTTTTGACAGCAAGACAACCCAAGGAAACTATGTTGTTGATATATATATCAATAATGAACTAAAAGAAACAACAGAAATATATTTTAAAAATATAGGTAATAATCTTGCTCCTTGCCTGACACAAGAAAACCTAATTAAATATGGATTTTTGCAAAAAAAAATTGATGAGTTTATTTTTGATGATGAGCAATGTGTTAATCTAGACAAGGAAAATATAAAATACCTCTTTAACCCAACAAATCAAATCTTACTGTTAAACATCCCATCAGGATTTTTAGCTGACAAGAACAGCGAGATTGCTGATGAATCGCTTTGGGATGATGGGCTTAACGCGTTGATATTCAACTATCAGGCTAATTATCTCAAATCAAACAATAAACGAGGTGATTCATATTTTGGTCAAATAGAACCAGGGCTCAACGTAGGTCCATGGCGCATTAGGAATTTATCAACTTGGAAAAAGTCAAAAGAAAATACAGATTTTGAGTCAGCATATACATATGCTGAAAGGGGTATTAATTCATTAAAAAGCAGATTGATTATTGGCGACAAATATACTAACACGAATATTTTTGACAGCATCTCTTTTCGAGGGGTTACCTTTAATAAAGATGAAAATATGATTCCGTATTCTGCGAGAGCATACTCGCCGAAAATCCGTGGAATTGCTAAAACTCAAGCTGTTGTGGAAATTAGACAACAAGGCTATCTTCTTTATTCTACTTCTGTTCCACCTGGTGAATTCGAAATTAACAGCAATCAATTCAGTAACTTTGGAAGTGGCTTATTTGATGTCACCATTATTGAAAGTAACGGACAGAAACAAATGTATTCTATCCCTTACACAATACCTGTTATTTCTCTGGCAAAAGGTTATTCAAATTATAGTTTTACGGCTGGTAAGTATCGCAATACAGATATACATAAATATGAACCAATATTCGCAGAGGGCACCTATTCTTACGGTCTTCCTTATGGTTTAAGTATATTTGGCGGTGTTCAGTTAGCCGATATTTATAGTTCTTATGCCGTTGGTATAAGTAAGGATGCTGGTGAATATGGCGCAATATCCTTCGACATGAAGTACGCTAAATCTAAACCGTATGAAAAAACCTCTTTTATAAGTGGTAGCGCTTATGGCATAAGGTATACTAAAAATCTCAATACTACAAATACTGATATATCTATCGCAAACCATTACAATTATTCAAAAGACTATCGCACACTTTCCGAAACAATAGATAGTTACAATGATTATGTATATTACAGCAAGAAATCAACAATTTATGCAATGTTAAGTCAACCATTGGGCGCTTGGGGGGCGATTAACTTAAGTTATAATCATGATAACTATTGGAAAAAAAATGGAAGCAACTCAATTGCAGTTTGGTATGGAAAAGATATTGGAAGTACATCTCTATCCTTAAGCTATACACGAACATCCTTTAAGAAATATGGAAAGAACGATAATGAAGACTTGTTTAACATAATGTTAAATATTCCTCTACAAGACTTAACAAATAAGGAGATTTACGCAAACTATCAATTGACTTCATCGTCTGATAATAAAACAACACATGATATAGGTTTCAACGGCATGGCATTTGACAGGCGTATGAGCTGGCAAGTAAGGGAGCAAATCCAGGAAGCCTCAAAATATAAAAAATTCAGTTATTTTAATGCATCGTGGAACGGAACGTATGGAACACTTGGTGCAAACTATAACTATAGTAGCACTCATCGTGAAGTTGGCTTAGCACTCTCTGGTGGTATTTTAGCGCATTCATCAGGGATAACATTTGGACAGCGGATTTCCAATACTACGGCTTTAGTTGAAGCAAAAGGTGTTAGTGGGGCTACCGTTTTAGGACTTCCTGGTATAAAAACTGATTTTAGAGGTTATACATTCTCTAGTTCACTAATGCCATATATGGACAATACAGTATCAATAGATCCTAGTTCGCTGCCAAATAATAGCAGCATTAAACAAACTGATATTAAAGTAGTCCCAACTACAGGGGCGATTGTTAAGGCAAAATATAATACCAGTATCGGAGTGAACGCACTCATTAAAATCAGTAATAAAAAAGGAAAACATCTACCTTTTGGCACAATTTTAGCAGTTAAAGATGAAAAAGGAGTGGTGCAATCAACATCTATTGTTGGCGATAATGGCGAGGCTTATGTCACAGGTCTCGATGGAACACAGGAAATAAATGCGACTTGGGGAAGAGAAGCATCTGATAGTTGTAAGGTCAGTTACAACCTTACAGGACATCACGCAAAAGTACAATCGCTAACTTTCCTGAATGGAGTTTGTAAATGAAATGCTTCTTATTAAAAGAAAACTACAGTCTATTGATGCTATTACTATTTTCGTTATTAACACATTCAACGATAGCTGCAGCTAAAAAATTGGAAATTAGCATCAATATGGATAATGAAAAACTCAACGAATCCACTCAGAACAACCATGTTTTGGGTACAGGTTATGTAAAAAGTGATGGTAAATCATATGTCATAGTAAGTTCTAGTGCAGAAAAAGTACCCGGACAACAAGCAACATACATATTTAGAGGTAAAAACAATCCACAAAACAGAATAGCAATAAGGCTTGGTGGCGAAGGCTGGCATCCGGATAAAACTGGACTAGGAATTAGTTCGCGCATCAATATGCTATCAAAATTTGAACTATATTTTTCAAATAATTACAGAGTTAATCCGGATGTTTATTTGATACACCTGTTTGCTAAAGAAGTTAAAACAGATTGATGTATACATGTATTAGCTCAGACCTGATCTGACAGTTACCGGTTATTTATGGGTCTTCCCTTGTTGTGGTGGCTGAAGGCATGATAATGGCGTATTAAATCGCCAGAGGTCACCACCATGGACGAAAAGTCCCTCTATGCACATATCCTCAACTTGTCAGCTCCGTGGCAGGTAAAGTCTCTTTCTCTCGATGAAAATGCCGCTTCTGTTACCGTTACTGTCGGGATCGCTGAAAATACTCAGTTAACCTGTCCAGCCTGCGGGAAATCCTGCCCCGTTCACGATCACCGGCATCGTAAATGGCGCCACCTCGATACCTGCCAGTTCGCCACAATAGTTGAAGCCAGTGTGCCCCGTGTTATGTGTCCGAAGCATGGATGCCAGACTTTGCCTGTTCCGTGGGCGGGACCCGGCAGCCGGTATACGCTGCTGTCCGAATCATTCGTGCTTTCATGGCTGAAAATCAGCACTGTTGATGCAGTCAGGAAACCACTCAAACTGAGCTGGAATGCCGTTGACGGCATTATGAGCCGCGCGGTTAAACGAGGTCTTGCACGGATAAAAAAGCCATTAGCAGCCCGGCATATGAATGTGGACGAGGTCGCTTTTAAAAAAGGACATCGTTATATAACGGTGATCTCCGATCGTGACGGGCGGGCGCTGGCTTTAACGGATGATCGAGGTAAGGAAAGTCTTGCCAGTTACCTCAGAACCCTGACTGACGGACAGCTGCAGGCCATTAAAACGCTCTCAATGGACATGAATGCGGGCTATATAAGAGCCGCGCGCATCCACTTACCGTGTGCAGTTGATAAAATCGCCTTTGACCGCTTCCACGTAGCGAAACAGCTGGGTGAGGTGGTGGATAAAACCCGCCAGAATGAACATCCCCGTCTTCCGGTTGAAAGCCGCCGTCAGGCCAAAGGTACCCGCTTCCTGTGGCAGTACAGCGACAAATGGATGACTGAGTCCCGGCAGGAAAAGCTGATGTGGCTGCGGGAACAGATGCAGCAGACAAGCCAGTGCTGGACACTGAAAGAGCTGGCCAAAAATATCTGGGATCGCCCCTGGAGCACAGAACGCAGGAATGACTGATTGCAGTGGATATCGCTGGCGTCTGAATGTGATGTGCCGATGATGAAAAACGCAGCGAAAACCATCAAAAAACGGTTATATGGAATACTGAATGCGATGCGTCATCGTGTCTCGAATGGTAATGCAGAGGCGCTGAACAGCAAGATCAGACTGCTGAGAATAAAAGCCAGAGGATACAGGAACCGGGAGCGCTTTAAGCTGGGAGTGATAGTAGCTGCGAAGCTGGCGAACAATCCGCAAGGAGCGGAGTCAGTGGAGCGAAGGAGCGGGGCCAAGGGAAACGCGGAACAGCCACACATGCGCCGGACGCAGAGCCGGGAAAGTATGTCACAGAGGCTGTCACGCGTGCGGGAAGCTGCGAAGCAGCGGAAGAAAGAACGGTTTACCGCATTGTTCCACCTCCTGACAGCAGAGGCACTGGAGAACGCATTCCTCTCCCTGAGCAGGAAAGCGGCTGCCGGAGTTGATGGTGTCAGGTGGAAGGACTACGCCGAAAACCTGAAGGTCAACATAGCAGATCTGCACCGGAGGCTTCATCAGGGCAGTTACAGGGCTCAGGCCGGCAGGCGGCACTACATCCCGAAAGCGGATGGAAAACAGCGCCCGCTCGGCATCGCCTCACTGGAGGACAAAATCGTCCAGTATGCGCTGGTTAAGATCCTGAATGCAGTCTACGAAAATGATTTTATGGGGTTTTCATACGGGTTTAGACCCGGGTGAAGCCAGCACAATGCGCTGGACGCACTAGCCACAGCGCTGGTTCGGACCAATGTAAACTGGGTACTGGATGCCGATATCAGTCAGTTCTTCGACAAGGTAAGCCATGAATGGCTAATCAGGTTCATAGAACACAGAATCGGCGACCAGTGGGTAATCAGGCTCATACGAAAGTGGCTCACAGCCGGGACCTCAGAGGAAGGAGAATGGCGGGCATCGGAGGAAGGCACCCCACAGGGTGCGGTTATCTCGCCGCTGCTGGCAAACATCTACCTCCACTATGTCTTCGATCTGTGGGCGCATCAGTGGCGACGCCGCCATGCAACAGGCAATGTGGTCATGGTCAGATACGCAGATGACATAGTCATCGGGTTCGACAAGCGAATCGACGCTCAACGCTTTCGTATAGCCATGCAGCGCAGACTCAAGGAGTTCGGACTCACGGTACATCCGAAGAAAACCCGACTGATGGAGTTCGGGCGCTTCGCAGCCGAAAACCGCGCCAGCAGGGGAAAAGGTAAACCAGAAACGTTCAACTTCCTCGGGTTCACGCATATCAGTGGGAAAGATCGTAGTGGCAGGTTCATGCTGATACGAAAGACACGCCGGGATAGGATGACGGCGACACTGAAAGCGATCAAGGACGGACTACGAAAGCGCTGGCATTAGTCAATCCCCGAACAGGGAAAATGGCTCAGGAGAGTGGTTCAGGGATACCTGAACTACCACTCAGTCCCGGGCAACTATCCCATGATGCGGAAGTTCAGGATATACGTAACAGACCTCTGGCTGCGGGCGCTGAGGCGCAGGAGGCAGCAGGATGATACGACATGGACGAAAGCAAACAGACTGGCAGCCGTATGGCTGCCGAAGGTTCGGGTTCTGCATCCATGGCCTGTGGAGCGGTTCACCGCCAGACACCCAAGGCAGGAGCCCGGTGCGTGAATAGCGCACGCCGGGAACTGTGCGGGGGTACCCGGTAACGGGTATCCCTACCGCAACATTATTTTGCGGAGGCCGTTTTTTTGAACCACGGCAGCCTGGCGGCTGCAAATTGAAAACCGCCCCGGTTCGTCCTGTTGTTGCCGCACGCCCCGCAGAATATGTATGCTCTGAGGACCTGTTTTATTAAGGACTCATCCCCTTATGTTGACCCGCAAAAGTATCGATACAGTTCTGCTCTCTGTTGGTGCTGAGAAGCTCTCACAACGAGAATGGGACTGGATGAAAATGCTCAAACCCATGGACCCACCACCTGCGATGGTGACGACCTCCATCCTGAAGCGCCGTGGCGATACAGCAGCCCTTACCCTGCTACAGGATACCGGGGTTTAATCCATCCTCATGTTGTCCGGTTTTACTCCCCGCCCTCTGAAACGTCTGTTCACAGCCAACCAGTGCTGGACGTCCTTCCTGGATGCGGGCGGTCTGCGCGATATCGAGGTTGAAGCCGTCACCAAAATGCTGGCCTGCGGCACACGGATACTGGGTGTAAAAGAGTTCGGGTGTGATAACCCGGACTGTCAGCACGTAAAGTACCTGACCAACTCATGCGGCAGCCGTGCCTGCCCGTCCTGCGGAAAGAAGGCCACAGACCTGTGGACAGCAACACAGCTGAATCGTCTTCCTGACTGCGACTGGGTACATCTGGTCTTCACCCTGCCGGACACGCTGTGGCCGGTGTTCGAAAGCAACCGCTGGCTGCTGAATGACGTGTGCCGTCTGGCGGTGGAGAATCTGCTGTATGCCGCCCGAAAACGGGGGCTGGAACCCGGTATCTTCTGCGCCATCCACACGTATGGCCGTCGTCTCAACTGGCATCCGCATGTACATGTGTCTGTAACCTGTGGAGGTCTGAATAAGCATGGTCAGTGGAAAAAGCTGAGCTTCCTGAAAGACGCGATGCGTTCACGGTGGATGTGGAATATGCGGCAGCTGCTTCTGAAAGCGTGGTCAGAGGGGATGGCAATGCCGGAGTCGTTGTCACATATCACGACGGAATCACAGTGGAGAAGCCTGGTGCTGAAATCCGGCGGAAAATACTGGCATGTGTACATGTCGAAGAAGACAGCCGGAGGGCGGAATACGGCACGCTACCTGGGTCGTTATCTGAAGAAGCCACCAATAGCGGCTTCCCGACTGGCTCATTACAACGGAGGGGCAAGCCTGAGCTTCCGTTACCTGGACCACAAAACGGGAGAAACGGCGACGGAAACGCTGACACAGCGTGAGCTGGTCGCGAGGCTGAAACAGCACATCCCGGAGAAGTTTTTTAAGATGGTGAGGTACTTCGGGTTCCTTGCCAACCGTGTGTGTGGAGAGAAGCTGCCGCAGGTGTACCGTGCACTGGGGATGGATAAACCGGAACCAGTGGCGAAAGTGTGCTATGCACAAATGGTGAAACAGTTCCTGAGTCGTGACCCGTTCGAATGCGTGCTGTGTGGCTGCCGGATGGTATACCGCCGGGCCATTGCGGGGCTGAATGTATCAGGGCTGAAGAAAAACGCGCGGGATATCAGTCTACTGAGGTATATGCCGGCCTGACACAGGCTAAGTGTGCCCGGGAATCGGTGAAAGTATAAAAAACAGCCTGTTACGGTATAAAAATCGACCATAGAGAGAGGGAAACCACCGGAGTGGTGGGAAAAGCAGAAAGGCTCACGTGGCATAAGGCGTGGACAATGGTATCGACTGGTTTTTCAATTTCCTATACGTCAAGAAACTGCGCATCCGTGAAACGGCAGAGGTGACAGGCTATAGTACTTCCCAAGTTTGTCGCATTCAGGCGCTCTATAAAGAGGTTAAACCTGATTAAAAAATAGCCTTAACGTACAATATTTTCCGTTTCCCAAACGGAGCCCAATACAGATGGCTAACAGACCGTCTGCTTCCAGTTCAAATGGTTTACCGTCGCGGTCCAGGGCGCGAATTTTAACTTTCTCTGCGCGTGGCACTAAAGCTCGTTGTTCAGGGATTGACAGGCAACCTTCTTCAATGCCTGTTTCGCCGCTTTTTTCTAAAAGCTCCGGATTGATTAACACCAGCCGTTCGTCACGGTTTTCCGAAACATCAATTACAATGATACGTTGATGGATATCAACCTGGGTTGCCGCCAGGCCAATACTTTTTCTGCGTACATCGTCTCGAACATATCATCGACGATACGCTGAATTTCTGCATTCACTTCTTCTACCGGTTTAGCAACTTTGCGAAGCCGCTCGTCCGGAATATGTAACACTTGCAAAACTGACATAAATCTCCAGAGATGTGTTCAGGAGTTAGAAAGATTATTTCTTCTACTGTACCGTAATCAGATAATCGCAGCAAAGGGACAAAGCAATAGTCCCTTTGCTGCACAGCATCAGAATGAATAACGAATATTAGCGTTTATCGCATCATCTGTGTTGTATTTACCAAATGCAGAGCGTTCAACTTCCAGCCCCAGACGCGTATTGTCGCCAAACCGGGCATTTAACCCCACACCGTAAAGCATACGACTGTCTTTTCTGCCATTAATCTGATGTTCTCCCGCTGCATCCTTCAGATGAACATCAGCACTGTCCGTCAGATCGAACTCATAATGCAGGCCGGCACGGGCTGTCAGACTCCAGTCCTTACCACTGAAGGTTTTACCGGAAACAACGCCGGTTCTGCCTACCAGAGGATTAACGCTGTTACGACGCATTGAGACATCCATTCCACTGTCGTTCCAGTTAAATGTTTGGCCCTGCAGTCTTCCCCAGACCAGTTCCGCCTGAGGTTCAACAAACGTCGTATCTGTCAGATGATAACGGTATCCGACTTCTGCACCTGCATACAGTGAATGGCTGCGGAAGTTCTGTTTACCAGCTCCGGCAAAGTTCAGGTCATATTTGTTTTCATTGTGAATATATTTGGCAATCACATCAAAGTAAGCGCCGGACCGGAACAGACCACTGGCATAGAAACCACCACCCCATGATTTTGTTTTACCGCTGTACAGGTCTGCTGACGCATCTGTGTCAGTGTAGGTGGCCATCACGCCGGTAAACAGGTCCATACTTCCCAGTTCGTGCTTACGGTCAGCCCCCATCTGCAGCAGGGTATAGTGGTCAGTGAAACCGCCATCAGCAGAGCCGGAACCGTTCAGCAGACGCACCCACGTACCGGCTTCGCCATTAATATCCCTCAAATCGCCCATGCGTTTGTTCAGGTTGTTAACTTCAGTGATGAAGTTGTTATAGCTGATGTGCATGAATGTGGCGGCAGCCTTACCCTGGCCGTCGTTACGTGCAACCTGGTAACCATCGAGGACCCACTCTTTTTTCCCGTCCTCTTTTCTGACACTAAGGATGGGGGTGACATCACTGAATCCCACAACCCGTGTTGATGCCCTGAACAGATTATCAGCTGTCGCTTCAGGTGCGCTGACCAGTGGAATATCAAGCGTGTCCTTGTTAGAAGGTTTTTTCAGGAAGTTAACCCAGATGCTGTTGTCATGACCTGTTGCCGACTTGTTTATCACCAGTTTGTCTGCCTTGTTAAGGTCTGTACGCATGACAAATGCTGACTGAACCGCGTCCAGATTATCTGTTGTCAGTGTCGTGAACGGTGATGTTCCCCCGTTAAAACCGACTATTGTCCGGTTAAGTTTCATATTTCCTGCCGTGGAGTTTCCGTTCATCGACCACTTGGTGTCTGTCATGCTGACGGTGGCATCCGGTGCATTCAGGCTCCCGCTCCAGATATTGCGGTACCCGTTAAACAGGCTGTACAACATCTGATTCTGAAGAGTCAGGTCAGGACTCAGTTCCCCTTCCCCTCCGAGGGTGACAGTCCCTTTATCCTGAACATTGATATTACCTGACAACATACTGTACGGCCCCACGTTCAGGCGGGCATCGTCTCCCTTCAGGTTCCATGAACCGGCATAATCGTATACAGGTAAAAGTGTGTGAGATACCTCATCAGGACGGCTGTTCAGACTCAGGGTGGCATCAGAAATATTCACTGGACCGTCAGAAACAAAACTCTGACTGGCCAGAGCATTTGCTCCCTTGTTCAGATTCAGGGCGGTACTGGTCAGTGTTGAGTTCCCCAGAACGGCACTGTCTGAGGAGATATTCACGGTACTGTTGTTCGCCTGTATTCCGCCATTGAATATATCATTGATATTCAGCACTGACTGATTATCCAGGTTGACGGTGCCGTTGAAGACACTTTTATCTGCATCTTTAGTTGCAACAGATGTGCCTTCTTCAAGGGTAAAGGCTGTTCCCTGGCCATCGTTTTTGTCGATAAATACCCGGCTGTCGCCCAGCGTGACGCTGGAGTTATCTGCCTGGATGGTTGTGTTCAGTGTGGCATTGCGACCAAGACCAAAATCAGTGTTCTTCAGTGACAGCCTGTCAAAGGTAAAACTGCGGTTCTCCCAGTCCTCCTGACTGAATGACGTAGGCTGAGTCAGAACCGAATGGTCTCCACTGGCAGCCAGTTTGTCAGCCACAGACTGAGTATTGTATGCATGGATAACCGGATGCCCCTGCAGCGTCAGACGCCCGTTTTCCTGGGTGAATGTACCGGAGATATCCGCAGCTCCGTCCATCACCAGAGCACCGGTAACGCCTTCAGGCAGGCGATTGTCCACATTCAGATTGCCTTTCAGTTGTCCGTGAAACAGATACCCTGCAGTATTGAAACGGTCAGCTACCAGTTTCTGTGCATCCCCCTGACTGTGCCCCACAAACTCCCAGGTGGCGTTGCTGCTCTGGTCCGTGGGGAAATAACCATAGGTGCTCTGCTTCAGGATGAAGTAATCCGTCGTATTTGTGTACGGGTTATTGTATTTATATAAATTTCCGGCAGTTCCTTTACCTGATTCCGACCAGCCATTCAGTGCTACTTTGTCAGCCCGCAGGGCATAGTCCAGCGTGATAGTGGCCCGTTTATCAACGTTATTCGCCAGCACGGCACCATAATCTGCCGCCTTCAACTGATGAAACGTCAGACTGTTACCATTAACATCCAGTGTGCCCCCACGATATCCCCATGAGACGGTATCCGGATTTACCTGCCGCTCATCAGTCAGTACCACGGTCGGCCGGCCACTGGCAATATTAACACTGCTGAACGCCTGCACCTGTCCTTTATTGTCCGCCTGCTGGTTCAGTACAACCTTTCCGTCCCCGACCTTCAGGCCACCTTCATTAATACCTGTACCCTGTACCGTCAGCGTACCTTCACCAATTTTATGCAGGTTATCGCCCTTAACACCATTAACCTGCCAGTTTACGGACACCCCGTTGTCCACAACAATACCGGCACCGGTCCAGGTACTTCCGTTAGAGGTTGTTACTGTGTAATTATCACGGAACGTCAGGGAACCCGCCCCCTGAGAAACCGAATCCTTAAGGTTAATCTGACCATTCTGCCCCTGAAATATCAGGTTCTTACCAGCATTCAGGTCATTTCCCTGCTGCCCGTGCATGGCATATGTGGTGGTTCCCTGTGTCAGCGCACCAGCTCCGGTACTGCTGTTAAAGCTCCACTCCAGTGCACCACCTTCCGATGTTCTGAACGTGACCGGGGCATCATTGTCTTCATTAAATTTCTGCCCGATAAAATCCAGTGGAATAACAGCCCAGTTATTTCCCCTGCCCCCCGCGCCATTCCCCGCAGTAAGAACACCGACCAGCACCCATTTATTCTGAACAGTATCAAAAGCAAATAAAGGCGAACCGCTGTCACCGGCCTCGCCATAAATGGGCATTGCACCATTAAGTTTGTAATCAAAAACCAGACCTGAACTGGTGCTAATCATTTCTCCATTCTGATAGGATGACAGGCTACCGACAGTCCCGCCGGTCAGCCAGGAATATGCACCTCCCATTTTTGTCAGCTGTCCGTTACTGTCCTTAATATACTGAGTACCAGACCCCAGACGATAAAAAACAGGATAGCGCTCCTTATCCAGATATGCGCCAGCCACTGCCCCCTGCGCCGTCACCGCAGTAGGGGCAACCTCTGTCACCAGTTTACCCAGCCGGGGGGCATGAAAATCCAGTGACGGCGCATTATTCCGGTCCACGATATTGTAACGGTTTTCACCATCACCAAAGCTAACGTTTGTATATCCCCCGTTATGTTTCACGCTGGCGATATACTGCGGGTTTATCAGTGTCGCCACACCGATTTCCGAATCCACAGCACTGAAATCAGGCATAGCTGCCTTATCCAGCGTACCGACAAATTCTCCCTGCTTATTATAAATAGCGATATTCGTTGCCCCCGGGCGGAACATCCCCTTATTTTCAGCAAAATCACGAAATAACTGATACCCGAGTTCATTATTGACCGTTCCCGCAAGACTTCCTGCAGAGAATAGTACCGGGATCAGTAATAAAACCGGGAAACACAGACGTCTGACAGACTTATGAACACATTTCCTAGCAAACTCAGATACGGCAATAAAGCCCCGGGCCACAGCGCTGTAGCGAAGAGAATAAATTCTGTTCATTTTTAATTACTCCTGAGAAAAATAAAATCAGTACTACTCAGGCATAACGGATAATCACCATCATCCTGAGGAATCCCCAGAAAAAGGAGACAGGCATAGCGTGATGTGAACTACTGATTCTTTCACAAATTCAGGGAGAGCACCGTTATGCCTGCACATAAAGTATGCCAGAACCGGTGGCGAATGTGTGCTATGCACAAATGGTGAAACAGTTCCTGAGTCGTGACCCGCTCGAATGCGTGCTGTGTGGCGGTCGGATGGTATACCGGCGTGCCATAGCGGGGCTGAATGTGGACGGGCTGAAGAAAAACGCGCGGGATATCAGTCTGATAAGGATTACTTTCCAGCCGGCTGATGGCTGACGGGCGTAATCCCATTCGTTCGGCCAGCGCAGACTTTGTTAACCCCGCTTTTTCTCTCATTTCGTATAACATTTCTACCATCTCCAGTTCTTTGTCAGCATCTTCATACCCTTTAACAGCTTCTGGAGTATTAAGCAGTTTTTGCTTTACCTGGCTGAACGGAACACTTTTTACTTTCGTCATTTCATCTCCTTCAGGCGCATCCTTGAAGTGGTTTACTGAATTTGGCCACCTGAACAGAGGTGATATGCTCACCTCAGAACAACACAGGTGCTCCAATGAAAAAAAGAAATTTCAGCGCAGAGTTTAAACGCGAATCCGCTCAACTGGTTGTTGACCAGAACTACACGGTGGCAGATGCCGCCAAAGCTATGGATGTTGGCCTTTCCACAATGACAAGATGGGTCAAACAACTGCGTGATGAGCGTCAGGGCAAAACACCAAAAGCCTCTCCGATAACACCAGAACAAATCGAAATACGTGAGCTGAGGAAAAAGCTACAACGCATTGAAATGGAGAATGAAATATTAAAAAAGGCTACTGTAGATTCAATTGGTCAACGCAACAGTTATGTGAAAACATGGGGTTGCGGAGGTTTTTTGAATGAGACGAACATTTACAGCAGAGGAAAAAGCCTCTGTTTTTGAACTATGGAAGAACGGAACAGGCTTCAGTGAAATAGCGAATATCCTGGGTTCAAAACCCGGAACGATCTTCACTATGTTAAGGGATACTGGCGGCATAAAACCCCATGAGCGTAAGCGGGCTGTAGCTCACCTGACACTGTCTGAGCGCGAGGAGATACGAGCTGGTTTGTCAGCCAAAATGAGCATTCGTGCGATAGCTACTGCGCTGAATCGCAGTCCTTCGACGATCTCACGTGAAGTTCAGCGTAATCGGGGCAGACGCTATTACAAAGCTGTTGATGCTAATAACCGAGCCAACAGAATGGCGAAAAGGCCAAAACCGTGCTTACTGGATCAAAATTTACCATTGCGAAAGCTTGTTCTGGAAAAGCTGGAGATGAAATGGTCTCCAGAGCAAATATCAGGATGGTTAAGGCGAACAAAACCACGTCAAAAAACGCTGCGAATATCACCTGAGACAATTTATAAAACGCTGTACTTTCGTAGCCGTGAAGCGCTACACCACCTGAATATACAGCATCTGCGACGGTCGCATAGCCTTCGCCATGGCAGGCGTCATACCCGCAAAGGCGAAAGAGGTACGATTAACATAGTGAACGGAACACCAATTCACGAACGTTCCCGAAATATCGATAACAGACGCTCTCTGGGACATTGGGAGGGCGATTTAGTCTCAGGTACAAAAAACTCTCATATAGCCACACTTGTAGACCGAAAATCACGTTATACGATCATCCTTAGACTCAGGGGCAAAGATTCTGTCTCAGTAAATCAGGCTCTTACCGACAAATTCCTGAGTTTACCGTCAGAACTCAGAAAATCACTGACATGGGACAGAGGAATGGAACTGGCCAGACATCTGGAATTTACTGTCAGCACCGGCGTTAAAGTTTACTTCTGCGATCCTCAGAGTCCTTGGCAGCGGGGAACAAATGAGAACACAAATGGGCTAATTCGGCAGTACTTTCCTAAAAAGACATGTCTTGCCCAATATACTCAACATGAACTAGATCTGGTTGCTGCTCAGCTAAACAACAGACCGAGAAAGACACTGAAGTTCAAAACACCGAAAGAGATAATTGAAAGGGGTGTTGCATTGACAGATTGAATCTACAGTAGCCTTTTTTAATATCGTATTTTGTTCCTCCAGACGGCGAACTTGCTTTTCCAGCTCGCGGATACGTTGCTGGTCTGGAGTAATGGGTGTGGCAGAGGGCGTAATACCATGGCGCTCTCGCCTGAGCTGGCGTACCCAGCTCTCAAGCGTGGTTGAACCGACATTCATCGCTTCACTGGCCTGTCGATATGAGTAGCCCTTATCAACAATCAGCTGTGCACATTCCAGCCTGAACTCAGGGGTGAAGGTTCGTTTGGTTTTCTTGTTCATTAAGTCACCTGTTTTGTGTTGTGGTGAGAATATCACCTTTCATCAGGTGGCCAAATTTAGTGTGCCACTACAGTGCCACACATGACGGGGGAATGTAACCTTCGCTATCTTACTGAAGATGTGCCATTTGTGGGAACCGGCGATCAATCCTGTATGCAGGATTTGTATCACAGTTCCGGATGAGAGGAAGACTTATGTGGCCGTAAAAAAGCCGACATTACTGCCAGCTTTAGTCATCGCAGTTAAGTAAACCAGTCGACTGACATCCCTGAAATGTCTCTCAGACATATCAGGGCGGCAGGTTCTGAGCGTAAAGGGCCCGCAGGCCCTTTTGAATACGGAGTATCAGAACGAGTAACGGAAGTTAGCGTTGACAGCATTATCAACGTTGTACTTACCAAAGGCGGATTTCTCAAACTCCAGTCCAAAGCGGACGTTGTCCCTGATTTCTGCATTCAGGCCAACGGACATCAGCATACGGCTGTCCTTTTCACCTTTGATGCGTTTTTCACCAGATGCGTCCCGTAATACGGTTTCGCCGTTAGCCAGCAGGTCGAACTGGTAGCCCAGACCGGCACGGGCTGTCACTTTCCAGTCCTTACCAGAGAAGGATTTACCCACATCCACACCGGTACGACCAATCAGCGGATTGTAGTCTTTGTCCTTCATGGAAAGATGCATCCCCTGGTCCTTCCATGCAAACTGTTTACCGGATACAGCACCGTAAACCAGCTCAGCCTGTGGCTCAATCCAGGTATCCTCAGTGACATGATAGCGGTAGCCTGCTTCAGCACCGGCATACCATGAATGCGTACTATAATCACGGGTTCCGAGTCCGGCAAAGGTTGCCGTGTACTCATTATCATGGTGAACATACTTACCAATCAGGTCGATATAGGCACCGGAATCAAACATGGCGGATGCATACAGGCCTGCCCCCACAGACTTCGTTTTACCGCTGAAAACATCGGCGGAGGCACTGCTGTCAGTGTGTGTGACAGTAAAACCGGTAAACAAATCCAGTCCATCCAGCTCATGTTTTTTGTCGACACCGACCTGAACATGTGTGTAGTTGTCACTGAAACCACCACCGGCAGAGCCGGTTCCGCTCATGATGCGTGCCCATGCGCCAGCTTCACCATTGATGTCACGCAGGTCACCCATACGTTTATTCAGATTGTTCACTTCGCTTAAAAACGCTTTATAGCTACCGGACATCAGGGATGTGGCTTTTTTAGTGGCATCATTATTGGCAACAGTCTTATAGCCAGTCAGGGTCCAGGTTGTTTTATTCTCTGCATCACGTTGCTCAATTACAGGGGTTACATCACTGAAACCGATACTCTGTGTACTCGCCTTAAAAGTGTTTTTATCTGTACCACCAGGAGTACTGACCAGGTCAATATTCAGTTTCTTGTTGTCACCATTCTTCTGCAGGAAATTAACCAGAAGGATATTATCCTGACCTTCTACTTTACTATTTACAACTAACTTATCTGAGTTAGTCATATCAGTTCGCATGACAAATGCTGATTTATTTGCAGTAAGTTCATCAACGGTCAGAGTGCTAAACGTTTTATTGTTTTCACCAGTAAATAAAGTCATGCTTCCATTGTAACTTACTTTTTTCAGTGATGAATTGCCTGTTACTTTCCACAATGCATCATTCATGGATAGAGTTGATTTTGAGGCGTTAATTTTTCCTTCCAGTGAGGTGTCAAATCCATTCAATAATGATATGGCAAATGATGAGTAAGCAGGAGTGTTCTTACTTTCAGCATTGATTTCCCTACCAAGCGAGATATTTGCCGCTTTATCAGAATAAATATCAGCAATTACAGATGCCTGGTTTCTGGCTGTGAATTGAGCGCCATCTTCAGTCAGTCTGTAGCCACCGATACCTAAATAAATAGATGGCGACCAGGTGGTTGTATTTAGATCGGGTTTACCGGTCAGGTTCATCTGTCCCGCAATCAGTGATTCTTTACTGGTGAACAGGCCACCCTGAGCATTTATTAAACCACCTTTCTCGATAGTCAGAGTTGTATTATTCATTGAACTGGATTTAGTCAGGGTGACATTTGCTTTATCACCAATCCTGATACTACCATCAGTAGAGTAAATCCCTCCGCTAAAACCGGAATCACCCGCAGATACGCCTTTTTTAATATTCTGGCTAAAGCTGAATCCATTCCCGGTAATATTCTCACCAGCGAGAGTGTCAATATATACATCATTCTTGCTTCCAAAATAGATATCAGAGCCTGATGAGATAATATCTCCTTTCAGAAAAGAGTTACGAGAGGTTGTAAAAACCGAATTATCCAGAATCATGGTTCTGAATGAGAACTGGCGATCTTCCCAGTCTGGTTGTTCAAATGATGCTGACTGGTTATTTGCTTTATACGCAACCCCATTTTTTAATGCATCATTTTTTTCAAGATTGGATAAGTGGGCGGTTGTTGTAACCGGACATAAAAAAGATGGTAAACCACATGCCTGATTTTTTACAACAGTATGGGATGTGGCATGTCCCTGCATCACAACCTGCGCATTTTTAATATGTATGTCATTATTTATATTTATATCTCCGTCAAGAATGAGTAGTGAATCACTCTTCTTACCTGTATGTTCATGGCGTATCTGAATATTATTACTGATATTCCCATGGTAAAGATAGTCGGATGTACTGGATAAAGATAAGGTGGCTGTTTTTTCTGATGTGTTTGTTATTGTAGCACCATTGTCGGTTGCAGCTATTTTTTTAAAGAATTGATCGTATCCATTCAGGTCCAGCACTCCTCCATTTTTAGAAAAGTAGAGCCCACTGAACTCATTTTCATTATTTAATGCATTGTTTTTATCGATAACGACCGTTGCTTTTCCGCTGGTTATATAAATGTTATCAAATGATTTTTCAGCCTGCAAAACAACTTTGCCGTCACCGATCTTTAAATTCCCATCCTGCATTGCTTTTATATTAAGTGTGCCCTCACCTATTTTGTGGAGATCATTACCTTTAATTCCTTTTACATTCCAGTTAACAACAGAGCTATTTCCGGTGTTAATACCAGCACCTTTGTATGAGTAATTATTTCCGTTTATTTCATATACACTGGAATCATCAAAAATAAGCCCTCCAGAACCTGTATGCAAATCCTGTTCAAGATTTATAGTTCCACCACCGTTAAAAGATAAATCCATTTGCACAGTCTTATTATTCTTGAGCTGGTTAACAACTTTAATACTGTCAGATGAGGAGTTGATAGTTATATTGTCATTTTTTATGACTGCGCTTTTACCTGACAGGTTTATCTGTTGAGTAAAATAATCTTTCAACTTGTTTACCAGAGACTGGTCATATTTGTTGAATGCAGAACGGATCTGCCCATTGCTGTAATGATATTCACCAAATAATGTACCAAGAATAACCCATTTATTCTTTTCATTATCGTATACAAAAAGAGAAGACCCACTGTCACCACCAGTAGTTCTGTTTTTAAATTCATCAAAAAGATTATTGGTGGTGATGCGTTCTCCTTCCCAGCCATCAATCAGTACAAAAGAACCATTTCTGATATCCGGTGCGTAGCTGACATTTTGATTATTTGTTAATTTTCCATTTTTCTCAAAAATGAGGCTGCCCGCTCCAGCTCTGAATCCTATTAGTTGTTTTTTGCCTTTATACATAACCCCGTATTTTTCAAGAGCTTCACTTTGTGACAAATTAATGTCCGCGCTTTCTATATCTCCAATGCCTTCAACAATAAATTTGTTAACTCGAGTTACTGCAAAGTCACCTTTACTCATTCTGTCTATATATGAATAGTTTGTTTGTCCAAATCCCTGGGTTGATATAGAGTGATGAGATATATTATTGTGGGTTGCAGTAACAGTATATGAACCACCAATTGCAGTAGTTGACCCCTTATTCGATACAGATGAAAAATCAGGGAATGGTACATCTGGTAATTCAAGGGTAGAGCCATCTTTTTTCAGAATAGTGATGTTTTTTGCTCCTGGTTTGAATGCTCCTTTATTTTGTGCAAAATCGAAGAAATCCTGCGAATAAAAATTTGTAAGGTCCATTTGAGATGCAACTGAGGGGGTTATTACACCAATCAGGGATAATGAAATAATAGGAAATGGTTTTTTTCTGGATCCTGTCGTTATTCTGCGCGTTAATTCAGATACTGCGATTAATCCTCCGGTAATATGACTGTATTTAAGAGAATATACTTTATTCATATAAGCTCCAGTATGTTAGGAAAAGTATTATTGTTGTTAATCTGTTAGAGGGGTGTCTCTAACATTTTTATGATTGTAACTATTTTTCAGACAAATGTTTAGCATTTGGTGAGTTTGTTATGATGCAGATAACAAAAACATCATGTTCATTATGGATTCTTCAGCGGGAACTCAGCAAAAAAAAGGAGGAGCGGTAGTTTTTTATCATGTTTTTTATTTTTTAAAGTATGCCTGGTACCGGGAAGGATAAAGCATACAGATGCGATATTGATTAATATTTCTTATTAATTCAGGGGGGAGTATTCTGATGCCTTTGTGTGGGATAGTTCTCATGTTGTATGCCAAAAGTGTTTTGTAGATGGCATGCAGTAGAAGTTCCCTGGCGATGTTTTATCGTTCAATCCGGAACTCTGCTGTAATGTCAGGACAACATCATAGTAGCCAGATATAACAGTTGAAAGGCAATGGATGGATTGTGATGCCACAACGAACGCTTTGCGGATTCTGTTTCCTCCAGGGAAATATGGTGCCTATGGCAACGTTAGCTCACAAAGTTTGTCAATGTCACGATCTGAACCGCCCCGGAAATCCTGGAGACTAAACTTCCTGAGAAAGAGGTAAACAGGATGACTAAAAATACTCGTTTTTCCCCCGAAGTCCGTCAACGGGCAGTTCGTATGGTTCTGGAAAGTCAGGGCGAATATCACTCACAATGGGCGGCAATTTGTTCCATTGCTCCAAAGATTGGCTGTACGCCAGAGACTCTGCGTGTCTGGGTTCGCCAGCATGAGCGGGATACCGGGGGCGGTGATGGTGGACTCACCACCGCTGAACGTCAGCGTCTGAAAGAGCTGGAACGTGAAAATCGTGAACTGCGCCGCAGTAACGATATCCTTCGCCAGGCTTCCGCTTATTTTGCGAAGGCGGAGTTCGACCGCCTCTGGAAAAAATAATGCCACTGCTGGATAAGCTGCGTGAGCAGTACGGGGTCGGACCGGTATGCAGTGAACTGCATATTGCCCCGTCAACGTATTACCACTGTCAGCAACAGCGACATCATCCGGATAAACGCAGTGCCCGTGCGCAGCGCGATGACTGGCTGAAGAAAGAGATACAGCGCGTATACGATGAAAATCACAAGGTATACGGTGTGCGTAAAGTCTGGCGTCAGTTGTTACGGGAAGGTATCAGAGTGGCCAGATGCACTGTGGCACGTCTCATGGCGGTTATGGGACTTGCCGGTGTTCTCCGTGGTAAAAAGGTCCGTACGACCATCAGCCGGAAAGCCGTTGTCGCAGGCGACCGCGTAAACCGTCAGTTCGTGGCAGAACGTCCTGACCAGTTGTGGGTGGCTGATTCTACTTACGTCAGCACATGGCAGGGGGTCGTCTATGTGGCGTTCATCATTGATGTGTTTGCCGGATATATCGTGGGATGGCGGGTCTCATCGTCCATGGAAACGACATTGGTGCTGGATGCACTTGAGCAGGCGTTGTGGGCCCGCCGTCCGTCTGGCACCATCCATCACAGCGATAAAGGCTCTCAGTATGTATCGCTGGCCTACACGCAGCGGCTTAAGGAAGCCGGATTACTGGCATCAACAGGGAGCACAGGCGACTCGTATGACAACGCGATGGCTGAGAGCATCAATGGTCTTTACAAAGCGGAGGTAATACACCGTAAGAGCTGGAAAAACCGTGCAGAAGTGGAACTGGCCACACTCACGTGGGTGGACTGGTATAACAATCGACGATTGCTGGGAAGGCTGGGCCATACTCCTCCGGCAGAAGCAGAAAAAGCTCATTATGCTTCCATCGGAAACAATGATCTGGCAGCCTGAGTTCACAGATAAAACACTCTCCAGGAAAATCGGGGCGGTTCACTGACCCCTAGCCTCACCAACTATGAGTTGAGTCTGTGCCGTCACGAGTATTGTCATAAAACATGTCTCTCCGTTCCAGTTTGTCTGATGATATAAATCCCCCGGGACTCATCCCGGCAGGTAAAATCATACTCTCAACAAAACTTTTCTTCTCCTGCCTCAGGCGAGTAGACTGGTCCACAGAGAAAATAACAATTCTGAGAGTTATCTGCGGGAAAGGCTATTTATATGTTACTATCTCATTCTCTCACTGGCGAGATTATAAACGTTACTACGTTCTCGTTTTCCTACCGCAACAACCGCAATAATTAACATATCGTCAATCACCTGATAAACCAGACGAAATCCCGATGCACGTAGTTTAATTTTGTAGCAATCCTTTAGCCCTCTTAGTTTTGCTGACGGTATATGAGGATTTTCGCTGCATTTTTTTAGTTTTTTCACAAACTGTTGTTGAATGGTCTTATCCAGTTTCAGCCATTCCTTGAGCGCATCATCCCTGAATTTTACCGTATAAGTCATAAATAACTGTCTAGGTCCACATCATGCAGTGGCTGATTGCTGCGTTCAGTAACCAGTTTCACCAGTTCCTGGTCATCCAGAGCATCAAGCATCCTTTCATACAGTTCAGCAGGCACACAGTAGAATGCCGGCTGATTCCGGTTAAGAATGGCGACAGGGTAACCATCTCCGGCACTGACTGTAGCCATAGGATTTTTTTTCAGTTCACTGACACTTGCACTGGTGTCAGACAGAATGATGTTAGGCATAACGCACCTTTGAGACTGTTTAACAAGTCTTAACGATATCCCTGAAACGACCACTTAACAAGTCTTTATTACTCACACTTTTGCAAATGCATTAAATGCTGTTTGTATTATTCTGATGCCGCGTCAGCGGCATGGAAGGCGGTACTCCGTTGTTGCATATGATACCGGAGTAAAACCGCCGAAGCCCGGCGTAAGCCGGTACGGATTGATAGATATCACCTTACCCATCCTCAGTCCTGCTAAGCCATATCCGCTTTCAGCCACAACAGAGCTTCTGTGCGCGGTCGGAGTGGTCCCGACGAGGGTTTACCCGAAGTCGGGGCGTATCTCCGCGTTAGCGGGCCGTCAGGGCCGCTTACGAGCGTGTACTCAATACTTCCAGCGAGAAGACTGACAGCGATGACGACTATTAGTTACAACATTCATAATTAAAAGCGATGTTGTTCCCGCCCTTTGGGCGGGGGCGGCGGCGCTTTTCAGTTATGAAGGAGGGCTTTGTGGTTTCGATTCTGCGCAGGACCGGGGTTTTTCAGGAGGTTGTTTTTGTGTGTTGTAACTAAAGTGGTTCTGGTCGGGGCCCGCCGCTTGCGGTGGGAGGTGCATATCTGTCTGTCCACAGGACAGGCAGTGAATAGGTTCTCTTTTTAAATGAATGTAATTAAGTAGTTTAAAGGAGATATAAACAGGTGTTTAAAAGATACATTGCACCCTGTAAGGCTGCCGACTGGCGCTTTATGACATGAACGGTTGTAATCTTATGGGGAAGTCCCTTGCAGTTATATGTGGATAAGCAAAATTCCCCGTCAGTGAGGCGTATTTTGTATCGAAAACAGGGGGGACCGGATGCACCTGAAGGTGGATGATGAGGTTGTTTTTTGTATGTGGCGCTGTTTTTTTGTGCACTGGCGGGCTTCAGACGTGCGGATGCCTCCGGCGCAGGCCGGATTATTCTGAGGAGGTCACTTTCAGGGGGAAGCGGTGGCCAGCCGGCTGTAATTGCGGTTACGTGACAGAATCATGCGCTCCTTCACACGACGCTCCACTTCACGTTTTACCGCCTCACGACTGGCAGTGAAGCGCCCTTCCGAGATTTCACGCGTCAGCTGCCGTTTCACCAGGGTGACGATATCCTGACGTTCCCTGTTCGCATCACGATGCGCACGGGCACGTTTTATTCCACGGGACTTAAGTTCTGTCTGGTAACTGCGGAAACGCTCACGCACAAAACGCCAGGCTTTCGCTATCAGCTCATCCATACCCAGGGTATCCAGCCCCTGCTTTTTGCGCTGTTTGTTTTCCCATTCAACACGACTGCGGCGCGCAGCTGCCACTGCATCCTCAGACACATCAAGGGCAGCAAACAGAGCCAGTGTGAACGTGATGTCGGTCGGAATGTAGCACCCGATAAGCGGGTCATATTCCGTCTGGTAGGTAATCAGTCCCAGCTCTGACAGGAACGTCAGGGCACGGGTGGCACGGGTAATGGAGAGTTTTCCGGCAGCAGACTCCGTCGCCAGTCCGCACTCAATGGCCAGCGTGGTGATGGAGCACTGGACGCGGTTGGCCAGCGGGTCATAGTGGAAACACAGCCCCTGCAGGAGCGCATCAATAGCCCGTCGACGCAGCACCGGTGGCATGCGCCGACGCAAACCACGGGAACGGGCATGCGCCACATGAATAGCGAAATCAAAACGGGAGGTGAAGCCCACCGCCTTTTCCATCAGTTTTTCGCAGAACTTCAGCGTTCCGGCACCTTTACGGGGTGTAAATACCGGATTCGGGTTCTTTACCTGGCGGTAATACGTTTGTTGAAGATCAGTCAC
>NZ_CP051432.1:0-45814 GCF_012584495.1 Escherichia sp. SCLE84 | reverse complement strand
GCACAAAACTCCTGACCTTGTTTTGTCGTTTTCCAGACCAGTTCCGTATAGCCTTTCTCTTTCTCGATAGAAACTAACCCTGTATTAGCTGCAAGCTTTTCAAGGATGCCAGCGCGGGTCGCTTCAGTTCCGATGCTGCCCTGATCGCTGCTTCCTTCATCTTTGGCTTCCAGAGCCTTTCTTAAGTCCGGGTCATCAATAAATTTTGCTGCTCTGGTCATTGCAGCAAGTAACGTTGAATCCGTGAAGTAGCGAGGATGAGTCGTTGCTTTCTTATCGATGCTTGCAGACTCACACACACCATCATCATTGACCTGTAGCATGGATAAATCAAAGCCGGTTTGTACTTCCTCATCCTGCGCATTGTCTTCTTCGGTATCTTTACCCAGGACTTCCCAACCCTTCTGCACAAGAACACTTTGAGTTGCAGTGAACACATGATCTTCAATACTGAAGTACGTCTTGGTTTTGTTGCGTATGGCGTCAGGATAGAAGAGACCGATAAAGTGAGTAGCAACAATGCTGTATACATTGCGTTCTTTCTCATTAAGCTGAACGCCTTTCCCGCTTTTAGTGGTCGGGATAATAGCGTGGTGAGCCTCAATTTTGCTTGCGTTAAAAGCTTTATGTTTTTGCGTTTTATCCATGCCAGCGGTCGCGGTCGCCAGCTCTGGTAACGTCGCGCCGATAGCGTCGGCAATATCGCCAGCCTGAGTGAAATGCTCGTCAGACAGATAGCGGTTATCTGTTCGCGGATAGGTCAAAAGCTTATGAGTTTCGTAAAGACCTTGCATGATATCGAGCGTTTCTTTTGCCTTATAACCGAAACGTCTTGCGCAGATTTGTTGCAGTGTCGAAAGGTTCAGCGGCATAGGCGGTTTAGTGTGTTCGGGTTTGGTGGCCGTTTCAGAAATAACAGCTTTTTTACCCGTGACATGCTCAACAACCGCCTTCGCCTGAGCCTCAGAGATCAGACGATTTTTTTCATCCTTTTCATCACCTTCAGCGACTTGATATTTGGCCTTTAAGAGATGCCCGTTCATCGACAATGCCGCTTGAACATCATAATAAAAGCTTTCTGTGTGGTTCTGGTTAGCCAGAGTTCTCTGGTTAACCAGCCCAAGAACAGCGCTTTGCACACGACCAACATTCAGGACGCCATGAAAGCCTTTCTCCTGCCCTTTAAGGGTACAGCCGCGCGTAAGGTTGTAGCCGAATCCCTGATCGCATAGAGAGCGTGCCAGAGCGCTATTTGTCATGCCCCTGAATTTCTCGTTAGGCTGCATATTGGCGAGAGCCTTCTGAACGGGAGCGAGGTTGAGATCTGCAACGAGAAGGCGCTGAACGGGTTTTGTATTTTTTGCGTAATCCAAAATTTCATCAACCAACAGGCAGCCTTCATCGTCCGGGTCTCCGGCATGAACGATACTGGTCGCTTTCTCGATGAGAGAAAAGATGATGTTAGTTTGCTGCTGTGCATCGGCTCTGATTTTGTACTTGGGCGGCCAGGGCGTTTTGATCGGCAGGTCATCAAAACGCCAGGTGGCGTATTTCACGTCATAGTCTTGAGGATCATAAAGCTCAAGCATATGACCAAAACACCACGTGACAACATCAGTTCCATGTTCATAACAACCATTTTTCTTTTCAGTAGCAGGGTTGCCACCTAATCCTTCGAAAATGGCTTTAGCTAAAGATGGTTTTTCAGCAATAAAGAGTCTCATAATATTTACCTTTTACTTTTCAATATATGGATATAATCGGATAAGCAGCCCGCTTGGGCTGCAATACTGAATAAGAACTTATGAGAGACTTATGTAAATCCTGACTAGAGCATTGACGTTCATAAGCCAAACAAATATCTAAAGCCGATTCGAACTTTTCGATAATTTTTTTATTACCGCTTTCATAAACATCGGCATCAAGAAGCTCTTTAAAAACGGCCAATGAGTGCTGATATTGTTCATCGCTGACAAAACCATTTCTCATAAAAAAACCTGCTATTCAAATTTGAAAACCGTGAGGACGGAAAAATTTATTTTTTCGGACGAAGGGGTGGACAAGCGTAGTGCGTCAGATTTTCAGGATAACCATCCATACGGATAAGATGGATAGGTGAGCCAGCTTTCAAGAAGGAATTCAGTTTCTTCATTCCAGTAAAAGTAAAAACCCCTGGAATTATAGAATACCTGAAATCCATCAATCTCACCGATAGCCTCGGCTCCTTTGAATAAAGGCTTTAGAACTTCATACTTATTAAATTCATTTTTGAATGCATCACTTCTGCCGCGCTTTCAGACATACCGGAGTTTATATAAACGTCTGCGCTGATACGTACCTGCCCCACACAAACCCGATTGTTAAAACGCTCTTTCTCAGAATTATTCATTTCTGCCTCGCAAACTAATGATTGTGACGCCATTCCCACGGCGGCGCTGGTTGACTGTCAGCCCATAGACCACGCTTTTGCTCTTGAGCATCCCGTTGCAGACCAGGCAAGGAAGTATCTGTGTTGAAGTGGTCATATACCCATGCAGCGCCGGATTGCACCATAAAGCGGTTTGATTCCGTACCGTTCGCCATGAAGACGCGCCCGATAACACGTCCGTAGCGGTCTTTTTGCATATATGTAACGGTAACAGGCTGCCCTGCTATCAGACTTTTAAGCTGTTTACTGGACCAGCTCCCAAAGGGTTGTTTCTTTTCCGGCGCATCGATGTTAGCAAGGCGAACTCTAACAGGCGTTTTATCCTGTAGTACCTCGATGGTGTCGCCGTCGAGAACGCGTGTTACTTTGCCGCTTAATTCCGCTGCAATCAGTAAAGAGGGCGACGATATGGCGATTGTGAATGTTAATAAGGTGAATATTTTCATAGCTTGCTGATACCTTTCTAACGCCCTTCGGTTGTTCAACCCCTTACATCTCAGATTAAAATCTGCGATGTAAGGGGTTCTGTTATTCCTGGAATGAGCGACCATATCTTTCTATAACGGCCTCAAGATTATCTCTGTTCTCAACAGAGCCTACACATCTGGTCAGGATACTTTGTCTGAGTCGTGCCGTGGCTTCAGGGTTATAGTAGGGTGTGAATACACGAACGTTGAAGAAACGCTGGTTAACGGGCTGGCAAGCTGGCTGCGTATCGCCCTGTAATTTCCCAATCATGCACGTCATCAAAAGGCAGGGATCACCTACCTGATTTAGTCCATCGGTATGATTGTGCTTTCTTGCTAAAGCAGGGCATGAAATTAATAAGCCGACAATAGCAGCTATGAGCATGATTTTCATTTTCACCCTCTTTCAAAATATATATTGGTTGAACGAACACCAAAGCCATTAGATTTATATCTATACTGAATAACGCCATATGCGCCATTATTTCGAAGCCATTTTTTTGCAATGAAAAAATCGCCGCCATTAGTTGTTTCAACAATAATTACGGGTGAATGGGCGACGGCATAGAAAACAGAGTCGTCATACAGGCGATTTTCAGGCGAGAAATTAGTAATAACCTTCATCCAAGTTGAAGTTACTTTATCCGATTTAACAACCTGATTTGTAGGCTGCCAATCAGGAAGCTGTGAGTTCATTGTTTCTGGTTTATCGCTCCAGTTCACTTGCGGAGGTTCTGGCGGTGAAGAACATCCTGACATCACAATTGCGCTCAATAAAATTAATTTCTTCATAGTAAAACCTCAGATTCAAGTTCTCCAACCGAAAGCATCTTTTCTTTCGACGGGTATTTAATTCCTTTAACGCCAAAAATCTTATTACTTCTATTGATGCTCGCTGTTAGCGCCGTGAGTTTTGGGCTAACTAACATTAATCGTTCCATAAAGTAATTATCAAGATAATAGAGCGCCTTTTCAGCTTTAACAGGGTGCTCCCCTTTGAGGATTATCATTTCCTCTGAGAAATCGAGTGTTCCTAGTTCTTGCGGTAAAACTAATGCACGTTGAGCCTCATTTTCAGAGTTGCTTCGGGATGTGGCTTTGCCGCTTGTCTTACTGGAACCCTTAGATCGTGCGGTTATGTAACCTAGTTTCTCTGAGATTTTTTTTGCATCATCCTCTTCACTTACTGCATAGATAACCCGGCATGGATGAGCACTCAAAAGTGTTTTTGCCCCTTCCGTTCCGTATATTTCATTTAACTGACTTATATTCTGATAGATGGTTAGTAGTTTTAGTTTATAGCCAGCTATATAGCCGGAACCTTTTTTGATTATCGGCATATAACCGATAGAGGGGAACTCATCAAGGAACAATAAACAGTCGTGTTTCAGTGTAGGATCAAAGTCAGGGTTTTCTCTTAGCGTCACCTCTACAACCAGGTTAAAAAACAGATTCAGAAAATCATACGCTAAGATCATATCTTCTGCGTTTACCCCTACATAAACAGTAATATCTTCACGCCTCATTTGACGTAAATCGAAGTCGTTACCGTCAGTGCATTTGCGTACAGTCGGTAAGTAGAAGAGGCTCATTTTCTTCCTGAACGAGCCATCTATACTTGACCGCTGCTCATCCTCTGTTTCGTGATACTCTCTTATTTTGGTAAGCGCATCCTTTAAATGAAAAAGGGCAGTTTCATTTCCTTGCGCCAGTTCTTCAAATGTTTCTCGATTACTTAATACCTGCTCAAGATCGATATTGCTGTATAAATCAACAACTGTACCAATAGAAAAGACGGGTTTTACTCTTAGCTCTTCAATCCATTCCGGGGCGAAGTTTATAAAGAAATGTAGAAGTTTAGCCAGTCCAGTCCAGTATTGCCCGGCAAGGTTATTAAAATGTGCCTCTGCTCCGGTCAAACCAAAAGAGGGAAAAAGAATCTCAACCAGTTTTAGTAAGTCTTTAGCTCCACTCTCTGATTTCAAATCGACATAGAAAAGAGGGTTACATTTATGTGTTTTGGTGTTGAACGGGTCAAGAAGATAAACTTTGTTACCTAGTATTTGTTCTCTGACCTTGCTAGTGATTTTCCAAAGCTCTTGTTTCGGATCTAGTGCAATTATTGAGTGTTTCTTAACGAGCATATTGGGGATTCCGATTGCAGCCCCTTTCCCCGCTCGCGTTCCTGCTCCCAAAGAAACAAAGTCTGGTGCAGTATACCAAAGGTATTTTCCTTTATATCGACCAACGAGAATATCAGTATCATTTTCTTTTTCCCACTTTAACAGCTTTGATTTTTTCAAATCTGAATCACTGGCAAATTTAGCATCACCAAAAAGCGGGGCATCTTTCTGATTGAGTTTCCAGATTATGAAAGCTGGGGCAGCTAACGACGCGAGCGCTCCTGAAAGCAATGAAGGAAGAGCCGTAAATCTAACTTCACTTTTGATGCTACTATCAATTATTACACGCCATAAAAGTAAAGAATCATAGTGCTTCCATATATACAGTGTTGTCTTGTGATTGAAAAAATAGATTGCGACCGAACCTGTGTAGTATGCAATCAAACACATTACCAGTATTATAAAAGCCCACTGCCCCTTATCAGGGAGTTTCAACGACATAGCTTTACTCCTTGAGCATTTTAAAATACTTTTCGAAATCAACCGAACGATAGTAGATACCGGAGGCAAAACGAGCATCTTCTTCATCCAAGTACTTAATACTCATTATCACATCTATATTACTTAACACACGTCGCAAAAGTACATTATAAGGAAGGTTTTGACACTCCGGATTCATATAACACCGCTGCACAATACCTAATACAGCATCTACAGGATTCATTTCGTGCACTGTTGTTATGTTTCCGGCATGGCCTGAGCTTGCCCCTTTCAGAAAATCCCATGCCTCAGCGCCACGAATTTCTGTTGTTAAAATCCTGTCTGGATTCATACGGAATCCAGAACGTAGAAGAGTGGCAGAGGTTACAACCTTGTTTTCCCCTTCTGCGGGATAAAAAAGTTTCACATGGTTTTCATGAAATTTAAATTTTGCTTCATCTGTATCTTCGATTGATATGCAGCGCAGGTGGTGAGGTATGAACTCAAGACAAGCATTTGCGAATGTAGTTTTACCTGCACCTGTACCAGCGCAAAAAACCATAGTTTTTCCACTTTTCAAACAAGCAGGGATAAACTCTTCAAATCTATTTTTTTTGTAAATATCACTTAGATCATCCTGTTTACTTTCAAAAGCTGTTCCGGCATTAAGTTTTGAATAAAACCCTTGCCGCACAAAGTGGTCATGACTTAGAAAAACGCTTGATGGTTTTCGTATTGTTATAGATACAGTATCTTTTTCAGTCGCCGGAGGGATAACGATCTGAACGCGCTCACCATCCGGCAGCGTTGCAGAGCGTAATGGGTATTCCGGCGTAATCGAACCATTATCATGATAGTCTGCTATAGCAGAAGCAAAAGACAGACAGTCTTGATAACTCATATTTGTTTGTTCTTTTTTCCACTTCCCGTTTATTTTTGTAAATAACTCACCGGGTCTATTAACGGCTATTTCAGTGAGTCCATCAGAATTGTTTAGCCATTGACTAAAATAATCATTAACTATGTCATAAATGATATGACGGTTTTCATTATTTACTGTCATAACCGTTAATTTACCTCTTATTTCATTTTCAGTTTGTAGATTTTTGAAAAATCCAAATCCTGACCGACGATAAGCGTGATGATTTCGCCCTGATTTTTATAGAGCGTTGGAGGGATGTTTACACTATTAGAGAATGATTCTCTCGCAATATCAGCAAATGCCTGTCTACTGTTGGCCGTATAATCAGTCTGATTATCTTTATTATTTTTTGCTGCGCCGCTCGCTGCTTGTGCGAAATCCGGGATCATCCCAATCATCATAGCCCCCAAAAAGCGATCGCTAAAATGGGTGTCAATCCAACCACTGGCTCCAGCTTCGCCCAGCGCCCCGGCTGCTTGCGTATCGATTAATGGGATATCAATAAACGGCTCTTTCCTCGTTCTGAGCTTTGTCGCCATGATAAATACGGCTCCCTGACCATGACGGAATGTACCAGACTTATACATAAGATAAGCTGCTGTGCCTTTATCAATGAGCTTCACATTGCGGTTAGCGCTGTATACGTCCTCATTGATTGTACATACCAGCTTGCCTGCTAAATCAGAGATAAAGCGCCTGTCGAGAGAACATTTGATAGCTGTATTTTCAGGTATAAACAGGTTTGGATCATATGGTACGCGCTTAATCTCAGACAATGATACAGACGCCCCATTTTTAATCGGTTCTACCGTCTTTTCCGTACTGGCTGCATCACCGTCCTGGTCATTAGTTTCTGCCTGAGACTGATTTACTGAATTACTGCTTCCTGAGCCGCTACTACCGCCATAGGCAACATCAAGAGCGCGGCTGTAACTGTGCTGCATGTTTTGTGGCTTTTCCTCAGCTTTTACCTGTTCATTCTTGCCAGTGTCGCGCTCTACAGCTTCCTTACTGTCATCCCTCTGGCTCTGATTAAACGGGTCAATATCATCGCTTAACCCAGTCTGACGCTTTACCGTTCCTGTAGGAACGGTTTTAGTTGCTGGCTTCTCTTCAGAGCTGGACATTGCACGAATAATTGATGGCACATAATAAAAACATACACCGATAGCCAGAAGGAGGAAGGCCACAATTATTACTACTAAGCCCTTCCTTGATTTTTTGAGCTTATCGATTCCCAGCCTTTTATCCGGTTCGGCTGCATCTCCCTTATCGCTGTCTGTACTGGCCTGTTCAAGTTCTTGCTGACGGCGTTCACGTAATGCGCGTTCAATTTCTACAGCCGTAGGAACTTTGTTTTCCTGTTCGCTCACTGGATCACCTCTTTTTCAACTTTAGGAGATACTGTGTCAGCGGCCTGAAGCCGGACTTTACCGAACCCCTTATTCTCAATACCCACTACTTGTTTACCCAGGCGTAAAACAAACCGTTTATCGACTGTTACACCAAGCAATGTATTTGCTCCGCGAGTGACAATAACCGGATTGGTAATAGTCTCTTCATTGCCACTCATAACAAACACGCTAGGTATTTTCTTTGTTGGACTAAAGCCAAGCCATGTATAGCGACCGTCGTCATAAGCATAATCGGGGCTAATATCCTGACTTCCTTCAGCAACACGTTTATAGTATTGCCAGTTACGAGGTGATTTGGCGTTTTCCAACTCTCGGTTAATTGCTAACTCTTCTTTCTGTTTGTTATATGCCTCGATGCGCTTTTTCTCGATCTCTGCCTGCTCTTTACGCCGTTCTTGTGGGTACTGGTAGTTTATGACAAAAGCAATTTTATCGGGGTTTTTGAACGTTCGGGCGTTAAGCTCCATGCTATAGTTTCGTTTTGTTGTACGAACAAAAAGGTTAGTTCTCCAACGCTCTAAATCATTTTCCGGATCAAGCGCAACGTTAACCACTTCAGATGATTCATTACCATCTTCATCGGACTTATTATTTTGCACTGTCTGCTTAACGGGCTGAACCTCCAGATATACAAGATTATCTTCTTTATTTACTGACCAACCTTGCGGAAAACCAGTTCTGGCACTGATAACAGTTTCATCGTCATCAAATACCAGCGTAGTTGTATATCCAACGGCACTGTTTATAACGGTCGTATTTTGGGGGTTGTAACTTACAACCTGATTTCTAGGGTCAAATCTACTTCCAGTTGGTAAGACAGCCGCACTACAGATATTAGAGGCTAACAGAACAGCGACAAATAACGCATTCTTTCTTAATTTCATGTGCTTTACCCTTTATCTTCTTTATCACGAGCATAGCTAGTTACTACAAACTTAAGAGGGTTGTTGTTTCTTTCGCCCGATGCCATTTCTATCTGCGGTTCGATGCGATAAGTTAACCTAACATTCCAATATTGCTGTTTCTCTGTGCCAGTTGCTACGTCTCGGATTGTTAAACGGAAGCGAATATAAGCACCTTTATCTTTATCATCAGCGCGTGATGATGAGCTTAAGATTATTGATGGATCATCCTGTACTGTTGCCGTTTGCTCTGCTTTCTTATAAATAACTTTTGGCGAATTATTGCCATTGATTAGAGCATTGTAATCAGTAGCAACATTTTCAGCACTGTACAGCAGAACATAATCATAATCATGCTGAAGACTAAAGTAGTTATAACCCTCTCTGCGTTTTACATACTGATTGATAAAATACTTAGCCAAAGCTTCATTTTCGGAAAGGTTTTCTTTTTTAACTGAAGTCAACCTTTCAGCAACACCATTAACACTATTAATTAAGTAAGCTTCAACTAAGGTTTCTTTCAGCGGAAGAGCGGCATTAAGTGCGAGCAAAGATAATACCCCTATTGCCATCCCTGACATTCCTCCGTACTTATAGATACGGTTCATTTTCTCTTGAAGATTTTGATTCTTTTCTTCGAAAGAAGATGATGAATCAGTCACCTCTTCTTTCTTTTTAAAAAATTTCAGTTGCGGAAATTTAAACTCCATTGCGCATTACCTCTGCTGAATTAACAGGCTCACTTTTTCCTGACACTTGTGGTAGTTGGTGTGCGGCTTGGCAACCGACAAGACAAAGCGTCACGATGACCGCGATAATAATTTTCATGATTAAGATCTCGAAGGAGGTGATGAAGAAAACTTAAAGCTTATTTACGAGAGTTTATATCTAGATAATTGTCATCCACCGTATTTCTTTTTTGCCATCTCAATAGCCGCATTACGCAGCTTCTTAGCGCCGATATTTATTCCCTGCCCGGTTAGGTTACCTACTTTTCCAGAAACGCCTGTAGACTCAGCTAGGCCTTCTTTCTCGCGTCGTAAGCCTTTCCATGCACCCGCCCCGGCATTTTTCCCCATACCAAGTATTTTACCACCCATGCGAGATGCCCCGAACGTTGCCGCTCCTAACCCCATAGCCGCTGCACCTTGTAAAGCGCCCTCTACACCCACTCCGGCAAGCTGTGACGCATAAGTTTTTGCTTGCCAGATAATCCATGCCATAAAAGCACCCGCGACAAATGCTGTAGCACCAGTTGCGATCAGGTTGAGAGGTTCGGCATCTTGTACAGAAACTGAAAGAATACCATTCAGGAACGTAGTGCCAGCTTTTAATGCCAACGCACCGAAAAGGAATATAAGCAAAGAGCTAAAGATAAGCTGAAGCCAGCTATTAAACATTTGTCTTAAAAAACCAAAAGACAAACATATAATAAATAACGGCGCTGTTACTGTTAGAACTTTAAGTGTAACTTCTGCTGAAAAATAAACGATAGTACATAGCAAAAGAGCAACAATACCCCCGGCATAAGTGAATATGGAAGCTATCGCACCATCGGTTTTAACGTAAGTAGAAGGGTCTTTTGACATTAAGAAGGCTGCGACTTGTTGGACTTTAGTCCATAACTGATCAAGCCATAACCACGGGTCGCCACCAGAGAACGACTCTTTCAAACCATCTATAGCCTGCGTCGAACTATCTAACCATCCTCCTGCATTAGTAACGAAAATCATAATCATCCAGAATCTAAATAGATTCCATAAAAAATCCTGAACGGCTGATTTCTGTTTTCCAACAACTACAGTATATGCATACCACAAGATAAATATTGATATTCCAAACTTTCCTAGCGAGGATGCTATTGAAGAAATACGATCTAACTGACCAGTTGTTGACTGGTCAAGAGTATTAAGTATCACATCGCGAGCGGTTTGGAAAAAATCAGAAGTTGCCATAGTGGCTCCTTTTATTTTTCACCTTTACTCGTAGAACTTTTAAAAGCGTCCTTATAAGACGGTGATTTTGAGTGTAGCTGCTGATAACGGAACAACCCATCTTTAGCATTACGACAATTTTCACTGTCATCGCCGGATTGCTTGCACTCTGACACTTTTTTACCCGCTTCGTCAGGATGAGATTGCCACCAATCTACAGATTTAACGTCCTCACATCCGGCTAATAAAAACGTCATCCCTGTTGCAACCAGAATTAAATTTAGCTTTCTCATCATGACTCCTTAGTTAAGTTCAAAACTCTGCTTCGTAAATTGTTCCTTATACGAAAGTGGCTCGTTCACGGCGTCTAACTGCTGTTTCTGGTAAGTAGCCTGAGCCATTTTCTCTTTGTATTGTGCTAGATCACGCTGCTTATCGCGATACATTTCATACTGAAATTTAAGCTTCTCAAACTTCAGGTTTTCCAGAGAAATGGCGTTTGTTGCGTCCTGTGTGGCTTTGGTGTCCTTCGCGTTTTTAACCTGATCGATAAGGTCTTTCATCGAAGCATTGTCTTTACGAAGCTTACTTTCAAGCTTGTTGCCGTACTCAACCCCGGCAAGCTGAGAAAGGAAAGAAGCTTCACAACCACGCACCAGATCACCGGTATAACCCAAACCTTTGCAGGTATCAGTAACCTTGTAATCAGTAAGAAGCGATTTAGCTTTCTCTGACAGTACGCCGTTCGGGTTCTGTATGTAGTCATCAATGAAAGAGTTACCCTGCTCATAAATGTCTGTCAGCTCCTTGCTAACAGACTGAGCATCCTGTACCAGCCCCTGAACATCGCGTATACCGGTTTTCGTTAACAGTTCATCCTTATACGCGGTAAGTTCTTTCTGCCACTGTTTCGCTTCCTTCACCCACTGCGAAGCCGTATCTATTGCTGATTTGGCATCATGGACGATTACGCCCTCAGTAAGAGCTAAAGCGTTTACTGAGAAACAGCTTAATGCTAAAGCGAGGTATAGTTTTTTCATCTTATTTGACTCCACGGTTAGCCCGTTCAAGATATGTATCTATCCACTCTTCAGGTGCCATACCTTCAGACCAGATTTCGTCGAACAACTCAAGTTGTTCTGCTGAAGCACTCAGAATGGGAAGGTAGTAGGCAGCTTTGCCCAGGTCTAACTTTGCGAAAGCCGCAAAGTCATCTCGTTCGCCCTGCCGTTGCGGGTTTTTGACTACCAGAAACTGGCGAGACAAGGGGTCGATAGCTTTGATTTTGTCAAAATAAAGATCCCTTACCTGAAGTTCATCAACATATTCATTGCGTTTCGCTTTGGGGTTAGCGAGGTAGATATGGGTGGCGCACTGTTCCCTGACGGCTGCGGCAATTGGAGATTTAATTAATTCATCCGGTGATTGCGTTGCGGGAACAAGCACCATATCCAGCTTACGGCCAGTTTTAAGCTTGTTATACACGAAATCCTTGAAGGCATCGTTGTTTATCCATTGCCAGAACTCATCCATGTAGATCAGCAAACGGCGACCGTCAGCCAGCATTGTTACCCGGTAAATCAGGTAAAAAGAAGCAACCGGGGCTACAACCTTATCATCAAGGAATTCTGTTCCATCGATGCCAAAAACATCCAAATGCGCAACATCAAAGGAATCGGAAGCATTATCGAGCAACCAGCCATACTCGCCCCCCTGCTTCCACGCTCTCAGTCGAGCTTTAAGCCCATGTCGCTTAGTTTCAGTATCATCCGGCTCCATGATCAGCGGGATGAGCTTGCTGATAGGAAAGGAACGGTCTTCCCTTTGCATAAGACGGTCAACGGCTGAAGAAATCAGCGAATGTTGGTAATCATCAACCGTATTGCCGTTGAGCTTACATATCAGCCTTATTATGTCTTTTACAAATGCTATGTTTCGCTTAGTTGGCGGGAGGGCTGCCGGGTTCCACCCGGTAGGCTCTCCGCCCTTCACACGAAAATAAGCCCCGCCCATAGCACGAATACCCACTTCTCCCGCTCTGTCCTTATCAAAGAAGACTGTGGTTAGCTTCCTTACTTTTCGGTTTTCCGGAAATGATTCAGGCGTACCAAATTGCTGTGCCGCATAAGACATGATCATCATGAGAACGGTTTTACCTACGTTAGAGGTTCCCAGGATCTCACAATGGCCAAGCGTAGGGTTCTTGCCGAAAAAGTTAATATTCTCCGTAGTCATGTGATAATTGAGATGGTAGACATCGTTACCAGAGCCGCGAAGAGCCATTAAGCTATTGCCCCAAGTATTACCAGTAGCTTTACCGTGAAAGAAGTTATGGAAACTTTCCATCTCGGCAAAGTTGAGGCTACTCAGCATACTTAGGCGAGGACGAAGATTGTAATTGCCTGGCAACTGAGAGAAAAAGGCAGCACCCAAGCTTAGGGTAGAATAAGTAACAATCAGCCCCAGGTCTTCTAAGGTCGTAGTAACGATATTCGTATCTTTCACCAAGCGTTCCGGCGTGTCAGCAAAGACAATCAATGTTTGGTGACACTTTCCGAAAGAGTTGTATCCGCTTGAAACCATATCAAGACCAACGCGCAAATCAGCAAGGAGGGATTTAGCAGCGTCATCCGTCAGTTCAAGCTTATCTATCTGATCATCAAGCGCTTTAACAGCGGCTTGCTTATCCATCGACGTGAAAGACGATGTAAAGACATACTCAACAGGAAGATACATGAGCGCATCAAAAATGCCTGCATCTGTTTCCTGAAAGTAATCTTTGATTTCTATCGAACGGAAATACCGGGCATTCTGCGACGCCGTAATCTGTCCGGCATCATTTCCAAAGAACAAATCTTTGCCCCCCAGATAAGTGTAAAAAGGACTATTTGTAACTCTGACCTTCTGCCACTTACCAGAAAGCAAATACTGAAAAAGGGATAGCTGATCTGAGAAAACTCGCCCGTTTTCCTCAACCAGTCCAAGACGATGTGCATGGAAACGAGATAAATATGTATCAAGTCGCCCGCAAATTTCATTCATATCATTGATTGGCTCATCAAAGATATTATTTTCCTTTTTATTCTTCGAGATAAAATGAGAAACCTTATCCTCGATATTAAAAGGCTTATAACAAATCGTTAAATAGAGTCTGTTTTCAAAATACTCAGGCTCAGAAAGGGAGGAATAGTAATCATTCATTACGCGATTAACGAAAGGAATCTTGCTATTAAAACCAACCTTAACTTCTTTTCTTACCCTCACGCGGTGAGTATAGAACGTTATCGCCCTGCCTTCGAAACTACGAATGAGCGTATTTAACTGGTCAGTAAGTAACGTTAAATCTTCGTCATCCACACATTCAAAATAAGCACCATCAACTTGCCACGTTGCGAGCAAATCGCGGTTTTTGGTGACAACTAAATCATCAGTAATGTGAGAAGAGTAAGGGATAAGAGCTTCAATAGACGCCTGGTCTTTCAGCTTCATAAAATTGTCCACTTTAGATATATCAACTTCATCGTACTGGCTTCCCGCATAATGTACGGCGCTGAAGCGCTTGTTTGCCAGCGGATGCCCCTTAACTACGGCACGCAGATACAACAAATCGAAAAAACGTTCATCGATTTTTGTTACTCGCTTGATAGCAAACCAACCGGGCAGGATAAGGAAGTACATCAAATCATCTATCCATACACCTAGCAGAACGACCAACACGCACATTGCTAGAAAAGGGTAAAGTGGAACACCTAACCCTCTAATCAAAGCGGGGCGTGTCAGCCCTTTAAAAACGGTACTCATTGTACGCCCCCTTTAACGTCAACTTACGCCAACCAGTTCGGCAGATAAGGCGCAACAATGAAGATGATAATCCCGATGATTAAGGGAGTAATCCACGATGCATGCTGGCGTGAGAAGATAGCGATATAGCCAATTATCAACGCAATGATAGTGATAGCTGGCTTACGAATATCAGTTAAGAAGTCGATGATCTTCTGTAAGAAACCAGTGGTTTTCGTCGATACATCATCAGCGAAAGCTGGTTCAGCAACACAAACCATTAAAGCAGCCATGAAGACAGACAGGGTTAAAAAACGCTTATTCACTTTCAACATTTGTTGTTTCCTTTTCATCTAAAACAGTGCCACGCATGGCATATTGTGGATAAATGGTGGTTATACGATTAGAAATCTTTTGAGTAGCGTTATTCTTTTTAATATCTTCTCTGACGGATGGAACCTCCCAATCTTTTTTATTAACCGATTGGTTATAGCCAATACGTTGGTTATAGCTGGTATTACCAAACCCCGATTCAGTTTTTTTTCCGGTAGAAAAGTTACCGGAATAATAACAGCTAAGAGCATTTTTCAAATTTCCACCACGGGTATAGCAATCAAGCAGCACCTTTTCGAAAACAGCAAGATTTGTGCATGGCGAGAAAAGCTTATCTGCATTAACACCGTATTGAGAAAAATTAGTGCTGGTAATCTGCATTAAACCTACTGAGTAGCGGCGATTGCGTGATTCAATATTTTGAACAATTTTTAATGCATCCTCCTTTGTTTTAGGGAAATGTGAAATCACACCACTATCGCCCTCCTTTCGTTCATTCTTAGGAATAATTTCAGCAATAGCATATGGATTAAAACCAGATTCAACCCTTGCTACTTCTTGCGCTGTATCTGGATGAATGCTGGCCGCACATTGCATAGCAAGAGCGACAAAAGCTGTAGTGGATAGCATTTTATGCTCCCGGTAGGATCAGCCCGGTAATGAGAAAAGAAAAAACTCATTCATCGTTGCCTGTATCGGCTCCCTGAATGAGTTCTTGGATGGCTTGTTGAGAGTATGTCTTAATAAGATATTGCACGAAACCAGAATCCGAAATCCGCTTCCCCCTTCGATAACTAACCTCTACAGATATTCTTTCAACTTCATCCCTTACTTCGGTAGGAAGGTAGAGGGTATTACGTTGCGGCTTGCGCTTTGCTGGACTCTTTCTTTTGGTGACAGTCATTTTTCTTCCGTTTCATTTTGTGGGATAGACTTTTTTCCGTGATGTAGTTAAGCATTGCCATGCTGCGCATACGTGGCTCACTCATCATCATAATTTCCACTAAACGAGGATACTCATCAAAGTTAAGTAAGTTACGTTCTCCTTTCTGTACGTTGCAGACTTCATCATCAGGAACCGCTAAAGGCTCGCCGCCGAACGCTATAAAACGTTGGGTATGGGGAAGCCCGGTGATAGTGGTCGTATGGACTTCATCAAAGTCAGCCTGGATAAAAAGATAACCAGGAAAAAGTGGGGTTAATCTTTCTCGGTAAGAAAGTTGTTTATCAGGTCGGCGATACTTTTCAGTAGCCATAGGGCAGTAGTAGGAGAAGTTAAGCCGTTCGAGATGTTTGAAAACGGCTGCAAATCTTGTCGTGGTGAATTGCAATACATACCATTTCATAGATTCTTTCCTTTCAGACGCTCTCTCGACTCGGATAACCCCGAAGTATTTAAAAATCTTAAGAGAACAAGTTTTTCGTCTGATGGAAACTTTAACAGCTACATGTTCTGTTTTCAAATGTAAGACCAGATCTTTAGATCACAATAACTTCATACAACTACTCCCTTGTGCTAGCAATTAATTTTCAACTAGCACAATTCACTTTAAATTAGACTAAAGGTAGTTCAATAGAACGATTGGGATAACTTGTGTAGATAACTTATCCAAAATTTCAAAGCTTTCATGTCTTTTACCTGATTGATACCAGTTAAAACTTACAAAACACTTACAATCATATGCTTAGAAAGTTAATGCCAACCGTTAGAACTTAATCCCGACTTTGATTTTCTGTTGGCTCTGCAACATATTTTGTTTCACTAGATTGAACTTCTTCATCTGCTGCTGCTGCTTTTGAATAGATGATATATCATCAAGCTTAAAGCTCTTATCATTTGATAGTTTTCTGTCAATCCCTTTTACTCCTAAATTCTGTAACTGCCAGTCATTACGATGAGCGGTTTTCCATCCTTGTTGAATGCCGTTCTTGTCCAGGGCGGGGATCTTGACTTCCTTTTGACCTAGTTTTTTTAGCTTAACTAAATCTCCTTTCTTCACGCTTTCACGCTGTACCAAATCTCCAAAACCAGCGCCCCAATAGGTTTTTTCTACACCTTTGTTAAGCGTCTTGAGTTTAAGGAAGTGTTGTTTGGGCTTACTCTTATCATGCTGATAGTGGTCATAGCCTACATCAACAACCTCATATACGCCTTTCTGCCGTTTGGGAGCTGAGGCGTGAGCATCCTTAATAGACTGATTCAACCCTTGTGTTTGTTTATGAGTAGCTTTTACATCATAACCCTTCAAGATAAGCTCATTACAAAAGCCCGTCCTGATCTCTCTTAAATCTTTTTTCTTTATATCCGTTCTCTTACCATCAGTATCTTTGATTCGAAACACCACATGCACATGTGGATGCTCTTTCTTATCCTCGTGATAACCCAGTACAAAGCGATTATTAGGATACTTTTTATTAAGCGTTTTTCTGACAGAATCAAGTAAACCTTCCGGCTTAACCTTCGCCGAAACAGGAGGGGAAAACACAATATTTTGTGTGATTTTTTTATTTTCTCGCCCTTTGTCATCATGTACGTGTTGAGCGTCATTGGCAGCGTCTACCATGTGTTCTTTAGCTTCTTTGATTTCTTCGCCCTGCCAAACCTGCCCGCTCTCGTTCATCACTGAAAGCTGCGATTCCCTACTCATATAATCAATGCTATTTTTGATACCTTGCCGGGTTACTGCGCCACCAGATATTTTTACAACCACCTCCTTGCTTGCCCCCTTCCGGTTAATTTTTTCCCGCACATTTTTTTTGTAATTTTCACCACCGTTTTTAACTTTATGAGCAAATGCAGACTTACGACCATTTTCGGAAGACTTACGTTTTACCCTATAATCTTTTTCTACGAAAACACCCATAACTAAACCTCAACCTTATTAGAAACTGTTCGACCTTTACAAAGAGCAATGTAGTTTTCAAACTGTTCCTTCAAGCTTCTCATTTCAAAAGTAAGCTTCTGAGCGTCCTGATAAAAATCATCTTTTTCAAGCAACATCGATTGATTATTTACAATAATGTAGTGGAAATTTCTACCAATTTTATCAACTACGTTTCGACATCTATTCAACATCAATAACTCCTGATCATAAAAATCAAGATTATTATCAAGTGTGGTTTGTATTCTGAATCGACATTCTCTGGAGATAGTCCAACCGTGACGAATAGAAGCTTTTTCTATCTTACTTCTTTGCGTATCTGTTAAATACAGCGTTGTTTTGATAAAATCATCATTATCATCGATAATGCTTTCTTCAATTTTTTTATCCTTACTCTTTAATAAAGCACTTGCTAATAACTTCATACCTTTTGCAACTGTCAAATTTGGTTCATCAGGGTAAATGCTTTTAAGGCATACTAACAAATAATCATGGTCTTCATCTTCAACTCTAAACTGAATTTTTTTCATCATAACTCCCAACAAGAACCGACTGTAGGTCACCGGGCAAACGCTGAAAAATAACGTCGAATGACGTCATTTTGCGGCGTTTGCCCTATCCTGCATCGCAGTGAATCTGGCGCCGCTCATAAATTGTGCTTGAGCATCAACAAAAATGCAAAAAGGCTGATGTTGTCATGGCTGAACATACGTACGTCTGCGACCGGAAACCCGATCAATGCGGTAAGGACAGTGCCGTCAGGTTCGCTCCGCGAACGGTCTGGCAGGAAGCGCAAGCGCAGTCCCGCGCAATATATCAGAAAGCACCTCCCGAAATACGGGAGGGCTTCGGCTATTCAGCTAAGGTTGCTCTGTTCAGGTTGCTGAGTGTAGCCTTCCATGCCCTGACGGGCATCAAAAAGCCAGCGCCGGAAGTTACTCATTCTTTCAAGGTTAGCTTTGCTTGGTTTTTTGCCACGATTACCACTTAATATCCGCCAGACTCGTATTCCTGCTTTATTAGTCCAGTGCAGAACAATTTCTCCTTTGCTGTTAAAAGCAAGAGAAAAGCGTACAGCGCCTTGCCGCAATTCTCCACTGACAAAGGACACAAAATCATGTTTTGTCATAAAGCCTCCGGTTTATTTATCTGTTCTCTTTTGTGTCTTTTTTTCCAGTGCTTTTCTGAGTAATGCCATATACTCAGGAAAGACATGGAATGGCATCAAAGGGAAAACCGGACGCCCACCCTTTTCAACGTCATTTATTGCTGATAATATGCGTTCCGACATTTTATTCCTCGCAATAGAATCAGGTGTCACGGTATCAGGTTGCCCCACAACCTGATACCATCTTTATCTTTACTTTATTAACTTCTCAATTGCTTCTTTTTTTGCTTTCTCCTGTTCTGATGGTGGGTATGCAAGGTCATACCAGTTATCAATACAATGAATAACTCTTTCTTTAGATAATCCACATTGCTCAAACCAAAATTTTTCGGTTTAATGATGCTTTTGCGCTAAACTCTCTTTCCATTTTCAGACCTTTACTAAAAGGGGGAATATCCCCCCTGATTAATTAGTAGTAAGAAGAAAATCGATGTTTTTCTTCCGGTAGAGTTTTATACGCAGTTTCAAAATCTTCGATTTTGATTGCCAGCTCATCACCAAAATCTTTTATCTGACGCTTAAAACATTCACCAGTAAAATCATTTAAAACGGGAGTTTTAAAGCCGACCATTGAATCGGTATATTCTGAATTGGCGCGAATCTCGCGAACGGTGACGGTTTTTTTACCGTGAACAGAAAGAACCTGGTAGAAGGTTACATTGGTTTGCTCATAGCCCCATGATGATACAAAGATATCACCAACAGAGACAGTATCATTTTTAAAAGTTAATACTTTCATTTTTAGCTCCCGCCCAGCTTGGGCTCTGGATGAAAGAGAACCTGTTTCCCTTTCCTGTGTTTTATTATACCTGCATTTGCAGGTATGGCAAGTTATTTTTTTACCAGCCTGTAAGACGGATGCATATTTGCTAATAACAATAAATACTGATATTCACCAATAGATAAAGAACGACTGGCCTTACCTGCACTTTCTTTCATCTGCCAGGAATTCAGTTGATAACCAAAAATATCAGCAGCTTCTTTAAGAGTAAGACCTGCCGCAACCCGCGCATTCTTTACTTCTTCAGGTGTAGGTTTATTCTGCATTTTCATCCCCTTTTGTCAGACAATCACACAAAACCCCATTATCCAGAAGCATCAATGATGCCAGGTTGAGTTTTTCGTCCATTATCAATTTTCTTACTGTTTTCCTGCTTTTAGTTTTATCAATCGTCTTAACATATTTTAAGACGTGAAAAACCGTATCCCCATCTTCATCCATCGTTCTGATTACATAGGAGTAATTACCTCTGTTTTTCTTAATTATCTTATCTTTATCCATATTATTCCTCATAACTAAAAAAGGGGCTTAATGCCCCTTTTTATCTATAACACGGTATGTAACCCTGTTTCCTGTGTAAATAAACGCGCTAACTGATCACAATAGATATTATCGAATCTTGAAATATCTTTAACTTCAGCACCACGTACACGAGAAAATTTCACCTGGTACGTATCAGTAAAATCCAGTTTAATTTTTACTAAGTTGATGCCTTTCATTGCAAAATTTGACGGCAAACGGAAAGTTAACCCACACTCACCGTTTTCATCAAAGTAAGAAAAACTTTTAGCACCAGTCATAACAATAAAACGATTACCACCAAGTTGACGTAAAATCTCTGTGGCTACAGATTTAGCGTAGTTTTGCATTTTTAACCTCCCGCCCACTTTGGGCTCTGGATGAAAGAGAACCTGTTTCCCTTTCTTGTGTTTTATTATACCTGCATTTGCAGGTATTGCAAATTTTTAATGCTCTCGCTCTGACTGTAAACAGTCAATCATTTGATGATTAATCTTAGCGCAAATCTGCGATCTGATAGACTTCGCTGCTTTCCCTTCTTCCAACGGCAATAACGAGTAAAACGACTTTCTCATCAATGACTTGGTATACAAGTCTGTAGCCAGATGCACGAAGTTTGATTTTATAGCGATCAGCATGACCATGTAACCGGGCTGCGGGTACGCGTGGATTTTCCAGCCGTTCTGCCAGTTTCTTTTTGAATTGTTCACGGATGGTGTGGCCGAGTTTCTGCCATTCCTTCAGTGCTCTACGGTCAAAAGCCAGTTCATAGGTCATCCAGGTTAACCTTCACAATTTCCGGGTTTTTCATGCGCTCATCAGCAACAGCGTTTAACTCAGCATCTTCAGCGAGTTCCCGATAGTAGGCGTAAAGTTTTGGTGGAACGCAATAGAACGCCGGTTCGTTTCGGTTCAGGATCGCAACAGCGTCCCCTTCACCTTCAGCTACGGTTCCCATAGGATTTTTTTTCAGGTCAGTAATACTGGCCGCTGTGGTTGTCAGAATTTGATAGCTCATAAGCCCTCCGCTTGTCTCATTGGCATAATAGCATCTTTAAAAGCACTCTTAAAAGTGCTTATGTTGAGAAAAACATCAGAACAGGTGAGATATGGCTCTTTCCGACATCGCCTTAAAACGCTCTGTAACGCGTTCTGAGCGTTTTTTCCCGTTTCGTTGTAGTCAGCTACGGTTTAACGGTTTTTAACGCCGCTCAACGCTTTTTAGCGGCCTTGTTGCTGTGATCTGTTGCCATGATCCGGATAGGAGTTCAATCTTGATCAAAATTTCCTCAAGGCAACGACTGTTTTGTAAATACCCTCTAAAACGCGCTGTATCGCATTCTGAGCGATTTTTTCGATTTCGCATGGTTTCACCATGGTTGTATCGAACGAAGCGGCAGAAAGCGATTCAGGGCTTCTCAGTGAAAGATCCAAAAAGGATCAATCAACGGATCGTATGAGCTGAACTCTTCTGGTTTTGAGAAAGGAGACACCGCTCGCCGCAGCCGAACGACCGAGCGTAGCGAGTTAGTGAGCGAGGAAGCGGAATAGCACAGGGATTACATTAGGCACTTACGCACAGTGGTTAAAAAATGAGCATATTGTTTTTATGTGTGGTTGTCTTGGTTCAGAGTGATCTGTCCTCCGGGTTTACGCAAAGTTATCCACAGGCGCTGTGAATTTTTTGTTTTGAGCAGAGTTATCCACAGATTTTTTGTGTTTTTTTGCTTATTAAACTTCTTGTTTTTAAGATCTTAAATGTAGATCGGTAGATCTACTTTAAGATCTTTAACTTACTTTAACTTATTTTGCAAACATTGTGCCAGCTTTTTTATCAATAATTTCATTAAGATAGGTGTTGTTTTTTGTCGCCTCAAAATGAAAGGTGGATGGGTACGCACTGAAAGGTGGATAGGTACGCACTGTAATTTTCATGAAAGGTGGATGGCTGCGCACTGAAAGGTGGATGGGTACGCACTGAAAGGTGGATGGGTACGCACTGAAAGGTGGATGGGTACGCATTTTTCTGTTTTTATTCAGATATTCGTATCTTTGTATCTTCATTTCTTTAGTTCTTTATAGTGCTCTAATTTAACGTATGACGTTAAAAGGTGGATACCTGCGCATTTCTATCATATTGAATATAAATGATAAAAATTCTTTCATGTGATCCGTGTTTTGGTGGAAATACATAAGGTGGATAAACCACTTTACATATTTCCGCCTTTGTGGTTATGATTTCACCATCAGAACTTAAAAACCACAGGTAATGTATGAACTTACTGAGCGTTACAAAGAAAACAAAAATTCGCCACAGAAATGAAATTAACAGCACATTCTCATCGTTGCCTTTGTCTGCCAGAAGAATTTTGTTTATGGCTATGGCGCAGATTGATTCACGTGAAGAGTTATCTGAGGGGGCAACCTTTCGTATTACGGCTCGGGAATATGCATTTATCGCTGATATTGATGTAACAGGTGCTTACCGGCAGTTGAAAGAGGGGGCAGAAGAACTTCAGGCCAGTGTTATTCGCATTCCTCGAAATCAACTTCTCACACCTCAGGGCAATCAAAGCTCTGGACATACGAAGAAGAGAGGTAAATTACCTTCTGATGCAGTCAGGCTTATGAACCTGACTGCGTTTTGTGATTATGTTGAAAGTGAAGGATATATTGATATTGCTTTTTCACATGTCATTGAGCCATATATCACGATGTTAAAGGATTCTTACACTACTCAGGTTTTGATATCGTCTGTAAGACTCGCTGATCAAAATTCAAATATGCTTTATCAGTTTATCAGGAAACAATACAGCAGTGGTAAAAAGACATTTTTCGACATTGAAGTAGATGTATTAAAGGATGAACTTGAATTATTCAGAATAGATAATGGCGAAAAAGTTTACCTTTATCAGAATTTTAAGGATTTTAATAAGGTTTTTCTGCAAAAAAATATTGAAAAAATAAATCAATATACAGAGATTAATCATCTCGAAGTTAAAATCGTTGAGAGAGTCGCAAGAAGAGCATCAAAGCTAAGGTTTTCTTATAAAATAGATAAAGAAAGTGAGGGCTTAGATATCAGAATACCATACGGTTTCAGAGGATAATTGCATAAACTTCGTTTTGAGATCGAAATGAGGTAGCTCATGGCTAAAATCTATCAATTCCCTCAGGGGGAAGAACGTGCTAAATTCAGGAAAGAAATTGCCAGGGAGCGTAAGAAACGTTTTGCAGTGAAAACAGGGAGCACTTTTGTTAAGTGGCTTGGCTGGGGATGGTTTTATCTTCGTCTTCTTGTCGCGAGTGTTTTACATTTTATCTTTGTTTTTGTGTTAGCCATTCTTGGTGCGTTTAAATGGGCTGTATTCTGGCTGGGTGGTATTTTGTGTGTCATCACTTGGTATCATCTCGATCACCAGTTATGGACGCCACAAAATCTGACTATACCGGTGATTACGGCAACCTGGATTTTGGGACTGCTGGCTGAGCCTCTGATGGAGCTGCTCAACAAAACTATGCCTTGGCACAAGTTACTTGTTCCCGAACCTGCGGACGAAAGCACCGAGAACAGTAGCGAGATAAGCCAGCAATGATGCTACTCAGCAGTTATGCCAGTCCCTGCCTTTTCACTGCGATGCAGGATAGGGCAAACGCCGCAAAATGACGTCTCTGACGCCATTCCGCAACGTTTGCCCGGTGACCTACAGTCGGTTCTTGTTGGAGAATTTTATGAAATATTTGGTCAAAGAGTTTATTAACGAAAAATATACTAAGGCTGTTAATATTTTAAAGGATAACCTTAAAGAACACTATCATGTTTTTTATTGTGTGAGATTAAGTGAGATTCTTTTTCCTGCCAGTGAATATGGAACTGAACAGTTTTTTAGTGATTTTGAAAAGATAAACTCCATTTCATTACCTGTCTTAGTGTTTGATCTCAAAGAGGGTGTTCCTGTGATTGTCATTAGTCTTGATGATGTCAGCTACTGTGATGTTCTGGACGAAATGGATATTGATTTTATGAAATGTGATTCGCTGGCAGAATTGCTTACCAGCGATAAGCTGGAAAATTTATTAGTATGATTCGGCTTTGTTGAATAAATCAGATTTCGGGTAAGTCTCCCCCGTAGCGGGTTGTGTTTTCAGGCAATACGCACGCTTTCAGGCATACCTGCTTTCGTCATTTTGTTCAGCGCTCGTACCAGGGCCATAGCCTCCGCAACCTGACCATCGTAGTCACGCAGCGTCAGTGAACCCCCGAACAGCTGTTTTACCCGGTACATCGCCGTTTCCGCTATCGAGCGACGGTTGTAATCTGTTGTCCATTTCCACCGCGCATCACTCCCGGTCATTCGCTGATTAGCCACTGCACGGTTACGGTCTGCATATTCACCGGACCAGTAACCCGCACCTTTTCGGGGAGGGATAAGCGCGCTGATTTTCTTACGCCGCAGTTCATCGTGACAGAGCCGGGTATCGTAAGCGCCATCGGCGGCGGCTGACCTGATTTTCCGGTGGGTTTGCCGGATTAACCCGGGGAAGGCCTCTGAGTCCGTAACGTTGTTCAGCGACAGGTCTGCACAGATGATTTCATGTGTTTTACTGTCAACGGCGAGATGCAGCTTACGCCAGATACGGCGGCGTTCCTGGCCATGCTTTTTGACTTTCCACTCGCCTTCACCGAAGACCTTCAGCCCGGTGGAATCAATCACCAGATGTGCGATTTCACCCCGGGTGGGCGTTTTGAAACTGACATTAACCGACTTTGCCCGCCTGCTGACACAGCTGTAATCCGGGCAGCGTAGCGGAACGTTCATCAGAGAAAAAATGGAATCAATAAAGCCCTGCGCAGCGCGCAGGGTCAGCCTGAATACGCGTTTAATGACCAGAACGGTGGTGATTGCAAGGTCAGAATAGCGCTGAGGTCTGCCTCGTGAAGAAGGTGTTGCTGACTCATACCAGGCCTGAATAGCTTCATCATCCAGCCAGAAAGTTATGGAGCCACGGTTGATGAGGGCTTTATTGTAGGTGGGCCAGTTGGTGATTTTGAACTTTTGCTTTGCCACGGAACGGTCTGCGTTGTCGGGAAGATGCGTGATCTGATCCTTCAACTCAGCAAAAGTTCGATTTATTCAACAAAGCCTCCTGGCTGTTGTACATCGCCAGTGCTGCCTTTAGAACGGTAGTTTTGCTCTGGCCTGTTCTGATAGCTTCGACTTCCAGGATTTCTTCATAGGCTTCGGTTAGCCGGAAATTCAGTAGTCTTGCTTTTGCTGTCAATTGCTTACTGTTTTCTTCAGGAATATGGCTTGCCGAAGGATTTAGTTTTGATGTGACTTCTGTTACCACCTCTTCCGGTAACGCTTCTAATAGCGTTTTCAGCGCATCAACGACGTTTTTATCCATGATATTCCTCAGATATTATTCGTTCTCTTTGAGCCATTTATCTACAAGCTGGTTCACCACATCTGTGATCGATGTACCTTTTTTGGCACATGCAGCCTTAAACCGGGTGTGTTTTTCTTCGTCAAAATTGACGTTAACACGTTTGATTTTTCCAGATGATACTGGTGCTGTTACTACTCGTTCCAGATCTCTGTTTTCACCAAAGGTCATTTTTTTTACTGCCGTATGCGCTTTTTCAAGTGACATTAAGGTTACTCCGGTTGTTATACTTATTTGATTATATGAGTGAATGAGTAATTACTCAAATGTACTAACTATCTCTTTTGTAAGGATTTCTATTTCACCTTTTGCTGCGCCATCACTGGATTCAAACACGCTGTCACCATCCAGAATTGATTTCACGTAAACCTGACGTTGTGTAATGGCCGTACGGAAAGATTTAACACCAGTGTCTTTGATACTTTCTTTCAGCACATTGAGCATGGTTGCCATTTCTATCTTACGGGTGATCAGAAAGCGGGCTTCAACTTTGCGGCTGTAAGCCTGTGCTTCCAGAACAGTAACGACGCTTCCTGCTGCGGAGAAATCCAGGGGGCTGGGTGTAACAGGGATAATTACCAGATCGCTTACCATGACGGCTGCGGAGGTGATTACTGAGAGCGAACCTGCCCCGTCCACAATAGCAAAGTCATAGTCCGCCAGATCTTTTCGGATTCCATAGACGTCTTTTTCAGATGCAGCTGTAAATACGTCAAATGCTGCCTTGCCCGCTTTGCTCCAGTTCGTCAGGCTCATTTGTGGATCTGTATCTACCACAGCAATGTTGTATCCGCTTCTGCTCAACGCAGTGGCTATGTTGATTACGGCAGTTGTTTTACCTGAACCCCCTTTCGGATTCAGAAATGAGATTACTTTCATACTCAAACCCTCAATTGTGTATCTACTCAATTACTCTTGTGAGTTTTTGAGTTTACCATACTCTTTGCATGAGTAAAGGTTAATATGAGTTTATGAGTTAAAGAGCATATACTCATTTGAGTTTGTTGTGTATATGAGCATGTGAGTTTATGAGTATGGGTGACGATGTCACATTTACTCATTATTTGTTTTTTCGGTTCTTTTAGAGTGTGCCTTTCCTGTCGATCTACTTTCTGGTGCATTTTGGGTATAGTGGTGTAACCTTATGTGAACCGGTTCTGTAATATGACTTCAAATGTACCAACAAGCTTTGTCCGCGCTTATCTGAGAGCTTCAACAGCAGAACAGGATGCTTCGCGTGCCCTGGAAACTATCGAGGCTTTTGCCAGGGAAAGAGGCCTGATCATTTGCAGCTACTATATTGAGAATGAATCCGGCACCCGTCTTGAGCGCCCGGAACTTTTTCGTCTTCTGAGAGATTGCCAACAAAATGACATTTTGCTTATCGAGGATGTGGACAGACTTTCCCGCCTGTCAGGGGAAGACTGGAATACGTTGAAGAAAATGATCCGGCAGAAAGACATCCGGGTTATGGCGGTGAATGTGCCGACGACATGGATTAATTCTGGTATGAGTGAGTTTGACAGCCGGTTGTTTGCAGCCATTAACGATATGCTGCTGGATATGCTGGCCGCAGTTGCCAGAAGGGACTATGAACAACGTCGGGAACGCCAGAAACAAGGGATAGAGAAAGCAAAGAAAGACGGCAAATATAAAGGGCGTAAACCTAATCAAGCCAGACATGATGCAATTATCAGGTTGATAGAAAGCGGTAGCTCCTGGACACAGGTACAGAAAGTGCTAGGGTGCAGCCGTGGCACAATCAGTAATGCGCTAAAACGTAAAACCGGGCAGAAATCCAGTAAGTAGAGGAGTAGGGGGCTAATAGGGGTCAGTTTGGATATAGAGAATTATTGTACGGTAAGCCTGTTTTTTGAACAGACTTACCTATGGCAATAGGGTGTACTCCCGCGCTATACGGCATTTTCAGAGGTTTGACCTTAATCGGATAACCTAAATGCGATACTGCAAGAGCGACAACTTAAAAGCGATAGCCACTGACGCAAAATCAACCCCTTACGAACCAAGATTGGTTAAATAATGCGCTTAACGTACAAAAATTTCCGATCTCCAAACTGACCCCTATAACAACGTGGAACGGGTGGGCATGGATTGCAGGCGCTGCCCTCTACTTGCTCTGCCTGCCGGCGCTGCGTCGCGGGCTTTGGAGAAATTCTTCAAATTCCCGTTGCACATAGCCCGGCAATTCCTTTCCCTGCTCTGCCATAAGCGCAGCGAATGCCGGGTAATACTCGTCAACGATCTGATAGAGAAGGGTTTGCTCGGGTCGGTGGCTCTGGTAACGACCAGTATCCCGATCCCGGCTGGCCGTCCTGGCCGCCACATGAGGCATGTTCCGCGTCCTTGCAATACTGTGTTTACATACAGTCTATCGCTTAGCGGAAAGTTCTTTTACCCTCAGCCGAAATGCCTGCCGTTGCTAGACATTGCCAGCCAGTGCCCGTCACTCCGCGGTCTTCACTGCGTGATCGAGTTGATCGACACCCGCCGTGACACGCTCCATGAAGTGCCTGCCTGCGTCTGTTAGCCGAACGCCCCGCGCATGGCGCTCAAATAGCAGGACACCAAGGTTATCCTCCAGCGCTTTCACACGCGCGCTGACGCTCGACTGGCTGATACCAAGTGCCTTGGCCGCATGCCGAAAATTCAGATGCTCGGCGACGGCGATGAACTGAACAAGGGAAATGAGCGGTATCCTGCCAGACAGGATACCGACATTCACGAGGTTTCGATGGTTAGTGCGCCGCATCGGAGCGGGCCTGCTACCAGTCGTCGGTTAGACGACTGGCGACTTCTCGGTGGCAGCCCCACGGAGCCGAAGGAGCACCAGCCCCAACGAAACCAGTACCGCCATCGCCGTGGCGTAACAGATCACGGGCCACGCTGTGTCACCGTTTAAAAGTGCCACCGCCAATGTCCCGACAATGCTGACTATCAGGCTTTGAACGCAGAAGTAGAACGCGACCGCTGATCCCGCGATGTCGTCGAACTCTGCCAAAGCGCCGTTCGCGGTAACGGACACCGTGAAGACAATACCGACCGCGACAACCCACATCGGTAGGATGAAGGTGAGGAATGACGGCGAGCCGTAAAGTTCGCCGATCCCCAACAGGACCGCTCCGCAAACAAGCAACGCCATCCCACGCGCCACGCATCCTGCGATGCCCCATCTGGCGACAAAGGACTTCGCGAAACGGGTTGTCACGATCATTACAAGCGCGACAGTGGCGAAGGCAAAGCTGAATCCGATCTCGGAATATTCCGCTTGGCCTATGAGCACACGGGTAGCCGTCGAGAAGAAGACGAAGTAGGTGCCCATACCGGCGCTAAAGCCGACAGTGTAAACCCAAAAAGCCGGACTCGCGAAGATCGGCAAGACAGATCGGCGCGTCTTGACTTGATCCAGAGGGCGGGTTTCGTGCCACCTGAAACCCGCATTTAGGAGTGCGAGCATCGCCAGTATAGCCAAAGTAATGAATATCGCCTGCCATCCCAAGAACTCGCCGATCAATGCTCCGGCGATAGGGCCGAGCGCAGGCACGAACGCCAGCATCGAACTGAAAAGGCCGTAGATGACGACACCCTCAGGACGGTTGGCATAAACGTCGCGAACCGTCGCGAACGTCGCCACCAGCATGGCCGACGCGCCCACTGCTTGAAGTAGACGGAAAGCGACAAAGGCCGGTGCAGTTGAAGACCAAGCTGCTCCCAGAGACGCAATGACGAAAGCCGTTGCGCCCGCAAGTAGAATTGGCCGTCGCCCGATTCTGTCTGAGAGCGGACCAAAAATCACCTGGCCCACGCCGAGCATCACCATATAGAGGCTCAACGTGAGTTGGATCATAGCGGGCGTCGTGTTCAGGATGCCGGGCATCGCTGGAACGACAGGGAGATAAATATCCATCGCCAGTGAAGCGAGGATGTCGAAAGGAGCCATCAGCAGCAGTGCTGCCGGCAGCGTATAGGCCCACGCGGGGCGTGTGGTGGTCATGACGAATCAACCCTCGATTAAGGAATACCGGGCGACGTCTGCTCGTCAGCAATCAGATGAGACTAGCCTTACAGAGCGCCGCAACAACAATACTGGTTGTTGCGGCTTACTTGTCTGCTGACTTGGAATTTCCCATCTGATTACTCCACGCTTACGAATATGAATTGCTACATTTTATCCGATTATCTTTTGCTTCGCAATGCGGCATGGGCGCACTCAGCGTTCCAGCCCCCTCTGCCGCCCTAACTGCCACGACACCGACCCGCCCTGCACGATGCCCATAACCTCGCGGCCGAGTTGGCGGTCGATGATCGGCCGCCACGGGACAAGGGTGAACTCATGGGATTTCTCGACCACGGCGAACTTGCCGCTCGATAGATGCACGGTTCCGGTAAACTTGCCGCTGACGCTCTCGCCGTCCGTGGCGGCGCGGAACGGCAGGCCCTTACTCAAAGCCATATCCGATCCGACGCCGGCTACCTCGCGCTCCCGCAGGATGGCGAGAAGGTTGCGCCGGTAGAAGACGCGGCTGTCCCGGCTGCGGGTGGCGTCGCCCTGTTCGATATGGTGCTCGCGGCGCTGGTCCATGGCTTCGCGGACTTGTTGCCCGAAGCCGGTTGGCGCAAGGTCGGCCGTCTCGCCGTGGATCAGCCGCCGGTCCAGCCAGGTCGCGCCGTCCGATCCGATCTGTTTGTTCAGATCGACCGGGGAAAGGACGCGAACGCTGGCCTGACTGTCTCGGCCGGCGTCATGGGCGGCGGCACGGCTGACCAGATCATCGGGGATGCGCCATTGGTCGGCGTCGATCCGCTCGACGATACCGGCCCGGCGTAGCGCCTCCAGCCGGCGCACATGGGCATCGACATAGCCCTCATAGTCGCCGCCTGGAACGCGGCACGTATAGGAAGAATAAACGCCCTTTTCACCCAAGTCCAACAGCTTTGGACCGCAGTTGACTCTTTCGACACCCCTGCGATGCAACCCAATCCGGCTGACGGGGAGCCAGCAACGCTGAAAATTTACCCTCCTCTTTCCCACTAGCGGCTCCTTTTCCGACAACCAGCACGGCGGATCCCTGCCGCGGCGCTGTGAACGCAGCATTTTGATTGGTATCGTTGGCCTTCAGGCTCGTCAGTCAAACAGACCCAGGAGCAGCTCAGCCGGTGGCGCCCGGCTTTCGGGTAACGCCCTGGTCCCGCTGGTTTCGGCTTTGTGCTTCAGGTGATCAAGGATCTGCTTGATCACTATAGGGTCTTCAATGCAGGCGATGACTTTCATGGCGCCGCCGCAGCCGCTGCAGGTCTCGATGTCGATATTGAAAACACGCTTGAGCCGTTGCGCCCATGTCATCGACGCTCGCCGTTGTGCTGGTGTTGCCGGTTCATCAGCCACCCTGACCTTGTTGCCCCTGCCCCGTTTTGCCGGCGTGACCAACGCCCGGTGCCGACTGTTGGGTGCGAACACCCCGTGGAAGCGGGTTAGGTTGACTCTGGGCTTCGGTACCAGGGCGGCCAGCCTTGCAATGAAATCCAATGGTTCGAAAATGACGTGCGTGGTGCCGTCCCGGTACGGCGTCTTGAGCTGGTAGCGCACGTTGCCGCCTCGTGTTAACGACAGCCGCTTCTCGGATACCGCCGGGCGGCTGATGTACCGGCACAGCCGTTCGAGCTTCTTGCGTTCATCGGCCCTGGCCGCCACGCCGGCGTGCAGGCTGGACCCGGCTACCTTGCCAATCCCGTCACCGAACGGATCACCACTGGTCGGCAGAGTTTGCAAAGTGAACACCTTTCGCCCCGCCTGTGAACCGACAGCGATACGGTAAGTGATCGAGTGCCCCAGCAGGGGTGTCATCGGGTCGTCATCCACCGCATCCGAGGCCAGATAGCTGTTTTCGACATCCCGTTCCAGCAGGCCTTGCCGTTCCAGATAGCGACCCACCCGGTGGGCGATGGTGTGCGTCAGCTGGGTGAGCTCTGGGCTGGTCGGCGCCTTGACCCAGCGGAAACGCGCTGAGCCGTGGGATTGCTCGACATACACACCGTCGAGAAACAGCATGTGGAAGTGAACATTCAGATTGAGCGCCGATCCAAAACGCTGGATCAGGGTGACCGCGCCCGTCTTGGCCACTTGGTGGGTATGGCCCGCTTTCTTGACCAGGTGCGTGGCAATGACGCGGTAAACGATGCCCAGCACCCACCCCATGATCTCGGGCCGGCTGGCAAACAGGAAACGCAGCTGAAACGGGAAGCTCAACACCCACTGACGCATGGGTTGTTCAGGCAGTACTTCATCAACCAGCAAGGCGGCACTTTCGGCCATCCGCCGCGCCCCACAGCTCGGGCAGAAACCGCGACGCTTACAGCTGAAAGCGACCAGGTGCTCGGCGTGGCAAGACTCGCAGCGAACCCGTAGAAAGCCATGCTCCAGCCGCCCGCATTGGAGAAATTCTTCAAATTCCCGTTGCACATAGCCCGGCAATTCCTTTCCCTGCTCTGCCATAAGCGCAGCGAATGCCGGGTAATACTCGTCAACGATCTGATAGAGAAGGGTTTGCTCGGGTCGGTGGCTCTGGTAACGACCAGTATCCCGATCCCGGCTGGCCGTCCTGGCCGCCACATGAGGCATGTTCCGCGTCCTTGCAATACTGTGTTTACATACAGTCTATCGCTTAGCGGAAAGTTCTTTTACCCTCAGCCGAAATGCCTGCCGTTGCTAGACATTGCCAGCCAGTGCCCGTCACTCCCACTCGATTGTAAACAAGCACACAAAACCCTTTAGTGACAACAATTTGCAAGAACTATCAGGCTCAGTGCCATGAAAAATACCATGACCAGATCATGAGGTTGAACACGGCTTGCGCCGGCAGCGTTCACGCTCCTGGTCGGCGATCTCGCCCGGCTGCAATGCTAGCTCAGCATCGGTCATGCGCTCCAGCACGTCGCGTAGGCGGATGGTGCAAGGAATGGGCGGCAGCTCGAACTCATAGCCGCCGGCGATCATTTCGGCCGCAATCTCCTCGGTGATGAAAAACGGCTCGTCGTCTTGGTTCGGCTTCTTCATGCCCTTTCCTCCTGGCGCTCATCCTGGCCGACAGCGGCCAGGGCATCGGCTTCCGTCAATGCGTCCTCCACGAACGCGCCGTGCTGCTTCGCTTCGGCCTGGCTGACCTCGGCCCATATCCGTTTCACCTGGGCCGCACTGTACCCGGCCAGCTCGGCGGTCTTGTTGATGCTGTAGCCGGACTTGCGCAGCGCGACAACTTGGGCGCGGCGCTTCGGATCAGCACGGCGGCCCTTGTACCGCCCGGCCTGGCGGGCCAACTCAATGCCTTGGCGCTGGCGTTCGCGCCTGTCCTCGTAGTCGTCGCGGGCCATCTGCAAGGCCAGGCGAAAAAGCATGATCTGCACGGCTTCCAGCACGATCTTGGCGACGCCCTGGGCCTCGGCCGCCAGGTCGGATAGATCGACCACGCCAGGGACGGCCAGGCGTGCGCCTTTGGCCTGTATCGAGGCCACCAGGCGCTCGGCCTCGGGCAAAGGTAGGCGGCTGATGCGGTCGATCTTCTCGGCAATGACCACCTCGCCGGGCTGTAGGTCGCCGATCATGCGCAGCAGCTCAGGCCGGTCGGCGCGTGCGCCGGATGCCTTCTCACGGTAGATGCCGGCGACGTAGTAGCCGGCGGCCTTCGCGGCCGTAGTGATCGCCTCTTGGCGTTCCAAGTCCTGCGCGTCGGTGCTGACGCGCAGATAGACCCGCGCCACCATCGGCGCGGCTACTGGCTTCGTCCTGCGCATACTTGCGGGCTCCTTTGGGCATACGCAAAGTGTCCGGTCATGCTACCCCCGGCCAAAAAGGCCGTCATGCGATTTATCTTGGCCGGGTCGTTATTGGCGGGTCTAAATGGCCGCTCCGTGGATCTCATCGCCAGAAATGGCGATGCGAGATCCAGGGCAGGGCGGCCGCCATCGTCAGACCTGGCGATGGTCGACGCCGGCGCGCATCGTCGGATGTGGCGATGCGAGCTCGAGGTCGGTGGCCACCGCCGGCGACCTGGTGCCATCGTCGGCAATGGCGATGCTGCAGCTCGACGTGCGCGGCCTGGTCGTCTCGGCATCGTCGGATGCGGCGATGCTCGAGCGAGGCGAAAAAAAACCGCCTCGGGGTGTCCGAGGCGGCAAGTCTGCATGCGGTTCAGGGAGGAAGAAACCGCGCCGGCGATCAGGGAGGAAAACCGCGCGGCCTGATGTGCAGCTCGGCCACTTTAGCCGGATTTTTCGACTTATCCGATGCGAGCGGCCCGCCGTGGGCGCTGCTCGATCTGCTGTTGCTTTTTCTCGACGTGCTTCTGCTCCTGGTGCTGCTGCTCGTCGCGCGGCACTGTTGCAAAGTTAGCGATGAGGCAGCCTTTTGTCTTATTCAAAGGCCTTACATTTCAAAAACTCTGCTTACCAGGCGCATTTCGCCCAGGGGATCACCATAATAAAATGCTGAGGCCTGGCCTTTGCGTAGTGCACGCATCACCTCAATACCTTTGATGGTGGCGTAAGCCGTCTTCATGGATTTAAATCCCAGCGTGGCGCCGATTATCCGTTTCAGTTTGCCATGATCGCATTCAATCACGTTGTTCCGGTACTTAATCTGTCGGTGTTCAACGTCAGACGGGCACCGGCCTTCGCGTTTGAGCAGAGCAAGCGCGCGACCATAGGCGGGCGCTTTATCCGTGTTGATGAATCGCGGGATCTGCCACTTCTTCACGTTGTTGAGGATTTTACCCAGAAACCGGTATGCAGCTTTGCTGTTACGACGGGAGGAGAGATAAAAATCGACAGTGCGGCCCCGGCTGTCGACGGCCCGGTACAGATACGCCCAGCGGCCATTGACCTTCACGTAGGTTTCATCCATGTGCCACGGGCAAAGATCGGAAGGGTTACGCCAGTACCAGCGCAGCCGTTTTTCCATTTCAGGCGCATAACGCTGAACCCAGCGGTAAATCGTGGAGTGATCGACATTCACTCCGCGTTCAGCCAGCATCTCCTGCAGCTCACGGTAACTGATGCCGTATTTGCAGTACCAGCGTACGGCCCACAGAATGATGTCACGCTGAAAATGCCGGCCTTTGAATGGGTTCATGTGCAGCTCCATCAGCAAAAGGGGATGATAAGTTTATCACCACCGACTATTTGCAACAGTGCCTCGTTGAAAAACTCTTTCCGTCTATCAACCATACCCGTGAACTGAACCCTTCGGTTTTTCTCACCGCACATGTGTCATCGCATGATTGCCCTGACAGCGAAGCCCGGGCAATTTATTATAACAGCCGTCATTTTGGTAAAACCCGGAATGAAAAAAGGATTACCCGCTGGGGTAGAGGCAGCCCACTTCAGAATCCTGAAAATACAGGTGCTCTGACGCTCCTAGCTTTCAAGCTTGATGAGCAAGGGGGGGACTGTAAGGAAGTAAATATGGCACTGTTGCAAAGTTAGCGATGAGGCAGCCTTTTGTCTTATTCAAAGGCCTTACATTTCAAAAACTCTGCTTACCAGGCGCATTTCGCCCAGGGGATCACCATAATAAAATGCTGAGGCCTGGCCTTTGCGTAGTGCACGCATCACCTCAATACCTTTGATGGTGGCGTAAGCCGTCTTCATGGATTTAAATCCCAGCGTGGCGCCGATTATCCGTTTCAGTTTGCCATGATCGCATTCAATCACGTTGTTCCGGTACTTAATCTGTCGGTGTTCAACGTCAGACGGGCACCGGCCTTCGCGTTTGAGCAGAGCAAGCGCGCGACCATAGGCGGGCGCTTTATCCGTGTTGATGAATCGCGGGATCTGCCACTTCTTCACGTTGTTGAGGATTTTACCCAGAAACCGGTATGCAGCTTTGCTGTTACGACGGGAGGAGAGATAAAAATCGACAGTGCGGCCCCGGCTGTCGACGGCCCGGTACAGATACGCCCAGCGGCCATTGACCTTCACGTAGGTTTCATCCATGTGCCACGGGCAAAGATCGGAAGGGTTACGCCAGTACCAGCGCAGCCGTTTTTCCATTTCAGGCGCATAACGCTGAACCCAGCGGTAAATCGTGGAGTGATCGACATTCACTCCGCGTTCAGCCAGCATCTCCTGCAGCTCACGGTAACTGATGCCGTATTTGCAGTACCAGCGTACGGCCCACAGAATGATGTCACGCTGAAAATGCCGGCCTTTGAATGGGTTCATGTGCAGCTCCATCAGCAAAAGGGGATGATAAGTTTATCACCACCGACTATTTGCAACAGTGCCTCGTTGAAAAACTCTTTCCGTCTATCAACCATACCCGTGAACTGAACCCTTCGGTTTTTCTCACCGCACATGTGTCATCGCATGATTGCCCTGACAGCGAAGCCCGGGCAATTTATTATAACAGCCGTCATTTTGGTAAAACCCGGAATGAAAAAAGGATTACCCGCTGGGGTAGAGGCAGCCCACTTCAGAATCCTGAAAATACAGGTGCTCTGACGCTCCTAGCTTTCAAGCTTGATGAGCAAGGGGGGGACTGTAAGGAAGTAAATATGGCACTGTTGCAAAGTTAGCGATGAGGCAGCCTTTTGTCTTATTCAAAGGCCTTACATTTCAAAAACTCTGCTTACCAGGCGCATTTCGCCCAGGGGATCACCATAATAAAATGCTGAGGCCTGGCCTTTGCGTAGTGCACGCATCACCTCAATACCTTTGATGGTGGCGTAAGCCGTCTTCATGGATTTAAATCCCAGCGTGGCGCCGATTATCCGTTTCAGTTTGCCATGATCGCATTCAATCACGTTGTTCCGGTACTTAATCTGTCGGTGTTCAACGTCAGACGGGCACCGGCCTTCGCGTTTGAGCAGAGCAAGCGCGCGACCATAGGCGGGCGCTTTATCCGTGTTGATGAATCGCGGGATCTGCCACTTCTTCACGTTGTTGAGGATTTTACCCAGAAACCGGTATGCAGCTTTGCTGTTACGACGGGAGGAGAGATAAAAATCGACAGTGCGGCCCCGGCTGTCGACGGCCCGGTACAGATACGCCCAGCGGCCATTGACCTTCACGTAGGTTTCATCCATGTGCCACGGGCAAAGATCGGAAGGGTTACGCCAGTACCAGCGCAGCCGTTTTTCCATTTCAGGCGCATAACGCTGAACCCAGCGGTAAATCGTGGAGTGATCGACATTCACTCCGCGTTCAGCCAGCATCTCCTGCAGCTCACGGTAACTGATGCCGTATTTGCAGTACCAGCGTACGGCCCACAGAATGATGTCACGCTGAAAATGCCGGCCTTTGAATGGGTTCATGTGCAGCTCCATCAGCAAAAGGGGATGATAAGTTTATCACCACCGACTATTTGCAACAGTGCCACCGGTAATGACTCCAACTTACTGATAGTGTTTTATGTTCAAATAATGCCCGATGACCTTGTCATGCAACTCCACCGATTTTGAGAACGACAGTGACTTCCGTCCCAGCCTTGCCAGATGTTGTCTCAGATTCAGGTTATGTCGCTCAATGCGCTGAGTGTAACGCTTGCTGATAACGTGCAGCTTTCCCTTCAGGCGGGATTCATACAGCGGCCAGCCATCCGTCATCCATACCACGACCTCAAAGGCCGACAGCAGGCCCAGAAGACGCTCCAGCGTGGCCAACGTGCGTTACCTAAAACCTGTTTAAATATCCAGATAAAAACATTCAATCTGGGTCAAATGAGTGATACAGTTTCACCCATAAGACCCAATGGAGGCAATATGTCTGAATTTGAATTACTGGCGCAGGATCTGCTTGAGAAAGCAGAAGCGGAAGAACAACTGCGACAGGAAAATGATAAAAAGCTGCTCGGGCAGGTGCTGGAAATCTATGACCAGAAGTACGTGGCTGAACTGCTTAGAAAAGTTGGTAAAAATGAGTGGAGTCGCGAGACTCTTAATCGCTGGATTAATGGTAAGTGCTCACCTAAGACGCTGACGTCAGCCGAAGAGGAACTTCTACGAAAAATGCTTCCGGAAGCGCCTGCACATCACCCTAACTATGCCTTCCGGTTTATTGACCTGTTTGCTGGGATTGGAGGTATACGGAAGGGCTTCGAAACCATCGGTGGCCAGTGCGTTTTTACCAGTGAATGGAATAAAGAGGCTGTGCGCACATATAAAGCTAACTGGTTTAACGATGCTCAGGAACACACTTTCAATCTCGATATTCGGGAAGTCACGCTCAGTGATAAACCTGAAGTACCTGAAAACGATGCCTATGCTTACATTAATGAGCATGTGCCGGATCATGATGTACTTCTAGCAGGTTTCCCCTGTCAACCGTTCAGCCTTGCGGGCGTAAGCAAGAAAAACTCGCTCGGGCGCGCGCATGGTTTCGAATGTGAGGCTCAGGGAACACTTTTCTTCGATGTGGCGCGTATTATCCGCGCAAAAAAACCTGCCATCTTTGTTCTTGAAAACGTTAAAAACCTGAAGAGCCATGACAAGGGTAAAACCTTTAAAGTCATCATGGATACCCTCGACGAACTGGGCTATGAAGTTGCGGATGCAGCTGAGATGGGCAAAAACGATCCTAAAGTTATCGACGGAAAGCACTTTTTACCTCAGCACCGAGAACGTATCGTTTTGGTCGGTTTCCGTCGTGATCTGAACATTCACCAGGGCTTTACCCTGCGCGATATTAGTCGTTTTTATCCGGAACAGCGTCCGTCATTTGGCGAACTGCTGGAACCCGTGGTTGACAGCAAATATATACTGACGCCGAAACTCTGGGAGTATCTCTATAACTACGCCAAAAAGCACGCAGCTAAGGGTAACGGATTCGGTTTTGGCCTCGTTAATCCTGAAAATAAAGAAAGCATTGCCCGTACGCTTTCTGCTCGCTATCACAAAGACGGGTCTGAAATTCTGATAGACCGTGGCTGGGATATGGCCACAGGTGAAACAGACTTCGCGAACGAAGAAAATCAGGCGCATCGGCCCCGTAGGCTGACTCCACGAGAGTGCGCGCGCCTTATGGGTTTTGAAAAAGTAGATGGCAGGCCTTTTCGCATTCCTGTGTCAGACACTCAGTCGTACAGGCAGTTCGGTAACTCCGTAGTGGTGCCCGTGTTTGAAGCCGTAGCCAAACTGCTTGAACCTTATATCCTGAAAGCGGTTAATGCCGATTCGTGCAAGGTTGAACGAATCTGATCGCTCCTCCCGGTATTTATGCCGGGAGATAATCTATGGAATATCTGCGTAAAGCTCTGTCAGCTCAGCAATAAACGCACCTAGCGTCATTAGCTCAGCTCTCACCGCCTCCGGGTATTTTTTGTGCAGAGATGATGGCACGACCAATCTGACACCCGACTCCCGCATCTCCCGATATTGAGCCAGAGAAACTCCCTCCTGGAGTGTAAACAGATGCACCTGATGAATTTTATCGGCCTCATTCAGTATCTGACGCCAGCGATCCTTACAGGTAGTCTTGACTGCCAGCATGCGCAGATTTTCTACGGGAAACTCAGTATCGTGGTAAGCCCCTGCGGAAGGGAAAAGGAAATCGGGTTTTTTATTACCTTCTGTGATGGCCTGCGTCGAAAAGTGTCGCAGGCCGTGCTCAATGAATAGATGCTCCAGGTGCAGTTCCAGCGACTTCCCGGCTCTGGATTTACGGCGATTGCTGACAGAATTGGCCAGCGCAATAAATTCATCCACAGAGCCAAATCCTTTCCGGATGATATCCAGAACATGCAGTTCCTCAACCAATAGAAATATGTCGTACTCCACGCGCCGGCGGTCAAGAAGTTGCTCATCCGGATCAAGGGAATTTTTCACATAATGGCTGGCTGCATACTGAATAATTTCACTTCCCGACGGAAAGCGCAGGTGCCAGTCTTCAGGTAGAATATATTTATGATTTACTGGCGCTTGCTGTAGAGATAGTCCGCCTAGAATCTGTCCTGCGGGGCCGGATATAAGCGCTCCGGGTATAACTTCACCAATAGCGGTCTCAATGACGTCCTCTTCATCAGTGCTGGCGCATACCCAAATATTTACTTCCTTACAGTCCCCCCCTTGCTCATCAAGCTTGAAAGCTAGGAGCGTCAGAGCACCTGTATTTTCAGGATTCTGAAGTGGGCTGCCTCTACCCCAGCGGGTAATCCTTTTTTCATTCCGGGTTTTACCAAAATGACGGCTGTTATAATAAATTGCCCGGGCTTCGCTGTCAGGGCAATCATGCGATGACACATGTGCGGTGAGAAAAACCGAAGGGTTCAGTTCACGGGTATGGTTGATAGACGGAAAGAGTTTTTCAACGATACCTGAAGGGATATAAAGTCCTACCTGGTGACCACCTGTTGCGCCGGTATCGTTGGCGGAAAGGCGTTTGATGTAGACGAAGTAATTCTCACATGCGATCTCGAGTAGCCAGTTGTGGAAAACCGACATAAACATCCCCTGTTACCCTGAAACTCTACTCACCATTTTTTCATGGCACTGTTGCAAATAGTCGGTGGTGATAAACTTATCATCCCCTTTTGCTGATGGAGCTGCACATGAACCCATTCAAAGGCCGGCATTTTCAGCGTGACATCATTCTGTGGGCCGTACGCTGGTACTGCAAATACGGCATCAGTTACCGTGAGCTGCAGGAGATGCTGGCTGAACGCGGAGTGAATGTCGATCACTCCACGATTTACCGCTGGGTTCAGCGTTATGCGCCTGAAATGGAAAAACGGCTGCGCTGGTACTGGCGTAACCCTTCCGATCTTTGCCCGTGGCACATGGATGAAACCTACGTGAAGGTCAATGGCCGCTGGGCGTATCTGTACCGGGCCGTCGACAGCCGGGGCCGCACTGTCGATTTTTATCTCTCCTCCCGTCGTAACAGCAAAGCTGCATACCGGTTTCTGGGTAAAATCCTCAACAACGTGAAGAAGTGGCAGATCCCGCGATTCATCAACACGGATAAAGCGCCCGCCTATGGTCGCGCGCTTGCTCTGCTCAAACGCGAAGGCCGGTGCCCGTCTGACGTTGAACACCGACAGATTAAGTACCGGAACAACGTGATTGAATGCGATCATGGCAAACTGAAACGGATAATCGGCGCCACGCTGGGATTTAAATCCATGAAGACGGCTTACGCCACCATCAAAGGTATTGAGGTGATGCGTGCACTACGCAAAGGCCAGGCCTCAGCATTTTATTATGGTGATCCCCTGGGCGAAATGCGCCTGGTAAGCAGAGTTTTTGAAATGTAAGGCCTTTGAATAAGACAAAAGGCTGCCTCATCGCTAACTTTGCAACAGTGCCAATAATCGTGTATTCATCAGTTTCCTCTCAGGCCTTTCGCCTATTTCTCAGCCAACGCAAAACCGGCATTGCCCGGCGCAACCACTGAAACAAATATAAAAGGTTCGGGGCCAGAGTTCATTGCACCATGTACCTGCCCAGGTTTTGCGATCGCAATATCTCCAGCTTTAAGATGAGTGACTATGCCGTTACCTTGATGATATTCGGCTTCACCTGAGATAACCGTCCAAGTATCTTGGCCGTGAGGATGTACATGGGAAGCTATTTCCTGCCCAGGGTGGGCGTGCCAAACAACGACGACAGAGTCATTGGTTTCCAGAACAACCGAACGAATCGGTTCGCCGTTAGACGGACGAACATATTCATCCACCGAAAAAATCCGCGATTCAGTTTCTGCTCTCATGTTCACACCCATTTAAAACTGATTGGACACGTACTCTAAACGCAACTGCGCCTGGACAGCACATGAAGATATGTACCTAAGCGCCCTTCGGGAAAACTATGCTCTGGCGCACAGAGACCGTCAATACTCCGTCGTGGGTAGGCATGACATAACGGGAGGAGACGGGCGACGCTTTGGTCATATGTACATGAGAAGGTGGCTCGCCCGCTCGGCAGGGTTGTTGTCGATGGGCAGGTGTCCCCCTTTCGATGTAGCGGATCAGCTTTAACCAGTTGCTCGCAAGGCAATTGATTGCTTGCCCAAGGCATTTTGACGACGTGACCTGGGGAGGGGTTTTGTCCAGCCTAGCTTTCAGTTGCTCCAGGAAAGCCTGGCTTTGCGACTGGCGCGTCTGGTATCGCTGGGCATCGCCCGCCTCTTCCATGTCGCGCTCGATGCCGTAGAGCTTGTTGATAAGAGTCAGTGCCATCTCCGCTCGGCCGATCTTGCCCTTGGATTGAGTTTTCTGATGAACTTGCGCCGCGCATGCCCAGCAACCTATACGCTCGACGCCTTTCTGCCTCCAGGAGGCGCTGCGGCACCTCCTGGGTACGGCTAGCGGTGTAATTGAACAGGATGACCGGAAGATTTGGTGGGCCACCGCGATCTCCTCAGTAGCTATAGCCAAACAGGTTGGGTATGAGAAGTTCAAGGGGGGGCGAGCAAAGCCCCCGTTCCAATTGATTCTCTATTCCACACAAATGGCGATATAAGCCGGCGGGTGATGACGACCCTGGAAGCTCTGGCATCGAGAGTGGATGTCTACTCCATCGACGAGGCGTTTCTGGATCTGACCGGAATCGACCGGGTGGTAAGCTTCGAGCCTTTTGGTCGGCAGGCGATTTGGCTCAAGGTGGAATCACCGGACGGTTACGATACAACGGTCAACGCTTGCGCCTGCTGTCGATTGACACCCCGGAAACCTACAAGCCCAGGTGCGACGCCGAGCTGACGAAGGGCCGCGAGGCAACCGCACGCCTCCGCGAACTGGTTGCCAACGCTCAGCGCATCGAGGTTGTCGATTCCGGCCAAGCCGACAAGTACGACCGCCGCCTTGTTCACCTGCTGATCGACGGGCGGGACGTGGGGCAAACCCTCATGGCCGAGGGGTTAGCCGTTGAGTGGAGGCCCGGCCCGAATGCGTGGAGGGAACGCCGTCGCCACTGGTGCGGATACTGATCGCTTTTCAGCTTGAGCCAGGAGCGCCCCGCCGCAGTGATCGGCACTTGTGTCGATCCGAGGAGGCGCAAGAGCCACAAGCCCCTGATAGGACCACGTAACGCGGCCATGCCACTAGAGCACGGCCGCTTTTTTCTTTTAAAAACAAAAATATAAAAAAATCCTGTTGCTTGAGCCGGTGGTATTGTGGGCAACTGCCGACCTGTTGGCAGGGTGGGGGCAACCGCTCGCGGTTGTCCCTGGCCTGTCAATGGGGAACCGCGAAGCGGTTAGGCAGGTATCCGGCTTGCCGGATTGTCCATAATTCCACGGGCTGTTTTCCCCAGGGCTACACGTTTTATATATGTTTTTTTTGTTTTAAAGAGTTTTAGGGAATCAGAAGGCAAAATTTACCTTCATTATCAGTTGCTTATAGAACCCCTCGGTGGGTAATAGACGGTTTCCGGTGGGTAATAGACGGGGTTGGGTGGGTAAACGACGGAACCGGGTGGGTAATAGACGGACTATCCACAGGCTGGATCGCCGGATCGATCCCCTCCCGTCTATTACACACCCGCCTTGCGCAAACCCTGACCAGTAGTCGCCTCGCGCTCCGTCTATTACACACCGCCGCGCTTAGTATTCGCCTGGGTCCAGTGGGGGGAGAACCCCGGAGCTGCTGACGACTTCCCCGCGTTGCGGACGCTCGACCGTCTCGCCGGGTTTCAGCGGATAGCGCCGCAGCACTCGCCCGTATTCTTCGCTCGCCCGCTTTGCTTCCACGCGCACGCGGCCAGACTCCGAGTTGACGCAGTTCAGGTAATTTTCTGTGGCACTGTTGCAAATAGTCGGTGGTGATAAACTTATCATCCCCTTTTGCTGATGGAGCTGCACATGAACCCATTCAAAGGCCGGCATTTTCAGCGTGACATCATTCTGTGGGCCGTACGCTGGTACTGCAAATACGGCATCAGTTACCGTGAGCTGCAGGAGATGCTGGCTGAACGCGGAGTGAATGTCGATCACTCCACGATTTACCGCTGGGTTCAGCGTTATGCGCCTGAAATGGAAAAACGGCTGCGCTGGTACTGGCGTAACCCTTCCGATCTTTGCCCGTGGCACATGGATGAAACCTACGTGAAGGTCAATGGCCGCTGGGCGTATCTGTACCGGGCCGTCGACAGCCGGGGCCGCACTGTCGATTTTTATCTCTCCTCCCGTCGTAACAGCAAAGCTGCATACCGGTTTCTGGGTAAAATCCTCAACAACGTGAAGAAGTGGCAGATCCCGCGATTCATCAACACGGATAAAGCGCCCGCCTATGGTCGCGCGCTTGCTCTGCTCAAACGCGAAGGCCGGTGCCCGTCTGACGTTGAACACCGACAGATTAAGTACCGGAACAACGTGATTGAATGCGATCATGGCAAACTGAAACGGATAATCGGCGCCACGCTGGGATTTAAATCCATGAAGACGGCTTACGCCACCATCAAAGGTATTGAGGTGATGCGTGCACTACGCAAAGGCCAGGCCTCAGCATTTTATTATGGTGATCCCCTGGGCGAAATGCGCCTGGTAAGCAGAGTTTTTGAAATGTAAGGCCTTTGAATAAGACAAAAGGCTGCCTCATCGCTAACTTTGCAACAGTGCCATAATTGCTCTATGTGGCTTGGTTATTTACAAACGTAATCACTCTACCGACAAAAAGAGCCGATAACCCCGGCTCTTGTCTTGAAATCTAAGGGTGACAACCCGCATGAACGCCTCAGATTTCACGTAGCGTTACCTTTTTATCAGGCATTACCCCATGTTCCGTGTTTCAGGCACTGCTGATAAAAAAGACTAAGCAACTCTTGTTCTGTGGGGGGGTCACCCGCAAGACCAACCTTTGCCGGAAGGAACACGTTATTCTTCTGACCTGCGAGCGGGCGGAGTTCATCAGATTTTCTAAGAACGTCATCAAGAGCCCTGGATAGTTCAAGCCCATTACTGGCGGGTATGCTGGTAAGTACGGCCATGCCTCCCTTGATCTCCCGAACCGCGCCTTTCTTTGTTGCTACACAAACTATGAAGAGATTTATTTCTGGCCGTTCCCACGCTTGTTTTACAAAATCATCCGGGTAGTTCACTTCAAAATGCGTTATCTGGCTAAGATCGCTTCCTGTTTTAAAGTACATAATTGGCAAAGTAAGACTCATTACTCCTCCTTTATCATAAAACAAAAAGCCCCGGCTTTAGGTGCGGGGCTTTAAAGAATTTATTATGCTTGCTCGGTGCCGGACTGGTCTTTCTTGATGAGAAAATCTTCAAGCTTCTGACCAGATTTTAGTGCTGCATCGATTGGTTTAGGCGCACGACCGCGACCAGACCAGTATTTAACAACACCATTGTCTTCAAACTGATATTTTGGCGGGGCTTTTGGAAGTTTGTTTTTGCGTTTTTTCGGTTTCTCTTCGCTAAATCCTAGTAGTTCTTCAGCAGAGAAACCTTCACCCTGGATTAACTGAAGAAGTTCCTGACGTTTTCTTTCGCGCTCTTCGCGCTCTTTGGCTTCCTGTTCAGCTTCTTCTCGGCGCTCTTCAATAACAGCATTGAGCTTTTCCTGCATTTCAAGAAGCTGTTCAAAGTGAGTTTCACGCGCAAAAACACGAACCGATCGGATGTTTAAAAGAAGCTTACGCACTAATTCAAAATTTTCATTATCACTCATAGTCAATGCCCTTATTTTTTAGCGAATTCAAAACCTATTTTTCCCGTGTTTTTATCCTGTAAAACTAAAGCAGCGTCAAATTTTTTTCCAGTTTTAGTACTAGTAAAGCCTTTGAGCGAACCCGTTTTACCTTTTTTGATCAGCGTCTCAACCTGAGTGCTGGTTATTTTTTTACCAGCAATTTCTGACCAGAGTTTGAAATCACACCCGGTACAGAAAAAACCTTTAGGTCTAACCAGTATCTCCTTGTTACAGGAAGGACATGGTACATCGAGGCGGTCACTTGCTCCTCCCGCTGGTTGCTTCTCCGTTAGTGGTTTCCCGTCTTTATCAGGGAAGGAAGTTTTACAGCCTGGATAACCGGAACAGCCCCAGAAAAAGCCGTTAGCGCCTTTAATCCTGCGTAGCACTCCATTACCACACGCAGGGCAGGGTGTCGCGTTAGAAGAGATGTTAAGCCCTTTCTGTTGGAGATCACTGATCAGAGTATGAATGTAATCATCGTTCTCCTTGATAAAATCATTGATAGTCATTTCTCCCGATTTTATCTGCGCCTGCTTTTCAGCCCATAACGCTGAAATATTCGGTTTTATGACTTCAGGAGGTAAGGC
>NZ_CP051431.1:0-217533 GCF_012584495.1 Escherichia sp. SCLE84 | reverse complement strand
AACTTAACTCGTCGGTGATAAGATTTTCATTTGGCAAACTGTTTATAACATATTCTTGCAAATGCTTTTTACGCATTAACCTAAATGCCATAAGCATTCCAGTAAATGCCTTCCTTATTCATTCAAATGCTTTTCGCATGCATCCGAATGCCGGATCCTTTCATAAAGTCACTATAATCAATGAGTTAAAGATGCCGTGATCTTTACTTGAACTCTATTGATCTTTAGTGATCTAAAGAATTGATCTATCCTGTTGAAAACAATGATAAGTCCATATAAAACAAGGAATAGCGCTCCTTTAACAATATCTACAGATCGCAAACGGAAATGAACGAGGGTCTACTATCATTGTTTTATTCAAGACAGTTTTTATTTTAATTTTATTAAGCAAATTTTTTGAGTTTACCTTTTAGATGTATCAGCCCTATTTGGCAAATTTGAGGTTCATGTATCATGTAGTAAACAGGAGGAAGATATGAACAACAGCAAACATACAGTCATTGAAGTGGATACTAATCTAGTTGAAATTGAAAAGGGATTTAATCCCCGAGAGGCGGTAATCGGAGATTTGTGTTACGAACAAGAACCTGTCAAGTCGATGATTGTGTCAATCAAACAAGCCTTTAAGGAAGGAAGGCAGGTTGATATGATCAAGGTCGTAAAAAGAAAAGGTAAATATTTAGTTCGTCAAGGTCATACTCGTTTTCATGGCTTAAAATTAGCAATTTCTGAAGGTGCTAATATTCCAAAATTATCTGTTATCCTAATCGATTATAAAAACGAAATTGAAGAATACCTTGAGAACCTCGATGGTAACAGAAGCAATGGGCTAAATCCGGTTGGGCAAGCTCATGCATTAGCTCATGCTGTTAGTCTCGGGTATTCGGTTGAAGAACTAGCAATGCGATATCAACGATCAACTACCGCAATTCGTAATATGCTAAAAATCCTTGATATGCCATTAGAGCTTCAACGTTTGATTAGCCTAAATCTAATCAAAAAAACGCTCGCCATTGAAATAATGTTAAAATATTCCAACGATCACAAAATGGTTTTAAAACATATAGAAGGTTTCTTACCTGGCGTTAAGAATATTGAGACTACAACGAGCAAAATTGTAGGCATACCTGAACACAATGCAGCTGGAGCAGGACCAGACACCTTAAATAAAGGCGGACCAGAAAAGAAAAATTCGGCAGTCACTCGTAAGACTTTGGGTATTAAGCGCCTCTCGCATAAGAAAACAGAACGGCTAAAATCTGAATTTCTTGAGCTTGTGGAAAGTACACATACGGAATCTATAACGAATACTCAAACAGAACTAAAATTTGGTAGAGATAGTGCACACTTGTTCAAAAATGTTAATAGTAATAATGTAATATTTTCCAATGATGGTGTTCAAATAATCTTGAATGATGAAAAGCTAAATATTTTATTGTCTTTACTTAACGACGAAAATACAGCAATCATTGTTTCTAAACCAAAATTAGAAGAGCTTCTGGAAATTCGAGATCTCCTTAAGGAATATTAAAAACGAGGATTAGTTGAGTGATTAAACCTATAAAGCTGACTCTTATCGATAATTATAGTGATTTGCTTCTAACTCATGAAGTCCTTAAACGCAACATGGAAGAGTTAGAACACGGTAAACGTTTTGATCAATTTCCTGAAGGGCATGACCACTATGAAAAAACTGTGAAAGAAGCTGTAGCAATCGTAGAGGCACGTTTGGAGGTGTTTCGAAAATGAAATCTCTTTTCTTTACTCTTGATGGTCATATGGTACCAGCCTCAGTGAATGTATCACTTAACGGAGATGGAAATTATTATGCACCTATCGAAAGAGAATGTAACGAATGTGCGGGCACAGGCCACAAAGGGGCTGATTTATGTGAAAAGTGTCATGGGGTACAAACAGTTGGACCCATTATTGAAAAATTAGTGGCACTAGAGCCAATTACCTTTCTCGATAACATTCCGGAACTGCGTGTTAACCCAACACTCGAAGCATGGAAATCCAGAAACCACGTCCTTATTGAGAAAGCAAAAAAGGCTAACACTAAGTTTTCTAATAGTATATTGGCGCAATTAGACAATAACCGTTTCTTGACAGAACGCCAGCTGGATTGTTTATTTACAACTTTTGATGTGATGTTGTCTGAAACTCCGGAAAATGAACAAGAAATTTTAAAACATAGCTACAATATCGGCCAGGTCATAAGCATTGAACTAACATTTACTGAAGTCAGGGCCGCGTACGCAAAAAGTAAAGGGAGTTATTTTTTTACATTTACTGGTAAAGTTAGAAATGACGGGATCGCTTTAACGGCCGATAAACAGGATCACATTTTATTGGGTGAACGTTATCATTTGACTGGAAAAGTCAGAAAATTCTATGAATTTGATTCGAAAAATTATGCTGCAATAACAGTTTTTAAGTTAAATAAACTCCAAGACAGTTAAATGTTTTTGCTGCTTAAATATAGAGCCAAGACTTTAACTGTCGTTAGGACTCACTCACGTAATATTGTTGCTTACGCAATGGGTTTTATCCCTCATAAAGATCTGCGAGTATAAATCTTTTACATTTAAATTCCCCTCTATCAGAACCTTTTCTATTGTAAAAAAATGATAATCTTATTAATTATAATTTTAATTTTTTGTATACCAATACCATACAGTTAAGGCTAAAAGGTGATGATGGAGATGGACTTTAAAATGCACAATGATCTGGGTCTCGGTTTCATTTGTAAAAATGCAAGAACATCGTCAAAGCCAACGTTAAGAAAAGTTACTTTTCCGGTAAGCGCATATGAAACGTCTAAGCTTTCTTTAACCGGTTTTCAATGCCCCACAGCCTGCCGTTTTCCTTTTTTTGTGCTATGCATGATAATCCATAACCATCTTTCGTCTGCATGCCCTATCACCCAAAATGAATGTTCAAATCATATCTCGCAATTTTCTATCGACATTAAAGTACAAGATTGGCTTAGCCGTTCAAGAGTAGCGTTTATTGATTTCCATAATCTTAGAAATACAGATAAAACCACTTTAATAACAGTGAACCATCTTGAAGCTTTACTTACTGTTATGTCGACTACTCTTGTCGCTTATGTTCCATATTCAAAAAAGAGACTAAACTTTAGCTTTCTAAACTCATTCACTTTGTCTAAAACTTCTCAAAGTTACACATTAACTTTCCCGGTAGTTCTCAGTCCGCTTTTAGATGCTCTTGGCGACTTCATTCAGGAATGCATAACCGAAAAATTGTTAAAACGACGAAATTCGAATTTCATGGTTTACGAGTATCTTAAACGTTCAGGCCAGAGCTCTCATAAAGTGGAGGACATTAATAACGACTTACAGCTTAAAAGTCTAAATATAAGACTTATGAGCGTCCTTACTGGCCTTTCTCAGCAAGGACTCATTTCATTTATTTGCGAAGGAAAGAGGGGCGACCGGAGAATAGAAGAGCTTCAGTTTATACCTTATGTTCAACGAACTTACCCTGAGGTATTAACTTTTGAGGAATGGATTAGCCTAGTTGATTAGAATTTACTCTATTTCAGCACGGCCAGTATTTCTGTTTCCGTTTTCCGTGTATTCGGCTTACTTCCTACGGATCGGTAAGCGCTGAGTCTGTGTATGACGAATCCACGCTCTTCATAGAGGCCCAAAGTGAATGATGTCAGGCTATTTGATATCGCAACAGCAGCGCCTTTTCTGTGAGCGTCAACGAGCATATTTGCTAACAGCACGTGGTCGCTTTGGCTGAACGGTTTACCATCGTAACTGACAAAACTAGTTTTGCTTGTTTTGTCATATGGCGGATCACAGTAAATCTGATCTCCTTCACCGGTTGCGGCCAGAGTCTCCTCAAAACCAGCGGTGATCAGTTCAATACCTGAAAGACGAAATGAAAGGTAGTCTATTTTATTGAGGTCAAGCTTCAGTTCTGTATGTTTCCCCCACGGCACTGAATAGATTCTTTCTGAGTTATAGCGGCACATACCGTTATAGCCCAGGCGATTCAGGGAGTAAAACAAAGCCGCTCTTTGAAGCGATTGACCAGAAATACAGGTTTTGTTGAAACGGTCCCTCATCTCATAGTAGTCCTTTTCGACAAAGGTTTTATCCGCCAAGTTTTGGACCTGATTTATAAAGTTAGTTTTCTGTCTTTGAATAGTCCTGTATAGGTTGATCAAGTCTGGATTGCTATCTGCAAGCAATGCATTTTGTGCAAACATGTTCAGAAAAACGGCACCACCGCCTATAAAGGGTTCTACCCACCGGCAACTATGATCGTGTGGGTAGTGATGGCTGATGAAAGGCATCAGTTTCGTTTTTCCACCAGCCCATTTGATTATCGGCATGTGTCTGAGATGTCGAGTCAAAGTGTCTATACCTGAGAGAGAAATTTAGGTGCTGGTATCGTACCTAACCACGGGCTTTAACTAATAACTTAGGGAGCAAAAAAAAGTTGTTTAAGACGCACAGTTTTGACTTTCAGCATTTCGGATTTATAAGATTTTTCCTCACTTATACCTGAACTTTATGTTTTGGATTTATGTATTTGTTTATGAAGCGATTTTTATGCCATCACAAGTAATGGGGAGCCACCTTTTTTTGTAAAAAATCAGAATAGGCTCAAAAAGTACCTTTTTTGCGAAAAATTATGAATTTTTTTTTCGGTAGTATCCCCGCTACGCAGAAAGTAAGCAGAAAAATGTAACGGAGCCCCTATGAGTGTTTTACTGACAGAACCTACACAGCAAGCTAATGACAAGGTCTTTAAAACGGCCCATGTTGCCTTTTCAGTAGTTACTGGCACAGGCCGTTACGTCACTGGGCTTAAACAGTTCCGTGATGCAAACCCTGAACTTTGTACTGAAGTAAGTGACCAGAAAGCATGGGCTATCCACCCTTCAGTAATTCAGGTCACGCCAGGCTTCAACTCCCGCGAAATGGGAATGGGTGACGATTACTATAAGCTCCCTGAGGTTGAAGAACACATCTACAACATCAAGAATGCCTACATTCGAGGTGACTATGTAGACCCTATCCGAGTACGTGTCATTGATGGGGTACCTTTTGTTCGCCAGGGGCACTGCCGTTTAAAAGCCGCAATGATGGCATGTGATGAAGATCATGACATCACAATCCTTTGCGTTGAGATTAAAGAAGATGAAATTGGCTGTGAGCTCGCGACCATTGATGGTAACCGTGGTCTTGCGCTTTCTCCTGTTGCGCTTGGCGAGTCCTATCGTCGCCTACATTCTCTTGCTGGCTGGTCACTCGAACGAATTGCTCAACGTGAAAATAAAAGCCCGACGACCATCAGTTCTCTTATCCGCCTGACAACCTGTTCTGTTGTTATCAAGAAATGGATTCATGCTGACGCTATTTCGTATGTTAACGTGCTTTCACTGATCGATGAGCTCGGCGAAACAGAAGCAATTTCACGTATCAAGAAGATGATCGCAGAACTTGAGCAGGCCGATGCGAATGGCATCACGGTGAAAAAAACCCAACATGGTCAGGTACGAGTCAGACCTTCAGACTTCAAGCCAGCACGGATTCCGCCGGTTATTGCCACAAAAGCCGTAGAAGGCGTCAAACTCATCACCACCAGCTTATTACAGAAACTGGGGGATATTGAATTGCCGGAGCTGACAGATTCAAGTGCTGACGAAGAAATCAACATTACGTTGAACCGCAGTACTCTGGAGATGTTGAGAAATCTTTCAAAAGAGATCACAGAATCAGAGAACAAGCAGCTTCGCCGTGCGGAGAATCGTCAGGCAAAACTTAATGGTGAGAAGCCAAAATACCCACGTAAAAAAAATGCTAAGAAGGCAGGGGAAGAGACCGATCAGGATACTGACCCACAGCCGGACGCAGAATAATTTACTTTTGGCAAAGTGCTGGTTTTGTCAGAGTCATTAAGGATTCAGGCTTTTTGCCCGCCTTTTTTAAACCTCCATGTATCGTTCTTGCCCCGTTTATGCGGGGCTTTTTTTTTGCTTCTTTCTATGAGTTGACATCTTTAAGTTTTATTCAGAGACATAAAAAACTTTTTCGTGTCACTGAACCTATTAGGTTACTGAGCGACGTTGCTATCCTGGTAAAAGTTTTTTCTAAAGGACCGGTAAAATGTCATCTCTTGATTCTGAAGCTAAACCCGATAATGCAGGTCACAGCGTACTGGCTTTAACAACCTCTCATAGCCTGGTGGTTAGCTCTCCTGAAACATTTCTTCCAGATATGCGCAAAGAGCTCGGCATTATCGCGGATCTTGTTGAGTCCTATAATGATGAACTCTGCTTGTTGAAACTCATGGCTGTCCAGTTCAAAACCCACAATCACCAGAAACTTTATTCTTATCTCTCAGGCTACAACCACAGCATCTCAGAAGCGGATGCTTTGTTCGCAGAAAACGCTCTGAGATCAGAATACTGGAAATGCGTTATGGCACTCACTGATGTTTTGCCTATCATGTCGGATGCCAAACGTAACGAATGGGATAAGCAGTTTACGGCCGACCGTTATATTATGCCGCCTCAGGTGATCCCTGATTTCACAGCTGACGCTGTAGTGGGCACAGTCGTTGCTTTGCTTAATGACCGCAATCAATTTATTAAAGAAAGGGTTTACGACGTCTTCCAGTCTCTGAGCCGCAGTCACAAGACAAACAAAGCTTTTGGGTTCTCCACCCGCATGATCACTACCGGAGTTTGCGAGCCGTCTAAATACCCCTGGCAGAAATTAAGGGTGGATTTTAAAGAGTCTGGCATTTCACCGCTGAGCGAGCTCCGCGTTATATGCGCATTCTTCCGTGGCGAACAGGTGAAGGCGATCCATAACACCAAATCATTGGTTGAGGCGTTGGTCGAACATGAGGGGTTCAGAAAATGGATCTGCATCGATGGCAACAGTATTCGTTTCAGGGTTTACAAAAATGGATCAATGCATATTGACGTCCACCCTGATATCGCCGAGCGGCTTAACAATATTTTATCAGCTATCGTACCGCTGGCATTACCTGCCGACCGTATGGCTCATAGCAAGAAATCTTTGGAGGCATTCCCTGTACTTAAGCAGTGCATCGACTTTGATACCCGGATGCAGCTTTCTGAACTGATGTTTAAAAATGACGGGGACAATAAATGGAGTTGCTGGACATCTTTAGGGTCTCTCGCCGAACGCAAATCTTCGAGTGTTGCCGCTGACACCCTTCGGTTCTTAGGGGCAACAGTAACAAAATACGATGTGACATTTTCCTATGATCCGTGTGAGGTTATTCGTTACATCGGCCAGATAGGGGAGATGCCTGATATTGTATCGCATCAGTTTTACCCTTCATCTTGCCGAATCAGCGAATATGTATCTTCCCTGCTTGGTGCAGGGGAAGGGGATACCCTCCTGGAGCCTAATATTGGCCATGCGGATTTGCTTAAATCATTCCCTGCCGGTGTGATCGTTACTGGCATCGAGCTTGATACTTTGAATTGCCTTATCTCCCGGGCTAAGGGATACGATACGACAGAAGCTGACTTCCTCACATGGTCTAAGTCTAATCAACAGAAGAAGTTTGATTATGTCGTGATGAACCCACCTTTTGCCGATAACCGGGCCAGGCTGCATCTCCAGGCAGCTGCATCTCATCTCGCAGCCGGGGGATCTCTAGCAGCCGTTCTTCCATTATCTCTTCAGGGGCTCGATAACCTTTTGGGGGAAGAATTCCGGACGGAATGGATGGACGTTTTTGAGAACGAGTTTGAAAACACGACCGTTTCGGTTCGCATCCTGTACGCCGAACGTATTCAACAAGAGGAAGTCCTATGAGCAACCAACCCACCAGCCTGCCAGAAGAAGATATTGAGTTTGTTATGGATACCTTTCAGAGGAGCATGGGTAAATCCAAGCCTGTCAGGGATACTCAACTAGAGGGTGAGAAACCGCAAAGTAAAGAGTCCGCAAACTCAACTGAAAACCCCGGTTATGAAGAATTCTATTAATTACGCTCATGATATCCTGGTGCAGTTATTTAGAATGATATTTGAGGGATGGGGGACATTGTGATTAAAAGGCGTAACATTCGACGATCAGTTTATGGATTGCTTATTGTTCTTATCGCCGGAAATGTGTGGTTAGGCCTTAGAGCTGATAAAATTCATAAAGTGCGTTATCAGGATTTCTGGTCACCGGCAACTGTGATTAAAGTAACTGTAATGCCTTCAACGAATGAAACCCAGCTCAGTGGTAAAATCCCTAAATCGGTAAGAGTTTCAAACAATTATGTTGAGTACTCGTTACCGGGCACACTCTCGGCCAAGACCATTTACCGAAGCGTGTTAGAAGATGAGATGCTCACTTTGCTTAATGCTGGAGGTCAACTTGAAGTTAAATACACTCTGGACAAGCAGACAAATCGAACTAAGGTATGCACTAAGTGCTTACGGGTGATTAAAGATATTAACCATCAATATTCAGCCACTGAGGTAAAGCATGGGCAGTCCAAAATTTGAAATTGCTGAGCAAATTAAAATGTGGATCGTTGTTTATCTAGTTTGCTTTTTAGCACTTTACTGTGTGTTAAGCGCTCTACATGCGCTTTATGATCCGCTAAATTTACCAGCCCTGACGTGGCCTATCAGCTGGTTCCTGGTGCCTGAAATGACAAGTTTTGGCAGTGCATTATTAGCTTTTGTCCTAACGCCAGGCCTTTGCTCTATAATTGCTGTTTTATTCGGTAAGTCTATCTTTAAAAAAGCTAAAACAAAAATATAGAGTTAATTAGATTGGTGGCTCAGGTTTATAAAACCTCTCACTAGTGAGGTTTATTTTTTATTTTTGGCTGAGATTAACAGCGTTTTCCATAAATGTATCAATAACAACCGTAAGAGACTGGCTGGTACCATGGCTATACTCAGGCCAGGGTAAAAAAGGATATGAAGAATACGCCATCAACATGATACTGGTTGGGCAACGCCAGTCCGTTGGAACACCTTTACTGTAATGGACAATCATAGCCGGGCGACTACAATCAATATCTCCAGCGTTTTTATCGAGTACGAAAGTAGCCAGAACGCCGGTGTCCTTCTGGGATACGAAAACAAGGCTGTCAGTAAAAATAAAGGCCATTAAGGAAGAGGCCAGGAAAGCGCCAGTAAATAAGGACTTCTTCTCTTTCCAAACGCGTCGAGCATATAACCCCATTAGCGCTACCGCTGAAACCATTCCGTACCACTGAGCACCCAAAGAAAAATCTGTTACTGTTTTAGATGTCATACTTTCATTAATAGTAATCATTGCGACAATGAATGGTGATGCGATTCCAAGTGTTGCTAGGACTATCAGCGATATTTCAGACCGGTTTTCTTTAGCGGATCCTTTACTTATTGCAGACATTGCTCTGAACATAACGAATGTACTGTTGAGCATCAGATGGATTTGCCCCTATATTTCCAGACACCTGTTATCACTTAACCCATTACTGGCCCGCTGCCGTAGATATTCCCGTGGCGAGCGATAACCCAGTGCACTATGCGGATGCCATTCGTTATAATGCTCGAACGCCTCTGCAAGGTTCTTTGCTGCCGTTAACCCGTCTGGTTTAGGCATGATACTGATGTAGTCACGCTTTATCGTTTTCACGAAGCTCTCTGCTATGCCGTTACTCTCCGGACTCCGCACCGCCGTGTTCTTCGGTTCAAGCCCCAACATCCGGGCAAACTGCCGTGTTTCATTAGCCCGGTAGCATGAACCATTATCCGTCAGCCACTCTACTGGAGACGCCGGAAGCTCGTTGCCGAAGCGGCGTTCCACCGCTCCCAGCATTACGTCCTGTACTGTTTCACTGTCGAAGCCGCCCGTAGTGACTGCCCAGTGCAGTGCCTCACGGTCACAGCAGTCCAGCGCGAACGTGACTCGCAGTTTTTCTCCGTTATCACAGCGGAACTCGAACCCGTCAGAGCACCATCGTTGATTGCTTTCTTTCACGGCCACTTTGCCAGTATGTGCCCGTTTCGATGGCGGTACAGCGGTTTTTCGCTCAAGCAACAGCGCATTCTGGCGCATGATCCGGTAAACACGTTTGGCATTGATAGCAGGCATACCATCAAGTTCGGCCTGTCTGCGAAGCAGCGCCCATACCCGACGATAACCATACGTGGGCAGCTCTCCGATAACATGGTGTATACGGAGAAGCACATCCGTATCATCTGAGTGACGGCTGCGGCGACCATCTTTCCAGTCATCGGTTCGTCTGAGAATGACGTGCAACTGCGCACGCGACACCCGGAGACAACGGCTGACTAAGCTTACTCCCCATCCCCGGGCAATAAGGGCGCGTGCGCTATCCACTTTTTTGCACGCCCGTATTCAACGGCTTCTTTAAGGAGTTCATTTTCCATCGTTTTTTTGCCGAGCAGGCGCTGGAGTTCTTTAATCTGCTTCATGGCAGCAGCAAGTTCAGAGGCAGGAACGACCTGTTCTCCTGCGGCCACAGCAGTAAGACTTCCCTCCTGGTATTGCTTGCGCCAGAGAAATAACTGGCTGGCTGCCACACCGTGTTGCCGGGCAACAAGGGAGACCGTCATTCCCGGTTCAAAGCTCTGCTGAACAATAGCGATCTTTTCCTGTGTAGTACGCCGTCTGCGTTTCTCCGGTCCTAAGACATCAATCATCTGCTCTCCAATGACTAGTCTAAAAACTAGTATTAAGACTATCACTTATTTAAGTGATATTGGTTGTCTGGAGATTCAGGGGGCCAGTCTATCAGAAAACAGCATAAGAGCATGTATAACATTGGGTTTCCTCAACCTAGAAGTGATGGTTTCCCTGTTATTTTACATAAATTTGACTCAACAGATGCTTTTAAAATCTCGCTTCCTTGAATTTACAAACATATCAGCACAATTGGCAAACATAAAGGAGCAGCGTCTATCAAAAGTTACTTTTATGATTGGTTGAATACTCATTTTGAAGGCTAAAATCCAAAAAAGTGGATACAAAAAGTTACTTTTGCGTCATCCAGATGCACTGCCGCCATTTTGCATTCTGTACGTTGGTTGCTTTCTCACTTGATGTCTCTTTTAACAGGCAAATTATCACTTTATCCGACCGGACCTTGTAGGCTGAATCCGTAGAATAAGGCTATAACCTATTCCCGGAGCATCATATGCGTAAAACTCTAATTGGCTGCATGGTTGCAACTGCCCTTGCTACTGTATCTTCGGCACATGCTCAGGTATTTAGCTACTCATTTACAGATACCAATAAGGCTGTTCGGAATATCAAACCTGCAACACAAACATATCTTAATCCCGCTGGTGTTTTGACTCTGAACTTGATATCGGGTCTTGATCGGTACGAGCGAGTGACGGTCACACGAGACAGCGATAAAAAGGTTATGTATTCCTCCGTCTCGACCAAAACGAGCGTTGCAGATCGTATCGTTGCTGCCGATGGAACAGAATACTATGGAAAGGATATGGTTCTACCGGCGCTCGGAGAAGGGACCTTTACTGTAGTCAATGAAACTCTGGATATTCGCCAGACTGTAGTGAGCACATCTACTTATCATTTCATCGTTGATACAACTCCTCCACGCTATAAGAGTATTTATCCGAGTCAAAACGCAGGTTACGACATGGTACTTTCTGGGCCACTTTGGGAGTTGGGCCGAGGCGGTAGTGGCCAGTTTTCTATATTTGCAGACGGTATTGAGGATGCTAGTGGAATTGACAAGATCCGTCTTGTCATTAAACGAAGTAATGGTTCTGTGGTCTCCGACAATAACCTGAGTTATGACACAGCCAATAAACGTGCGTTCTATCCGTGGATTAAAGATATGAACACCCAGGCTGGCATGCCCTCAAGTGATCTTGATGAAGAATTCACCTTCAATTTCATCGTTACGGACCTGGCAGGAAATACGCTTAACATTCCTCCCCAGCGGTTTTTATATGACGATCAAATGGGAGAATTTACGCCATTTGCAGTTCATGACTCACGTGTAAGCACCAGTGTTGTACCCGGCATTTCTTCGGGATACGTCCCGTTTAAACGAGGCCTTACAGTGCTGGAAAACCCCTACAAGTTGGTTATACGTATCCCAAGAACTAACTGGAAGCCATATCGAAATGGTGGCATGAGCATTACCAATAACTATGGCGGAGTACAGGTCCTTTCCGAAGATGCCACCTATGTCTACGTGGAAGTTAAGCTGCCACAGGGTGCCTTAGATGGAAACTACTATAGACCTGTGAATACATATCAATGGTCTGGAGGAGATCTTGGTCAGTATGCCAGCTGGCTCAACTGGGATCCTGCCTCTGTAAAGAGTCCGGCTTGGGGAAGTTCACCCATAGAACGACAAAAGGCTGATGGAACATGGTTCAACAGCGTAAACTGGAACCTGTTCAAGGCATCTGATATGCCTATAAAACTTACTAATATCCGATTCAATGTACAGGCCAGGCCATATGATCAAAAAATCACTGGCGGAGCAACATGCAGTATTCCAGCTGGCTCAACAACCTGTACCGTCTCTTTGCCCCAGGATATTATAAATGGCACTACCGGTTATCTTCATAGTGGCTATGAAGTAAGGTCAACCACCGAAGCAACCTTCTTTGCCCCTATATGGGAGAATATAGCCTGGCATACACTGGGTCCCTCCGTCACTGGATTTGATTACAATGAAACCACCAACATTCTCCAGGTTTACGTGAATCAACCTGGAGATGGTTCATATTTCGACCATGTTTATGTAAATCGAGTTTGGTTGTCAGATAAAAACCGTAACAACGCAGAAATAAGCGTAACCGGCAAACAAACAGGTAGAAATATGGCGTCTGGGAACTACACGTATGAGTTCAACATGAAAGAGGTACCAGAAGGCAGTTATAACGTGGTGATTAATGCCCAAGATACATTCAACAATACCGGTAACCTCCCTTATCAAACAGTTGTCGTTGATAATACAGCACCATCTGTAAGTATTAGCTACGAAGGAAAACCGATCAGCAAAAACGTAACAGTATATGGGCTGGAGAACGTCCGTATACAGCTCACCGATGCTCTAACTAAACCATCCTTAAGCCGTATGACTCTTCGCGGTGGCCCTGTTTCTGATGCGGTGGAATTGTCTTGGGTGAATCTGGGAAACAACCTGTATGCACCTAATTATCCCAAGATCTTTCCGTCTCTTAATGAAGGCGAAACATACACTCTCACAGTTCAGGCCAAAGATGAGATGAACAACGTTAAAGAAAGCTCAGTCGAATTTAACTACCTTCCAAACAATCTCGTCAGGCTAGAGAATCTGAAAACCTTAGCTGTCAATGCTTCTCTCAAAACATCTGACAATACTGCTCTGGCTGTTCTGTATGCCAGCCAGCTGCGTAAAAAGGATGGTTCAATCGCTACAGGGCTTCAGGACGCAGTGCTTACTGTCCGTAAGGACGCTGCATTCGGCGTGACTGTAAATGGCGTTTCTGCGATGCCAGGTGAAAGCAAAGAGCTTCAACTGGATTTGGGGCTCGGGGACAGCCGTAGCTTTCCTATTTTCCCTGCTGTATCCGGCCTTACTGGCAGATCTGAGTTCATGATTAACATTGAAGAATTAAAATAAAGCAGGGCTGTTTTGCTGAAGCACAACGGCCGCCTTCTGATGCGCCGTAGCCCATGTTGTTGCAAATCAGTCCGACGTTCATTGCGTAAGTAACGCTTACTGCGGACCATGGTAGTGATTAGACTCACTACCATGGTCATTTCACCACATATCTTCTCTGCATTGCTCTTGTTGGGCAGACTAGTAACTCGTCACTAAATTGCAGCTTTTGTCTTGCTAAGTCGCTGGTATAACTGCACTACGAAATCGTCAAAAGATTTTATCCCTCATGTAGATCCAATAAATGATCCCAAAGGTGCCAGAGAGTACAAAGAAGATCCCGGTACGCTGTAGGCCGCATGGTTACTGGGCTGGAGCATTGTCACTGACAACAGTAGCGACATAAGTGACAACGGGAGTGACTTAAAAGACAATGGTAGAGACTATTTCGACGTTGGTAATGATTTTAAGTGACAATGGTAGTGAGGTTAGACTTAAACTTCCACTGTGAGGTAAGGTGACTCGCATTATTTAAATAAATCATTACTTTCAATTACTTGCGACACGAGTCTGCATGTATGCTTCTATTTCTCAAAAATTTATCCACCGAAAATGCCTGTGGCTGTGATTTAGCTTTGACGACAGTTTTTATCAGGGAGGCAAGTTGAGACCTGTATAAGAACTAAGCATTTATTTATCCCCATTTTCCACAAGGTAGTTCCAATAATTAGTACCTTAGTGTTCCTGATAGATCAAAAGAGATCCCCGCTGCCTCCAGGCCAGACGGCACAAGGCCTGAGACGTGATCAGTGACAACAGTAGTGATTATTTTGACATTAGTAGTGATTATTATAACGTTGGTAATGAGTTTTTTGACATCAGTAGTGATCAGAGCGACAATAGTAGTGACTTTTCATTAGATCTTTTTAACTTGATCTGATCCGTTGTTGATAAGAGTTGCAGGTCATTGTATGCAAAGAGTTTTTGCCAAGTTTTAATGAGTGGAGTCGTTTTTTTAGGTAGAACTTATGCACAGATATGGATCATCACAATGATCCATCCAGTGACATAGAGTTCGCTGGGGCTTACTATTCACCAATCTGTTTACACATTCAGTGATAACTTATTATGACTAAAGAGAAAGATACTGAGCAGCAGGACCTGGTCACCAGGGCTTTCTCTGTTAGAGAGAAAGAATCAGGTAAAGACATCATTTTGCGTCCTAACAGCAACCGTACGGTGCAGTCTATTGCTTTGATGCGGCTCGGGCTGTTCGTCCCATCACCAAAGAGTGTGGGGCGTCAAAATCGGGAATATAAAACGGTTGGCTTTGACGCAACGAAAGAGTTACAGACGCTCTCTTTAATGGAGAGCGAGGGGTTCACCAATATTTCAATTGTCGGTGAGCGTCTTAATATGTCAGTAGATTTTAAGACGTGGATGGGCATCATTCGAACCTATGCCAATCATCCGATTAACAATGACACGATAAGCTTAAAATTCACTGAATTCCTCAAGCTATGTACGCCTGAAAATTATCGCTCATCTACAGCGTCCAGAAAACGTATAGACGCCTCCTTACGCAGGTTAGCATCCGTTACCTTGTCGTTCACCAGTAATAACTCGTCCAAAGTCTATACAACGCATCTGGTACAGTCTGCCCTGTTAGACCCGGAATCAGATCAGGTTGTCCTTCAGGTTGATCCTAAGATTTTCGAGCTCTATCAATACGATCATAAGGTTTTGATGCAGCTGAAGGCAATTAAGGAGTTGGCCAAGAAGGAAAGCGCCCAGGCTCTCTATACGTTCATAGAGTCATTACCGCCAAATCCTATACCGATATCCCTTACTCGGCTGAAAAATCGTCTGAACCTCAAAACACGAGCAAATAGTCAGAATGCTACCGTGAGAAAGGCTCTTGAAGAGTTGGCATCGATAGGATACCTCAAGTACACCGAAATTAAGAAAGACGGAAAAGTATACTTCCAGATTCATAAGCGGGATCCCGATCTGAATTTGAACAATACTCAGCCTCCTTTAGAAGTGGTTGAAGATGAAGAAGAGAACTCAGGGTCTTCTGTTTTAGAAGGTGAGTTATGCCCACCAGCTGACCCGATTGACGGCGATGATGTTCTTACCGTCCATGATTTAACCGCTGAAGAACTGCGCTATATTCGTAGTCTTCGAAGCCAGAAAAAGAACAGCAACGCCAGCTAAAGTTAACCCGGCGGTTTAGGCTCCGGGTGCTAAATTACTTCTTCGATTTTCGTTAGTCCCAGCCCGCTCTTTCACGTCAACGGTAATGAGTCAAAAGTCATTACCGTTGTCATTGTTCTCTACCACCCTATGTAGATCGAGATTGCGAAATTCAACGCTTTCTCCTGAGTCACCTGTTAACACCCGGTTTCTACGCTTTACTTCATTGGCCAGTACATCCAACGGAAAATATCGTAACGGGGTGACAATGGCAGTGAGTTGACCCACTCACTACCATCGACATTCAAATCCCGGCTTCTCTGGTAGCTATAGTGACAATGGTAATGATGTGTACCTTACTGGCATTGTCATTGTCCTCCGAGTGTGCGTTCAGCTTTGGGAGGACACCGGAACTTAATGCGGCGAGTCACGGCCATTGTGAATCTCGATTGGATTGGCGAATACGGCTTCCGGTTGGGCCAGATGTCAATGGTTATGCTTCATCCAGCTCATTACTGTAGTCATTGCCGTTCAGTTGAGCTGATGCTCCTCTCATTCTATATGGCGACAACGGTAGTGAGCCCAGAAAGTGACTACCGTTGTCATGGCCGTCCAGTAGAGCGGGTCAACCTCTTAACTCACAGGGTGACAACGGTATTGAGCCCAGAAAGTCACTACCGTTGTCATGGCCGTCTGGTTAAGCAGATCATCCTCTCAATTCACAGGGTGACAATGGTAGTGAGCCTATTAAGTCATTACCGTTGTCATTGCCATCCAGAAGAGCGGATGATCCTCTCAATTCATACGGCGACAATGGCAGTGAGCCCAGCAAGTCACTTCCGTTGTCATAGCCTTCCAGAAGAGCAGATGAGCCTCTTAATTAACAGGGTGACAACGGTAGTGAGCTCATTAAGTCATTACCATTGTCATGGACGTACAGCTGAGCTGCTCATCCTCTCAATTCACACACCGACAATGGTAGTGAGCTATTAAAGTCACTACCATTGTCATATACGTCCAGTTAAGTGGACCATCCTCTCAATACACACGGTGACAACGGTAGTGAGCCATTAGAATCACTACCGTTGTCATTGCTTTTCAGGTGCACTGATAAGGCTCTCAATAGACACGACGACAATGGCAGTGAGCAATTAGAGTCACTACCGTTGTCATTGCTTTCAGCTGAGCTGATAAGGTACGTCATTTACACGATGACAATGGCAGTGAGCCAATCGAGTCACTACCGTTGTTAATGCCGACCAACCGAGGGAAGGGTCCGCTCAAAGAACTGAGTGACAACAGTAGTGAGATCATCCAATCACTACCATTGTCAGCTTAAACCTGTAGGACGAAGAGGCTTGTCCGATAAAATGACGACAATGGAAATGAGCCTATCCATCACTACCACTGTCATTAAAGTCCAGCGGTTCAACGTTAATCAGTAGCTCCGGATGACAATGGTTGTGAGTCAGGCAATTCCCAAGCATTAGGTGACAGCAGCGTAACACCTCTAAGCTCACTTCTGTTGTCAGGGGTTAGGGTATTGAGTCTCTACCGTCGTCAGTGTTTCTGAGACACCAGTATTGCAGATCACTACAATTGTCACTTAAATATCGACGGGGGAGTAGATGCAAGTGACTGGCTAACCAGTACCAGTTTAGATTCAAAACGATCCCATCTTTGTGGATGCGCTTGAGTAAGCTCGTATGACGATATGTCAGAGAAGTGACAACAGGTGTGAGTTGCCGGACTCACTCCCGTTGTCATCCCCGGTTGAAGGAAGAGAATCCCCGGGGCTGTATATTTACCAGGTATCCTTACTCAAGGGGTTCGACACTCACTCCCATTGTCGTAATCAACGAGTATGCATTGTCTTTTGAAAGCATCGCTGGAAACGTACGATTAAAGTAACTTTTCTTTCGGTTCTTCCTTGCGAATCTCTGAAGACGTACTGGCTGATCGGAGTCGAGGAGGGCAGTAAAATTGAAGCCGTCAGTTTTACTGTCGGCTCCGGGTAGTTACTTCAACTCGTCGATCTGAATCATGAATTCTGAGGTGCCAACTTTCCCATTTTCGGAAGGATAAACGGGTAACAGAAGATTATCCCCCTGGCCCATATCTATTTGCACCTCAACTGACTCGCCTGGAGCCGCCTGTGCCCCATTAAATTTAATACCGAAGGCTGCATCCTTCCGCACAGTCAGCGTTGCGTTCTGGACCCCTTTAGCAATTTCTCCATTTGTCTTACGCAGAACGTTAGTGGACAGGTACGCAAGTGGTACGCCATCTGTCGTTTTGAGAGGTGAACTGACCGACAATGTGCGTAGATTATGTAACTGCACAAGGTTATTCGGTAGATAACTGAACTTCTGAGTATAGGTTTTGGTATTCGACTGACTATCGGCAACTGTTACGCTAATTGAATAATTTTCAGATGGTTCGAAATTTGGGAACAGCCTCGGATACTCAGGCATGTATGTATCTTTGCCTGCCGGTGACCACGTAAGCTCAACGTTATCAGCTGTGGGGCCACCTACGAGCTGAAGACGGGTTATCCTCGGGGTTGTCAGATTATCTGCCAGAGCGATCCTGAGGTTCTCCAGGCCGTACACTACCGTATCGTCTTTTACCGGCTTTCCGTCGAATGTTATGGCCACTGTCGGAGGAGTGTTATCCAGAGCAATTTCTCCGAAAGTTTTATTGGTCTGGTTCTGGAAGAAGTCCCTGATGTTGACCTCAACGTTGTATTTTCCTTCAGACTGACGGGATAAATCATAAGCAATCGTGTAGTTACCTGAGATACGAGATTTGATTACGCCTGTTGGTGACATCCGGGTACCGGTGTTCTTATCGGAAAGATAAAATTCCCTCAATGAGACCGAGTCGAACCAGTTACCATCGCCTTCAAGTGACGCCAGTACATCCAGCTGCTTGTTAGTCTCGTCATATGATATCGAGTTTATTACCGGCAGTTGTTTATTGTTCCAGCGTGTCATAATCCATTGCTCAGACCGCAAAATGGGATTGCTGATGCTGCGAACGAAGTAAAGGATTCTATTGTAGCCCTGGGTACCCAAGGCCATATCAAACGTCTCAGGCGCTTCACACGAGGTTTTTCCTGCCGGAATGGTGCAGGTCGCCTTACCGCCGATCTCCTGTGCAAAGGGCCGGGCTTCAACGTTAAAACGAAGTCGGGAAATTTTAATTGGCAGTCGTGATGAAGCCACACTCTCAAAATCCTTCCACTTAACCCAGTTCCCCTTATCATCGAGGAAATCTACCCAGGTACCCGCAAATGCAGGCGTTTGGTTTGCAGATGGGTTTAGAACGAGGCTGTATGACGGATAATACCCTCCCCACTGGCCAAAGTTCGCCATACGAGCCATATCCCCATTAATTGAGCCATAGGGAAGAGTCATTTCAACATAAGCATAAGTGCTGTCTACAGCTATCTCTTTGGGGGCGGAATATTGATTGATGAACTGAAGCCCACCTTCTGAATAAGCACGGTAGTTAGATTTTGGGATCCGGTAGACTAATCGAATAGGGTTTTCGTTAACGACCATACCGGCTTTGTAAGCCGGATAATTAGAAACCCCGGGTACGACGCTGGAAGACGTATTTGGATCATGAACGGCCCACAGTGTCATCTCACCCAGCGTGTTGTCGTAGCGAAATTTTTGAGTTGGCAGCGTTCGGCTATTACCTGCGTTATCGAAGATAACAACTTTTGCAGTAAAGTCTTCATCCAGGTTGCTGTCTGGTATTCCGGTTCCCTTAACTGAATTCTTAGAGTAAGTGTGGTACATCTTTTGGCCGGATACGTCATACTGCATCTGTGTAGTGCTGTAGAGGCTACCGTCCTGCCTGTAAATATATATTAGGCCCTTATCAATACCATTTGCATCACTTACGCCCGAAGAGGTGAAGTCATACTGCCCCGTTGCCTCTAATCCAAGCTTCCACACGTCACCAGCGGTAGAGCCAGAACCAGTATTAGCGGTAAGAGCATTTGCCGCTGGAGGGGTGACATCAATTAGCCAGTTATAGTTATAGGTCGCTACAGGCTTCTGATTGAGATCTAACACGTTTATCTGAACGACAAATTTGCCTTCACCCAAAGCAGGCAAAGTTACTTTTTTGCCGTAGAACTCACTACCGTCAGCAGCTGTTAGTCGGTCTGATACACCCGTCCGTGTAGTCGTAGTATTAAGAATGACAGTTCCAGTGTCTTTCGTGACTTTGACATTAACGAAACGATCAAGACCTGAAATAAGTGTCAAAGTTACCGGTGATGCCGGATTAAGCATAAGACGAGAAGACGGGGCGTGGATCTCAATACCGTTCGTGTCCTTAAAGGCCGATTCATATATCTGAGCTGGGGCCTGAACAGACATACCGAGTCCGGCTACAGCAGTAATAAAAGCGAGATGTTTCATTCTTATTCCCCTTTAGGTTTGGTGTTATTTTAAGCTTTTCCTAAAGGTCACTATGTTCGTAAAAGTATAAAAAACTTCTCCATATGGTGCTCGAAATTACAAATCTATAATTTGCCTTTCGACAAACCTTATTGTGCGTTCAGGACGTAAATCTTTCTTTTTGGAATTACATCTGACATTGCTGTGGTATCCAAACTGGCAACGATTGCAAAACTTATAACATTAGCCTGAAACTATCGGCATCCACATATCGCATTAAGTGATGCTTTTACTTTGTGTAAAAAAGAATCAGGATAAATTAGGTATGACAGATATAAATGCGTTAACGGACGGCATATATGAATCAAAACCTGGCGGTATTACGCCACCAGTCGAGAGGGGAGTGAACCTCAGTCAGTACGTCTACCTTCGTTCCGCAAGGCGCTTCTTGTTGTGAATTACAAACTGCCCTGGCGAGAACTGCATCATTTCACCCCCAGCAACACACGTGCCTCTTCAACGGTTTGCCACGAAGGCATTGCTACGCCAGATTGACTGCCGTTGCCTCTGCGCTCACCGGTGTCACATTCTACATAAAGACGCATCAGCATCGCTTCTATTTCAGCGGCCCGGCTATTATCCATTACCAGTTCTGCTGCGCGTCGTAGCTGTTCTGGAATGTCATTCCACATTCCCGCACCACTTCTGTCTTTGTTAGTGAGCAAGTCTTCAATAGCAGATGAAGCCATGTTAAGCAGGTCAGCCGAAACTAAAGGCATCGGCGGGGCGGTATAGAGGATTCGACGTCTTCCGCGTCTGTCTGGATCGTATTTATCATAAAAAGCTTTGTTCACATCTTCCCAGTGCCACTGAAGTTGCCCGGTTGCGTCATGGTGGCAAAACTCGCACTGATAAACAGGCGCAATCGACATAACTGCCTTTCCAATACGTGCCAGTACAGCAACTTCGTCAGCTCTAAGACTCATTGCTTCGCTTGGGTTACTACCCTCGGAAAATTCCAAAATTTGTTCAATACGTTCTGGTGTGAAAGTGGTCATAGGCTTTGAAAACATATTTTTTCCAGTTGTGCTTACCATATCATCAGGCCTTAAGAGCGTTAGCGAATAATTAACAGGTCAGGACCAAAACTAAATCCTTCCCCCATACGGTCTTCATGACGGGAGACATATGCCTTACCGTATTTCTCCAGATCCTGTAAGCGATCTTTTGCCAGATTCCACGAGTATTCCTGGCCCCACACGGGTCCGTCACGCCCGTCAAAGCGGTCAGGTTTACAATTTGCTTTCAGAAGTGCGTAGACATGCTCCAGCGTGGGTAGCTGCAAAGCACTATTAGCCTGAGAAACGGCAGTATGCGTCATTTCTGTTCACTCTTTATTGATTTAGTCAGTTAAGCCGGTCAGGTAACTTTAACCGGCTACTCGTATTAAGATTTCTTTCCGGTTGCTTGTCAGTTAGCGGCGAAGATCAATTTCAAGGCGGGCTGTTTTGACCTTTGTTCCGGACTCCCTAAATGTATCATCCGGAAGAGGCGAAATTTGTCCGCCAAGTTGTTTGACTCGCTCCCTGAGCGCTTTTGTCAGTGTGTCTTCCCGGAACAATACCCCAGCTGACAGAATGGCCTGTAAGCGACCTCGCTTAGCGAGCATTGCGATGGCATGCATGACATGTTTAACGTCAGAGCGTTTAAGGAATGGTGGATTCATAACGATAACATCAAAAGTTTCATCGGGCTGGTACCCAAGAAAGTCGGTATGCACCAGCTCGGCCCCTGTGCTAAGGACACTATCGTTCTTCACTGCAAGGAATCGCTCATCGTTCAATTCGATCCCGGTAATCAATGCATCCGGAGCCGCCAGTTTTAAGGCTTTCAGAATGCGGCCATCACCAAACTCAGGCTCCAGAACACGTTCCCCGGCAGCTGGTTCAGCGCGTAGAACCATATCTGTGACTAAATTCTCAGGGGTAGGGAAGAAATTGAACAAATCACGTGGGATGTCGACCGAACCTGTCAGAATGATTTGCTCGATACGCTCAGCTGCATCCGCCGTAAAAATATGTGCCTGCTCTTTTCGGTTCCATTTGCCACCGGCAGCTTCCAGCACTTTGTTTGTCTTAACATAAATGCTGCGGTCGAGCTGGTCGGCCAGGAAAAGAAAGTTCCCTTCAGCACGGCAGCGAGATAAGACGTTCAGAACTTCAGTTGAGATTTGCATTAAAACTCCATTAAGAGGATTTACCCGCCTGGCGGCAGCGGGTTGGTTACTTAAACAGGACAATTCAGATTTGGCCTTGGTTAGTCGGCAGACAACAGCAGGGATGGGCTGTTATAAGCGAAGCGGTCAACGGGAGCCTTCTCAAATCGCTGACCGCTTGCATCAGGGGTCAGAACGAGTCCGTTATGGGCGCAATGAATGTGGAGCAACATATCCCCGCCGGTGTTGATGTGTAAGGCAGGCACACCCTGATCGATTTCGAACATGACACCAAAACAGGGGTTACCTTCCTTGTTAACAACTTCACAGTGGATGTTATGTTGGCCGGTAACGCTGACCTGATAGGCCTGACTGTCCTCTTCTCTCAGTGTTTCCTCCTCCAGGCGCCAGTCCTGAAGTGTGAGGCTAATTTCAGGGGTATCATGCTCCTTCTGAAGAGCCTGGATACCTTTACGGAACAGCTGCATCATTTCATGAGTAAGGCAGTCTTCCTCAGCTCCAAAATGTTCTTTCCAGCCTTCAGGATCTGCATACATCCAGACGTTTTTAGCGAGCGAAGGTAAGGAAGCATCAGGCTCTACAAGGAGGTGAGGGATGCTCTCTTTGATTCCGAGATAACGTACTGGCTGGCCGTTAAGCGGTAACCCATCCGGCACTGTAACTTCAGCTCCTGGCAAGACGACGCTGTTTACCAGACCTCCACAATGTTCTGCCACCACCCGGCCTAAATCTGCCATAAACATCCGATGCTTTTCTGGTGAGTCCAGCTCACCAAGGAGTTCAGGTTTAAGCAGTAAACCGGTAATAATCTCAGTCAGTTCACGAGGAGATACTAATTTATACATTTTGTTTTCCTTTTCTGTGTTGGCTTTATATTAACAATCCAGATGCACGAGCTAATAACCTCCAGACAACTTTTTCAAAAATTATATACTTAAAGCAGGGGCTAATATGCGCAAGAAATGAATTTAGGAAGGATGGCTTCAAATTTAACTTTTTGGTTTTTTATTTTAGACGGACTTTAAAATAGCATCGCTGGTAAAATAATAAACATGGTTTATTTTTTGTTTGTATTGACAATCAAATGGGTAAAAATTAATTTACTTACATGGCGTATATTTAATGCCACCGTCCCGGCGGCACCGGGCATAAAAGGAAAACCATCTTGAAACCAATGCTCAAAAAAGATTTTTTTTCAGCTATTGAAAACCTTCTCAAAGCTGGCTTTCAACCTCGCTTTTACACTGTTAACAGTGGACGAATCGGTCTCATTACATTCACTGATAAAAATGGAACAAAACAGGTCCCGCCGGGCAGAAAAGAAAAACATTAAAATTAGCTATTTTCCCGAAAAGATCTCGAACACTGAAAAAGTATCATGGGGAACCTGATCAGGAGACAACCCATGAAAATCAAACTAGCCCTGCTTATTGCATTTGCAGGTTTCAGCGCAGGAGCTTCCGCTGAAATCGCAGAATTCAGCTTTAAAGATACCCTGAACGTTAAAAAGACCGTATCGCCTGCATCCGTATGGATTAATCCGGTAACGAGCTTTGACGTTGCCGTTATTTCCGGTCTGGACCGTTATATTACGCTCAGTCTGCTGAAAAGTGACGGGAGCCTCATCTGGAGCACGAAAAGCAGCCTGGTTACCGTAGATGACCGTACCACATCTTCGACAGGCTTTGATTATTACGGCAAGACTCTGACCGTACCAGCGATGGGAGAAGATAGCTTCACCCTCAGAGAGGTGATTACCGACTTGCAAGGGAAGGAGGTCTCCCGGCAGGATTACCCGCTTGCAATTGACCGAACGCCTCCGGCAACGGGTACCATAAGTTATACGAGAAACGGGTGGAACTTTGGCAGCGAAGCGATCTTCACTTCAGTACCAGCCGGTATGCAGTACGCCAGCGTCCAGGCACTGGTCTTTAATGGACTGAGTGATAAAGGTTCCGGGCTTGCTAATGCTGAATATTTCATAACCGATGCCGCTGGAGTGGAGCGTAAAAAGCCAGCGGAAATTAATACAGTGGAAGGTAGCGTAACCGTTCAAGTCGCCGACGCAAGCAGCAATGCCCTGGCACCGGAAAACCGCTCTGAATATAAAGTGGGGATCTACCTTTATGACAAAGCGGGAAACAGGATCGAACTAAGCCGCCGAAGCGTAATTGATCGGGTTAAGCCTGACGATATCATCCAGGTGCAGGACGCCACTACCGGATCATGGGTCACTTATCAGTCTGGCATGACCGTCTTCCAGAACCCTATTTCCGTACGGGTATTAAGGAAAAAAAGTGACTTTACTGCTGTTAACGGTTCCAAATATGGCTGGGCGGACTCGAATTTCCAGACGTCCGATAGCACTTATAATATTTATACTTTCAAATACATATATCCCAATGTGGGGGATACTTATCATGAATTCCAGACTCTGGCAGGAGGAGTAAGACGAATTCATCATAACTCCCTCAACTTCACTCCAGCCCCGGCGATGGAAATAGCCCCGAAGATAGTGGCTAAAGAGATGTACCGGAGTGATACCAGTGAGTGGTTAACTCAGGCCTCAATCAGCGTTAAAACCGCCACCATTAGCCGCATAAAGGTAACCGCTGAACCCCGACCATACGTGCAAAAGTTCAGAACGGTAAAAAATGCAGCCTGGTTCTGCACTATACCTATCGGACAAAGTTCATGCGAGATGACGGTTAACTTCAACTACACCAGTGACAAAGGATTTGAGTATCTGCACCTTTACTCGGGAAAAGATGGTGACAGCATATTCGATGCGCTTGCTGGTAATTTTACGGTTATCTGGGATAACAACCCACCGGTGGTTAATGTCGCTCAGGTAAACAAGGCCTCCAAGACAATCACTATGACGGCCACCGATAATGATCGCGTCAACGCCTGGAACATCAGCTACTGGGATACCAAAGTTTTCGAAGCCACCCTTAAAAATGCCCGGGGGGAACCTTTCACGCTGAAGCCTGTGACCGTCAGTGAAAGCGATTATAAAACCAAAAACGCCACCTTCTCATACGCTGGTCTACCGGACGGGGATTATACGGTGGTTAGCGTCTCTGCCACGGATCTTGTTGGAAACACCGGAACCAAAACGCTTAATGCACCGCTGAAAATTGACTCAACGCTTCCGGTTATCGCGTTCAGTTTTAATGGCGCAGACGCAGAAGGAAAACTGGTTAAAGGGCTTGAGAACCTTCGCATAAGCGTTACTGATGCCTCTGGGGATGCTTCCCTGACATCGCTTCAGCTCGCTGGTGGACCTAACTCTGAAAAGGTCACCCTGGCATTCACGCCGTTATCCAAGGATGTCTTTATTCCGGAATACCCCAGAATCTTCCCCAACACTGACGAATCGGGACAGATGTATCATCTGGAGGCACTGGCTATTGACGAATCAGGTAACCGGACCACTAAAACGCTTAATTTTACCTACCAGCCTGCGAATCTGATTATGCTGGATAATCTCAAGACGCTGGCCACAGCCGTAGCACTGAAAGCAACGGACAACACGCCGCTGGCCATCATCCGAACCAGTGTGTTGCGGCGTCAGGACGGTTCTATCATTACCGGACAGTTAAACGGAACCCTGACTGTTCAGAAAAATGCCCAGTTCGGCGTTACGGTTGCCGGAGTTACGGTCCAGCCTGGTGAAACTAAATCGCTGTCACTGGATCTTGGTAATGGTGAAGAGCGCACGTATCCCGTTACTCCCGCTGTAAGTGGTCAATCTGGCACGGCCACATTTGCTATAGAATTCCCTCAAACATAAGCTCTTCAGAAGGGTGCGGTAGTATGCCGTACCCTGTTACGCCATCCTCAATGTAATATGTAGAGTTGAGCATGACTTAATTATTACTTTCTCATTAAGTGGCTCTTAAATTGCAAACGGGAAAGTAATATTCCCGAGACGGGAAGGACGCCTTCCTTTTGGTTTTAATCTATGATGCTAAACCGTTTAATCACTCCGGAACAATGCCCGCGTTTAAATGGCTGGCACCAGTACATGATTTATCCATGAATGCTTTTTGATGCACTTTTACTTCAGAATGCTCTTAATTTTTTAAACAAAATTATATTTGAATCCTTCGTGTATAAATTTGCAGACCCTCTCTCAATGTTTTTTTAAAATATTTACTCTCAGGTTATTAGCCAGTAGATTCATTCTGTCATGATTACTCCAGAACTAACCGGAGGAATCACATTATGACCAAATATTATGATCGCAGTGGAATTGAAATCTCCAGCGCAAAAATCCGCTGTGTTGATTCTGTAAAAGGTACTGCGGAATATACTTTTCGTATTCTTTGCGATAAATGCAATGGTCGGGGAGAGCGTAAGCATTTTTATAGAAGTCGCTGTATGGCTTGTAAAGCCACGGGTTACAGCCTCGAAACGACCCGCACTGCTTACACGCTGAATGCGCTGTACCGCATTAATGCTCAAGCTGCCCGCAAAGTGTCAGCATCCTTGCAAAACGAGCGTTTGAGGACTGAAAACGCCCACAACTCTGCGTTCAATGCATGGTGCAGATCTCATCAAAAAATGGTTGATGCAATCACCCAGCAATCCAGCAGTAATAATTTTCTGGAAAGCCTTAAGTCTTCTTTAACCCACCAGCGTCAGTTAAGTGATAAGCAGCTGGCAGTCGCCGCCCGCATTTTAGGGATTCATTAATTCAAAGCCCTTTTAATTTAATTTTAAGGTCAATTATTACGGAGGAACTATGATCCATTCATTTAAAGACAGACGGCTTGAAAAGTTCTTCCGTAATGGAAAAACAACGGCAGGTATTCCTTCTGAAATTATTAACGCGATTCTGTGTCGACTCGAAACGCTGGATAATGTCCAGAGTGAGCGGGAGTTATTATCCAACAGCTTGCGTTATGAACGCTTAAGAATGACGTCAAACCGTTATTCCTCCATTCGAGTAAACTCTAAGTATCGATTATTCTTTGAATGGAATGATGGCGCACATAATGTCCATTTGTCAGCACATGACTATAAATCGCTCATCCATTAAGGTTAAAAATGAAGCTATTTTCAATTTCATCCCGGGATACAAGCATGGACGCGATGTTTTATATCCAGGCCAGTACTAAACAATAGGCAAGTTACATATTTAGTACCCTTTCCCCGAAGCCTACTGCGAACTGCCAGCTTACAGATTTGCAGAATGAGACGGTCGTCCCTTCCATAAGCCCTATTTCGCTTTCACTTAACCCCTGGTCGATCAATTCCCAGTCCCGAACCCGGGAATTGAGTATGGCCACGCATGGTCTTAACCTGATCTGTGCAGTCACGGATGAGCATACCCGTCAGATAGTAGACTTTTGCGATAACCTTGGACAGCAGCTTAAGGATCCGGACGACAAAAGCGCCTGGGTTAAGCTCATTAATTCTGAATGCGCATTGCTTAATTCTCCGCGTTTATATCCCGTTCTGCTGGAGCCGGAGACACCGGCACAATTTGAAATCTTTGTGCCAGCTCCGGAAGATGGCGATCACGACACGGTTATAGCCAGCGTTGTTGAAGAATGTTTCGGAGATGAATGCCGGTACAGAGCAACGGACAAAGCTTTTGCAATGTCGGAAAAGCCAATCATCAGGCTGGAAGCACATTTCAATGACAAACGGGAAAAGGTTTTAGAACTGACCTTTTCCAGTTTCAACCTTTCACTTTCTGCGTCCGTGTATGAACACCAGCTACGTCAGATTTTATTACTTTGCGAAGATTTTGGCGTAAGGCTTCAGGGTAGAGCCGGGGCATCCTGCCACATCAATATGCGCAGCGCTTACCGTCGTCTTGCACATGTCGGCACCGGCTCTCGCCCAGGTGATGGGAGTGATGTGCGGGGCTATACCTCATCTAAAGAGCAAAAAGATGTTAAGGGGCTGCTCGATAAGTCAACCAGGGGAAGTGAGCTTGTACCGGCGAGGCACGGGCAGCAGTTTAACGGTGTCTTAGTGAATGCCACACCCGCACCGGCCACGACGGGTTTTATATACCTGTCGCATGATTTTCCGGAAGGCCAGTTTATGATGACAGCCGAGGTGTTGCATGTTGGAATAACACCGGGCGGGATCTACTACATTGAAACACTGGACGGATACCGGTTTATCGTTACAGCGTTTGAAAAGGGATTAATGAACGGTTTAAGGGAGTTTTTGGCTGTAAATGAGGACTACTTTAAGTATTACCGCTGGTCTTAGCGTCTGACCTGAAACCGGTAGGCCAGGGAAGGCAACCGGGAAAATGCAATTTAACCTGATCCTCTCCCTACCACTACCTTTACCCACGTATAATAGCCCGACCAAATTATAATGCCCGATCACCGCATTGGCTGAAACCACACATATTCTTCTTAGGCCTCGCCTGATGAACTTCGACCACAAGACAAAGGAACGTAACTAATAAATAAAATTTATGAGCTGCACAAAAGTTACTTTTCCATAATGGCGCTTCACTTACATTGTGGTTTCATAATCATTGTTGGTATTTAAAAAGGATGTGTTCAATCTTAAATAAAAGGCGGTGTTTTTTTTCTGAAAATTTGCTGGGAGGTTATTAGCTGGGGGTTGGGTAACAGTATAATAAGTACAGATGAAAAGGAGGTTTTATGAAAACGTTAGACGTGATTTCAACTCAACTCAACTTTAATAATCTGCTGAATCAGGCAGGATATAATCTTTCAGAAATTGTTGTTAAACGCTACAGCGCTGCACCCGCCTTTAACGAAGGGCACTGGTTGTTCATTGCAGAGCAGGATAATCGCTACATTGAAGTGGTCAGTCTTCTTTCAAAGGCATCAGAAAGCGGAGAGCAGCATGTCGATATCTTTATCAATATGTTCGAAGATCCGATTGATGACATTATCTCCCGAAACATTGAACCCAAAACATTTGCGACACTTTATAAATACATTGAACGTATACCTTTTACACCGGACGTAAAAAAAGAATTCTTGAGCAGTATTGAGACTATTAATTTTAGTTAACTAAAAATTACAGATTTTCTTTCACCAAGTTATTAGGTAATGATATCGACCTGGTATCATTACCGTATCATGAATATGGACGGGGACGGGTAAAATGCCTAATAATACTGAAGTCATTAGCTGCGACTTATTTTCAATTCTTTCCTCACTTAATTTTAGTGTTGAGGATATTACAGGGCTAACTCCGGCCAAATTCAGAAAGGGGGCTTTCTTGCATGCAAAAATATCTGCAAGCCAGGCCACGCGAGCAGCTGATATTTCCCTTCAATTACTCACGGATCGTGTTTCAGGTGAAATGAACTACGTAATAGTAATTGGCAGGCACGAAGGGCTCCTGCAAAGCGAAGCAATTGACCCAAACGCTGATAAGCAGTACCGGGAAAACCGTCATTCTCGCCATTTTATCCCAGTAACCGATGCCAATACCAAAGCCCTGAAAAAAACCTGCAAGGTAATGAAAACATATATCAAAGAGCAGGCATTTAAGCCTAACACCTGGGGGCACAATTTCATTAAGGGTTGATTTATTCTTGCCCCGGTGAACCGGGGCAACGCTAAATTAACCTCAACCTGAGCTGGAGGCACAAATGTCTGAAAAACACTTTATCGTAAAGATCCAGAACCGTAACGGCGACCATGAGAAAAGCTATGTTCGTATACTCGTCAGCGATTGTGAGAAAAATGCTTGCCAGACGGCACTGATTTCCGAGTGTGCTGGCGAGGTTGAACAGCTGAGTTTTGAAGACGGTGGGGTTTATGACTACAACGGCGAAAATCACTACAGTGTCAGGAGCTGCGTGGAGGTTGCCCCTGAAGATGTTGCAACTTTGCAACGCTACCTTTAACACCTGCGGCATTAAAAAAAATATCGGGTGTCTGTTACAGGATGCCGCTGTTTTAAACGATGCCTCAAAGATCGCTATCGCTCCTGATGCCTTCATTAAGAGCGGGTTTGTGGTAGGTTCAGCGTAACAAAACTACTGGAATTTTGGTTGCCTCGATGAAGAGCTGCTTTTCTGATTTACCCGTTAAAGACGGCAAGTCCGGAACTTGGAAACTGGACACTTTCGAAATTACCACAGATAAGGCGCTGACCCTCGCCCTTCGTGCCGAGTGTACTGGTAATACAGATGAGTTTATCCCGCCCGGTAGATATCGCCGCTTGTCCAACGGCTGGGATGTGGTGATGTCCAATACCCCGATGGAGATCCGAACCTGCCAGGATTTTATAGAGCGAGCCACCGGGCGGGTGCTCATTAATGGTCTTGGTCTTGGTATGGTGCTCCACGCCATTCTTCAGAAAGACGATGTAACCCATGTCACGGTAATCGAAAAAGAACAGGATGTTATTAACCTCGTTGCAGCCTCGTTTGCAACCGATCTTCGCGTTGAAATTATTAATGCTGATGCAATGGAGTATTGTCCACCAGCTGGCGTTACGTACAACGCTTGCTGGCATGACATATGGACAGACTTCGCAACAGCTAATCTCGCACAGATGGATAAGCTGGAAAGTAAGTACCGGGACATCTGTGACTGGCAGGGATCGTGGGGCAGGGAGGAGTGTGAGCAAAAGCTCATTGAGTTCCAGAATCTTGAGGCTGATTAATCCAACTTGCGAAGGTGTCTCCGCTAAAGGAGCCCGGCTCGCTCTGTGCAAGCCCAGCTGTGCTGCATGATTTGGCAAAGTCTTCAACAAACCAGATCGGTCTGATTTAGTAATCTCACTTCCAACCATCAGGCCGATATAATAACTGTATCCCCATTAGGATGGCTGATGAGTACGATTAATACGGACTTAATTGCGCATATCTACGCTGCCTCCGAATCGCCGTTGACCAACGACGAGCTTTATCGCGAAGTGCAGCGTAAAACTGGCATGTCGGATGCCGAATTGCACGAACTGAAAGAATTTGGGTCAGATAAAACCAGAACCAGCGGCGTCAAACATAAGGTTCGCTGGTTTCAGCAGACTCTCCGTCAGGCCGGGGTCATCGAACGCGTTCCAGAAAAACGGGGCGTCTGGAGATACGCCTCTAAGACGAAAACAAACCTGCATGAGTCATGGGAAAAGCTCTGTGTTGTCGGTTTCTCAACTTCTCTTGGGGCATCGGTTTTTGGAAACGCCTATGCCTTCTTCAGCAATATCACCGAGCAAATTCATCTTTGCCTGACCTCGCCACCTTACCTCCTTCGAAATTCAAGAGACTACGGGCACGGAGGGGGGCGTGGCGAGCAGGCTTATATTGACTGGCTTCTGCGTATCCTCGAACCGATCGTGAAACAGCTTGTACCGGGCGCAAGTGTGGCATTGAATATCACTCAAGATAGCTTTAATAGGGGTAGGCCTTCACGTTCTCTGTATCTGGAGCGTCTGACACTGGCATTATGTGACAAGCTGGGGCTTGAGCTCATGGACAGGCTTCAGTGGGTGAATCGCAGTAAGCCCCCATCGCCAACGCACTGGGCATGTAAGCAACGGGTGCAGCTCTGCTCATCGTATGAGCCTGTGCTGTGGTTTACCAATGATGCGAGTAAGGTTCGTTCAAACAACTTACGTGTACTACAACCGCATTCAGACCAGCATCTAAAATTGCAGGCAGCAGGCGGTGAAAATCGCACGACCTTTTATGGTGATGGGGCGTACCAGCTTAAAAGCGGTTCCTTTGGAAATAAAACAGAAGGAACGATCCCCAAGAATACTTTGTTTTACGGCAATAGCTGCGCTGATACGAGATTTTGCCATTCCATTGCCCGCGAGCTCGGTTTTCCGCTGCACGGTGCAACGTCTCCTACCAGGCTTGCAGCGTTTCTGATTGAGTTTTTGACAGAGCCGGGAGATCTTGTTGTAGATCCCTTCGCTGGCTTGCATAAAGTCCCCATCGCAGCCGAGCGACTTGGCAGACGTTGGCTGGCGACGGACAAAATCATGGAGTGGCTGGCGATTTCCCGAAACCTTTTTACGGCCGCACCGGGATATAAGAGTAACCCCATGCTGGATGAGCTCGCCGAACTGTATCGGACTTAATGCAAGTTAACGGTTTTGATAAAGTGGTTTGAAGCGACAAACGGTTTATTCATTTAGCAGTGGTTCCACCAGAGAATGGCAATATTAACGGCTTAGCATATACCGCTGAGATAATCAGGTAGTCATTCATTTCCGGTTGTCTGTATTAACGAGTGTATTCATTATTCACTTGTTTCTACGATATAGACCCAACAAAAACAAATTGATGGTTGTGATACAGATGTTGTTGGATTAACTAATTTGGTAATTTAGACGGTTTCTAAATTAAAGGTGGACAGATATGAAGTCAGATTCAGAAATGGCTTCTCCTATCGAGTTGCACATTGGCGATCATGTCCAGCGGCATGGTGCTTTATCTGAGGTCATGCATATTGTTGAATCCAAATGCGATATTCCCGGCGGCATCCGGGTAGCAGCATGCATTTGACGGGTTATCGGTAACGTTCCGGGCAATATTCCTCGTGGTTGGCTGGAAACACCGAAGCGTATGGCTGAGCGAGGCGTTAAGTGGGCGACGAGTCTGCCCGGAGGGCTTTACTTTAACATGCAGGGGAACGCACATGCGAAAGTAAGCCGGGTTATTCGTAATGTGACTAACTGAAACTTTTTTCTGAATTGCGGTGTAAAAGTTACTTTTCACCGCGTCGTTTTCCATCACTACTAATTCAGAGTTTTTCTGAAATAAGCAGAGTTAAAGCTAACGATTTATTCAGGCCATTTTATTCTAATCATTATCCTACACTTCAAAAATATGCAATATTTTTTCTTCTGACCTATTAGCCAGAATTCTCGATTCGGTATCATTTACTTACGGTAATTCTTTTAAAAACGAGGTAAATGGCATGCATTCTCAGGATCCTATCACGAAATTAACCCAGACGTTGCAACGCGACGATGGTTCTCAGGTTCGTATTGTAGCGCAGCGGGGATATGGAAGCGGGCTTACAGCCTCGCTTGATGTGTACGTTCTCCGTCGTGATTCCTCTGAAAGCAACTGGTCACTGTGCGGAAAAGATCCTCACCCCGAGTGGAGAAAGATGTCAGTAGATGAGTATCAGAAATTTGGACGCTCAGAAATGCTGCGCTATGCCACACCAGGTGAAATTCTCAGGGTGGCATCCGCTATTGGCCAGCCAATGAGCTTCCTCGATGGCAACCCTGCGTTTTAGCCTGAACCCTGGCGACGCCTTTTAAACCGGCGTCATTCTTTTTACGAGCAACAGACGGAGAAAAAATGAATCTGAACGAACGAAGCACGAGCGCAGCGACGCCAGATTTGAGCCGACTTTATCTCATTTCCGGGCGCATTATGTTTGATGATGATGATCAGGCCTACCCGGTCGAAGCCGATTCCCCTGGTGATGCAGAGGAGGCTTTTCGGCATCATATTGCCGACAGTGCCGACGACTTAGAAAAGGTGATTATAGTTTCCTCTACAAGTTTCGCTTCAGCTCACAGCAGTCGCGTAATTTGTCGGCCTGCCGTGAAGTAATTTCAGCTTCCAATGATATTTCCCTCTTTATAAAAGCCGCCGTCTGGCGGTTTTTATTTGCAAAAATGAATATTAATCCTGAACAATATTAATTTAAGATGAGGTGGTGTTCATATTCTTCTTAATATTTTTTCTAAAAAAACGACTTCAGGTTATTAGTTGGTAGTAGTGTGTTTGTTATGATCTTCTCATCAAATACATTAATTAAATAATCAAGGAGTCAACTGTGGCAGATAATTATACTCTGGCGTCGTTTATTATTCCCTGCACTCAGGAGCAGGCTAAAATGGCACAAGAAGCAATCACATTCGGGCACTGTTGCAAATAGTCGGTGGTGATAAACTTATCATCCCCTTTTGCTGATGGAGCTGCACATGAACCCATTCAAAGGCCGGCATTTTCAGCGTGACATCATTCTGTGGGCCGTACGCTGGTACTGCAAATACGGCATCAGTTACCGTGAGCTGCAGGAGATGCTGGCTGAACGCGGAGTGAATGTCGATCACTCCACGATTTACCGCTGGGTTCAGCGTTATGCGCCTGAAATGGAAAAACGGCTGCGCTGGTACTGGCGTAACCCTTCCGATCTTTGCCCGTGGCACATGGATGAAACCTACGTGAAGGTCAATGGCCGCTGGGCGTATCTGTACCGGGCCGTCGACAGCCGGGGCCGCACTGTCGATTTTTATCTCTCCTCCCGTCGTAACAGCAAAGCTGCATACCGGTTTCTGGGTAAAATCCTCAACAACGTGAAGAAGTGGCAGATCCCGCGATTCATCAACACGGATAAAGCGCCCGCCTATGGTCGCGCGCTTGCTCTGCTCAAACGCGAAGGCCGGTGCCCGTCTGACGTTGAACACCGACAGATTAAGTACCGGAACAACGTGATTGAATGCGATCATGGCAAACTGAAACGGATAATCAACGCCACGCTGGGATTTAAATCCATGAAGACGGCTTACGCCACCATCAAAGGTATTGAGGTGATGCGTGCACTACGCAAAGGCCAGGCCTCAGCATTTTATTATGGTGATCCCCTGGGCGAAATGCGCCTGGTAAGCAGAGTTTTTGAAATGTAAGGCCTTTGAATAAGACAAAAGGCTGCCTCATCGCTAACTTTGCAACAGTGCCCTCCGGAGGACCAGGGGGAATGACCGGGTCTGTTACGGTGAGGGAATCTGTAAACCTCAGGATTTTTGCCGGGACAGTACGTATAACTGCTATCTTGATTAGTAAATGTTAAAATTTGTAGGTATCCACCCGTTAAACAAAATGATTAATATTTAAAAATACTCTTTGAACACCCGTGCCGTAATAATGAAGTACATTAAAAACGTTATCCGGTCATGTGAAACTGAGACCGTCTCTTCGTCATGTAAAATGCCGTACTTTCTTTGTCGTGAAGAATGACCGGGTTAAGTCCATAAGGTTGAGAGGAAGTCTGCTGATGTGATACGCTCAAGGCGAGATTTATCTCAGTGAGAACTCACTGCAACAAAAAGTTTTTGGACAACAAAACACAAAGTTGTTTTGGACTGTAGGAGTCCAAGAGACAATGACATTACATACAACGCCGTGTAACGGATTTTACATTATTACAAAGCCTGTGTTACAAGAGAGTTATGGACATGATTGAAAAAATATGTGAAGTAATTGATGGTGAATACGTCTGTGATATAGATATTAGCGTTGAAGAATGGAAGATTTTATTAAGGGATAAAAAAGTTTTTGATGACAAAAGTATTGCAGCGTTAAAAAAATGGTTCATTGAGCCAGACCATTCCTGTACATGTTTCGATATCGGCAAGAAGTACGACCTGCACAGTATGAGTGCTAATGGTGTAATCAATGGGTTGGGTGGAAGAGTTCAGAAGCAGCTTGGCCGATTCGAGGTTAAAGGAGTCGGAAAGATTGCTTCCGGGACAAAATTCATTACAGTCATGAAAAGTAGAGAAATTAAAGGAAACCCAAAGCGAAATTTATGGACTATCCGTGAAGAACTTGTTCAGGCAATAAAAGAACTAGATTTTTTTAGTACGAACGAAAGCTCAAGCATTGATTTTTACTCAGATAATGATTTGATCACTGCTCTAGAAGAAAGTAATCACTTTGACGTTACTCAGACATTTGAGTATAGCGAAAAAGCGAAACCTAAGAAAGCTGCAATAGAAGTCAAAAATGGACTCTCATACCCAAGAAGTAAATCTGTTTCAAAAAATGCGCTTAACAAAGCTGATTATAAATGTGAAATTAATTGCGACCATCCAACGTTCAGAAGGCGAAACTCTCCTCTAAATTACACAGAACCTCATCACATTGTCCCGATGTCAAAGCAAGACTATTTTGAGAATTCACTGGATGTGGAAGAGAATATCATATCACTATGTTGCAACTGCCATAAACAAATTCATCTTGGCAAGGGGTTTGAAGATATGTTGAGGAAAATATATGCCGAGCGGAAAGATGTATTAAAAAAAGCGGGAATCGAGATATTATTAGAGGATTTGATTCTTTTTTACAAGATGGAAGGTAATTAATCTTCGAGAAGATGCATGCTTATTTTTATTTTTTTAGCAATGAATGTGAAATACTGCCTGACTATCAATCCTGTCATGTGGTTCAGATTTATGGGGGAGGATTTTAATATTTTACCAGCATGGCATGTCGATCAATCGGTTAAGTATAGCGCCAGGTAACCAGACGGATTTTCCCTCTCAGGCGGGAGTCGTTATCCATCGTCCAGTACCTGATTAAAAGTAGGAGTAATTACAAGAAAATTAAATTGTATGACTATTATTTCCGTTCAGAAAAGAAAGTTACATTAAAAACCCGAAATTATTCGGGTTTTTAATTAGTTAAGTGCTATATATTTTCGTGTCCGGGGGTACCCTAAGAGGGTGCGCAAGACAACACTCCAGTGTTCATTATTTATGACTGTCAAGCCATTTATTCATCTGCTCAATTTCACCTTTTTGAGCTTTAATGATGTCCTGCGCAAGCTTTCTCATTTCGGGATCTTTTCCGTATTTGAGCTCGGTCTCAGCCATTGCGATTGCCCCTTCATGGTGTGCGATCATACCTTTTGCAAAGGCCTTATCGGGATTGGATTCATTAACGGCGGCCATCATTTTTTCATGCATATTTTTCATGCCAGCCATATATTCCTGTGATGATGCCGATGAGTGCATATCTGACATTTTCATTTCCGAATGTTCAGCAGAAATGGCTGGCAGGGATAACATTAATATTACAAAAAGGGTGTTTTTGATTTTCATATAATAATTCCTTTCAGACAGGTACCGGTTAAGTGTAGCTGAGTCAGACAAAAAAGCCCCCTGACGGGGGGCAAAAATGTAGCAACGTTGTTTCAGGAAAATCTATCAGGGAAAAGGTAACAGCACGGATACTACCGTCGCATTCAGCCTGCATTGATCATGCGGCGGTGCGCTTCGGCCATAGCCTGATGTGGGCCGGATTGCCCGTTATTCATGAATTCATGGGCAACCGCTGCTCTTTCATGCTCATTCATCGCCGCGTAAGACGTTGACGGGACGGTCGTGGATACCGTGTTATTTCCCATCATCTTCTGATGACTTTCCACCATTTTCTGGTGCGCATCCGCCGAGCCGTTCGTCATGGTCTCATGAGCAATAATGGCCTGTTCATGCTGGTCCATACCGGTCATACGAGGAGCAGTCCCCTGGATCCCGACAGGAGCCGCAGCAGACTGCATCTGGTGAGCAGGAGCCTGTGCATTGTTGACGCGATCATGGATATTCACGGTTTCAGTGGCCCAGGCCGATGAAATTAAACCAAAGCCCAGCAAAGATGCTAATACGATATTTTTCATGATAACTCTCCATTTCTGAATTAGTGATGTCCGGGGAAGTACAACCGGTGTTTTCAGTTCCATAACTGAAACAAGTTCGGCAGCGTTTATTTCTCCGGAAGAGGGCTGGATATTCATTTCCTGGCGTACTCTGACGCCGGGTATTGATGAAGCAATCCAGCCTTCCTGATAAGTTGCACTAATTATATCGAATGGCTTCTGTTTGCTGCATGACAGGCTAATGACATCTTTGTCATTTACATCTTTATTTTCAGCATTGGGTTTCCGGGATCATTTTCTCCAGTCTGGGCACGGATAAGATAAAACGCGTGGAGCGTACGTCTGATTCCACCTGCACTCTTCCGTGATGTGCTTCCACGATTGACTTCACAATCGCAAGGCCGATGCCGCTGCCTTCTCCTTTTCGTTGTCTGGATGGATCCACCCGATAAAAACGGTCAAACAGCCTTGATAAATGTTCTTCAGGGATCGGTTTCCCCGGATTTTCAATCACAAGGTCAAAAAAGCTCTCCTGCTCTCTTATTGAGACGGTGATTGCCTGTCCCTCCGGGGTATAACGCAGGGCATTGGATAACAGATTATTGATCGCCCTTCTGAACATTTGTGGATCTCCCTCAACCAGGCAGGGCATCCCGTTAAATTTGAGCGTGATATTGCGTTCTTCGGCCCAGGCTTCGAAAAACTCGAAGACTTTCATGACTTCCGCTCTGAGGTCAAACATGACCCTGTCAGGTATCAGCTGATTATTATCTGCCTGTGCCAGGAACAGCATATCGCTGACCATTTTGGTCATCCGGTTATACTCTTCAAGACTGGAATAGAGGACATCCTCAAGTTCCCTCTGTGTTCGATCCTGACTCAGTGCGATTTCAGTCTGCGTCACCAGATTGGTGATGGGCGTTCTGATCTCATGCGCGATATCGGCAGAGAAATTGGCCTGGCGGGTAAAGACATCCTCAATCTTTCCAATCATATGATTGAACGAGATAACCAGTTGCTCCAGCTCAATGGGAACGCGTGTCGGTTCCAGTCGCGCATCAAGATTCTCGGAGGTGATGTTTTTAATGGCATTGCTGACATTACGAAGGGGCAGGTGCCCCTGACGGACAGCGATTCGAATGATCAGAACAATCAACAGGCTTATCACGACGGCAATCGCAATCAGGTTCTTTTTCAGCGCATCGAGGTAATGGAGATGGAAATTAATGGATAGGCCAGTCAGCATGACATAGTTCTGCTGTTTGCCCTGAAATATCGCCTGACCAGAGGAGGCGATAATCCTGTATGTTTCCATCTTCATTTCGGACCCGGTATCCATCGGTCCCGCAGGATCCTCCACCGTCCAGAGAAAGACATCCCGTGCGCGGCTGTGCTCGCTAAAATCTGCTGAATTCACTGCCGGGCGTAGTGCCGCCCCCTGAGCTGAGCTAAAGAGCACTTCACCCCTGGGATTGAGGAGCAAAAGGGCAACGTTGCGGTAGCTGGCAATTGATTCCTTTATTTTGCTTATTTTTTTATCATCCGGATCCACCGGGGACTGCAGTATACGGTTCAGTGTGGTGCTGATTTGTTGAAGATCGCTGACATCCTGCTCGGCAAAATGATTTTCAACAGAATGCAGCATAAACCAGGTGAAGGCGATAAAAGCCAGTATCGTGGACAGGCTGATAAAAAAGGTCAGCCGCAGAGCGAGTGAGAAAGGGCGTCTGGAAGGTTTGCTATGCATCCGGGACCTCCAGCATGTAGCCCACGCCCCGGACTGTCTGGATCAGCTTTGTCCCGTAATCGTTGTCTATTTTAGCGCGGAGTCGCTTTACTGCGACATCGATCGCATTAGTGTCGCTGTCAAAATTCATGTCCCAGACCTGAGAGGCAATCAGGGAGCGGGGAAGAACCTCTCCCTGATGGCGAATGAAGAATTCCAGCAGGCTGAACTCTTTACTGGTGAGCACAATGCGGTTTCCGGCGCGACTGACTTTTCTGGATACGAGATCAATCGAGAGGTCAGCCACCTTAAACTGGCTTTCCGTGATCATCGTGTTTCCCCGCCTCAGAAGGGTTCTCACCCGGGCGAGCAGTTCGGCAAACGCAAAGGGTTTAACCAGATAATCGTCCGCACCCAGTTCCAGTCCTTTGACCCTATGTTCGATCGTGCCGAGGGCTGTCAGCAGTAAGACCGGCATACCCTTTCCGGCAGTGCGCAGCATGCGGATGATATCCCAGCCGTTCACATCAGGTAGCATGATATCCAGAATGACTAAATCATACTCGGCTGTCATGGCGAGATGATATCCGGTAAGACCATTATCAGCGTGATCCACTACGAACCCTGCCTCTCTAAGCCCTTTGCTGAGATATTCACCTGTTTTAATTTCGTCTTCGACGATCAATATTTTCATCTTGCTCCCCGGCTGGCTGCCAAGGTCATTCTATTGCGCCCACGATCGTTATCAACGGATTACAGCAAAAATGACAACATTGTCATTATCCTGTCACCCGACAAACAGAGTGCATTCTGTAAAGTAACCCTGGTAATACTCTGGACTTCATTTGAACCATTTACCAGGTCTGCCTGGACGAGAAGCGTTATGTTCAAATTAAAATTACTCAGCATTAGCACGATATTCATCCTGGCCGGTTGTGTCTCTCTGGCACCTGAATATCAGCGCCCGGCAGCACCGGTACCCCAGCAGTTTTCACTGTCCCGAAACAGCCTGACGCCAGCAGTGAATGGTTATCAGGATACGGGCTGGCGTAACTTTTTTGTCGATCCCCAGGTTACACGGCTGATTACTGAAGCCCTGAATAATAACCGCGATTTGAGAATGGCTGCCCTGAAGGTTGAAGAGGCCCGGGCCCAGTTCAACGTCACGGATGCAGATCGTTATCCCCAGCTGAATGCCTCATCCGGGATCACATACAGCGGTGGTCTGAAAGGCGACAAGCCGACCACACAGAAGTACGACGCGGGTCTGAAACTCAGCTATGAGCTCGATTTTTTCGGCAAACTTAAGAACATGAGTGACGCTGATCGCCAGAACTACTTTGCCAGCGAAGAAGCCCGTCGGGCCGTACACATCCTGCTGGTCTCCAGCGTTTCACAAAGTTATTTCAGCCAGCAACTGGCGTACGAACAACTCCGTATTGCGCGGGAAACGCTGAAAAATTATCAACAGTCCTATGCTTTCGTTGAGCAACAGCTCGTGACCGGGAGTACGAACGTTCTGGCTCTTGAACAGGCCAGGGGACAAATCGAAAGTACCCGCGCCGAAATAGCCAAACGAGAAGGCGATCTGGCTAAGGCAAACAATGCCCTGCAACTGGTGCTGGGAACGTACCGCGCACTTCCGTCAGAAAAAGGGATGAAAGGCGGGGAGATCGCACCAGTAAAATTACCACCAAATCTGTCTTCACAAATTTTGCTGCAGCGACCGGATATTATGGAAGCGGAATATCAGCTGAAAGCGGCTGATGCCAATATTGGCGCAGCGCGAGCGGCCTTTTTCCCCTCCATTACCCTGACCAGTGGTCTTTCCGCAAGCAGTACGGAGCTGTCCAGCCTGTTTACGTCAGGAAGTGGAATGTGGAATTTTATCCCTAAAATTGAAATTCCTATATTTAATGCTGGCAGGAATAAAGCCAATCTGAAGCTGGCTGAAATTCGCCAGCAACAGTCGGTGGTTAATTACGAACAAAAAATTCAGTCAGCCTTTAAGGATGTTTCCGACACGCTTGCGCTGCGCGACAGCCTTAGCCAGCAACTTGAGTCACAGCAGCGTTATCTTGATTCACTTCAGATAACTCTCCAGCGTGCCAGAGGATTGTATGCAAGTGGTGCTGTCAGTTACATCGAAGTGCTGGATGCAGAACGTTCCCTCTTCGCTACCCAGCAAACCATTCTCGATCTTACCTATTCCCGGCAGGTTAACGAAATTAATCTGTTTACCGCGCTGGGTGGCGGTTGGGTAGAGTAAATTTATTTAATTAATCAGGAAATTAAAATGCGTAATTCACTTAAAGCCGTTTTATTTGGTGCCTTCTCTGTCATGTTTTCTGCCGGTCTTCATGCTGAAACACATCAGCATGGCGATATGAATACTGCCAGTGATGCTTCGGTACAGCAAGTTATCAAGGGCACCGGTGTCGTTAAAGACATTGATATGAATACTAAGAAAATCACCATTTCGCATGAAGCAATTCCAGCGGTGGGCTGGCCTGCAATGACCATGCGCTTTACTTTTGTTAATGCAGACGATGCTATTAATGCCCTGAAAACAGGCAACCATGTCGATTTCTCGTTTATTCAGCAGGGCAATATCTCCTTACTCAAAAGCATTAACGTGACGCAGTCCTGATTGGCTGTCCGGAGCGATTACATCCTGTGCGCCTGTACATTCACATAGGTATATGTGTGAGTTAACCGTCAGGCGCATATGCCAGGTGCTTTGATTTTTTAGCGGAAAATTGTATGGCTTCTTTAAAGATAAAATATGCTGCAATAATTATCAGCAGCCTCATAGCAGGGGGGCTGATATCGGTTACTGCCTGGCAGTATGTAAACTCATCACAAAAAACAGTACAAACCGAACAAAAGGCACCGGAGCGAAAGGTACTTTTCTGGTATGACCCGATGAAACCGGATACCAAATTTGATAAACCCGGAAAATCGCCCTTTATGGATATGGACCTGGTGCCAAAATATGCTGATGACAGTGGCGATAAAAGCAGTGGCGGGATCCGTATCGACCCAACCCAGGTTCAGAATCTGGGATTAAAAACGCAAAAAGTCACGCGAGGAATGCTGAATTATTCTCAGACAATCCCGGCTAATGTCAGCTATAACGAGTATCAGTTTGTTATTGTGCAGGCGCGTTCTGACGGGTTTGTCGAAAAAGTCTACCCCATGACGATTGGCGATCATGTGAAGAAGGGGACGCCACTTATCGATATTACCATTCCGGACTGGGTGGAAGCACAGAGTGAATTCCTTCTGTTATCCAGCACCGGTGGTACTTCCACGCAAATTAAAGGCGTTCTGGAACGGCTTCGCCTGGCAGGTATGCCGGAAGAGGATATTCAGAGACTGCGTTCTACCCGGAGCATTCAGACCCGTTTTACCATTAAAGCACCTATTGATGGTGTCATTACTGCATTTGACCTGCGCACCGGCATGAATATTTCGAAAGATAAGGTGGTGGCTCAGATTCAGGGAATGGACCCGGTCTGGATCAGCGCTGCAGTGCCAGAATCTATCGCCTATCTGCTGAAAGATACGTCGCAGTTTGAAATTTCGGTACCGGCTTATCCGGATAAAACATTCCATGTCGAAAAATGGAATATTCTTCCCAGCGTGGATCAGATAACCCGTACGCTTCAGGTCCGTCTCCAGGTTTCTAATAAGGATGAGTTTCTCAAGCCGGGCATGAATGCCTATCTGAAACTGAATACCAGAAGCCAGGAGATGCTGCTGATACCAAGCCAGGCCGTTATCGATACCGGCAAAGAACAGCGCGTGATTACTGTTGATGATGAAGGCAAGTTTGTGCCGAAACAGATCCACGTTCTGCATGAATCACAGCAACAGTCCGGCATCGGCTCCGGCCTGAATGAAGGCGATACCGTGGTGGTCAGTGGCCTGTTCCTCATTGACTCCGAAGCCAATATTACGGGCGCGCTGGAACGTATGCGCCACCCTGAAAAAACAAAAAGCAGTATGCCAGCAATGTCTGACCAGCCTGTAAATATGCATTCAGGGCACTGAGGAGACGACGATGATTGAATGGATTATCCGGCGCTCTGTCGCCAACCGTTTCCTGGTCATGATGGGGGCCCTGTTTCTCAGCATCTGGGGAACATGGACGATTATTAACACGCCGGTAGATGCCTTGCCTGACCTGTCAGATGTGCAGGTCATTATCAAAACCAGCTATCCCGGCCAGGCCCCGCAGATTGTAGAAAACCAGGTCACCTATCCGCTTACCACCACCATGCTGTCCGTGCCTGGCGCAAAAACCGTGCGTGGTTTTTCACAGTTCGGGGATTCGTATGTGTATGTCATTTTTGAAGACGGCACCGATCTGTACTGGGCGCGCTCTCGCGTGCTGGAGTATCTGAATCAGGTTCAGGGAAAACTGCCTGCTGGTGTGAGTTCTGAAATCGGTCCTGATGCCACGGGTGTGGGCTGGATTTTTGAATATGCCCTTGTCGATCGCAGCGGAAAACACGACCTTTCAGAACTGCGTTCTCTGCAGGACTGGTTCCTGAAGTTTGAGCTGAAAACCATTCCTAATGTCGCTGAAGTTGCATCCGTAGGCGGCGTGGTTAAGCAGTATCAGATCCAGCTTGACCCGGTAAAACTGACGCAGTACGGCATCAGTCTGCCAGAAGTAAAACAAGCTCTTAGCTCATCTAACCAGGAAGCCGGTGGCTCATCTGTTGAAATTGCTGAGTCAGAGTATATGGTCCGGGCCAGCGGTTATCTTCAGACTATTGATGATTTCAAAAATATCGTCCTGAAAACGGGGGAAAATGGAGTACCTGTTTACCTGCGTGATGTTGCCCGCATACAAATGGGACCGGAAATGCGGCGTGGTATCGCTGAGCTTAACGGTCAGGGCGAAGTCGCTGGCGGAGTGGTGATCCTGCGTTCGGGCAAAAATGCACGCGAAGTCATTACGGCGGTGAGGGATAAACTGGACACGCTGAAGGCAAGCCTGCCTGAAGGAGTGGAGATCGTAACGACATACGATCGCAGCCAGTTAATCGATCGTGCGATTGACAACCTCAGTTACAAGCTTCTTGAAGAGTTTATCGTTGTTGCTGTCGTTTGCGCACTGTTCCTCTGGCATGTCCGTTCTGCCCTGGTGGCGATTATTTCTCTGCCACTTGGCCTGTGTATCGCCTTTATCGTCATGCACTTCCAGGGGCTGAATGCCAACATTATGTCGCTGGGAGGGATTGCAATAGCCGTCGGAGCGATGGTGGATGCCGCCATCGTCATGATCGAAAACGCGCATAAACGGCTTGAGGAGTGGGACCATCAGCATCCCGGGGAACAGATTGATAATGCCACCCGCTGGAAGGTTATCACTGACGCCTCCGTTGAAGTGGGTCCAGCGCTGTTTATCAGCCTGCTGATTATCACATTATCGTTCATTCCTATTTTTACCCTGGAAGGGCAGGAAGGGCGTCTGTTTGGTCCGCTGGCCTTTACAAAAACGTATTCCATGGCGGGTGCAGCCATACTGGCAATCATTGTTATCCCTATTCTGATGGGGTTCTGGATCCGCGGGAAAATTCCTGCTGAGACCAGTAACCCACTGAACCGGTTGCTGATTAAAGCGTATCACCCGTTACTGCTCAGGGTACTACACTGGCCAAAAACAACCCTGCTGGTTGCGGCTTTATCCATTTTCACTGTTATCTGGCCACTGAGTCAGGTGGGCGGCGAGTTTTTACCGAAGATTAACGAAGGTGACCTGTTGTATATGCCGTCAACGTTACCTGGCGTGTCTCCTGGAGAAGCTGCTGCGCTCTTACAGACCACGGACAAACTAATCAAAACGGTGCCTGAAGTGGCCTCAGTTTTTGGCAAGACCGGTAAGGCTGAGACCGCCACGGATTCTGCTCCGCTCGAAATGATGGAAACCACCATCCAACTGAAACCTGAGGATCAGTGGCGTCCAGGCATGACGATTGACAAGATTATTGAAGAACTCGACAGGACCGTCCGTTTACCGGGTCTGGCCAACCTCTGGGTACCGCCTATCCGTAACCGTATTGATATGCTCTCAACCGGCATTAAAAGTCCGATAGGTATTAAGGTATCGGGTACTGTTCTGTCGGATATCGATGTAACAGCACAGAGTATCGAAGCAGTCGCTAAAACCGTACCTGGTGTGGTTTCCGCACTGGCTGAACGACTGGAAGGTGGACGTTATATTGATGTGGACATTAACCGGGAAAAAGCTTCCCGGTACGGGATGACTGTGGGCGACGTCCAGCTGTTCGTCTCTTCAGCAATCGGTGGGGCTATGGTGGGTGAGACGGTTGAAGGCGTGGCCCGGTACCCTATTAACATTCGCTATCCGCAGGATTACCGTAACAGTCCGCAGGCGTTGAGGGAGATGCCAATCCTGACCCCAATGAAGCAGCAAATTACGCTGGGCGATGTTGCCGATATTAAGGTCGTTTCCGGACCAACCATGCTGAAAACCGAAAATGCCCGTCCAGCCAGCTGGATTTACATTGACGCGCGCGGCAGGGATATGGTGTCGGTGGTTAATGACATTAAAACGGCGATCAGTCAGAAAGTGAAACTGAGACCGGGTACCAGCGTGTCATTCTCCGGACAGTTTGAACTGCTTGAGCATGCCAACAAGAAACTGAAGCTGATGGTGCCGATGACGGTGATGATCATCTTCATCCTGTTGTATCTGGCATTCCGCCGGGCTGATGAGGCCTTACTTATTCTGATGAGCCTGCCGTTTGCGCTGGTAGGCGGGATATGGTTCCTGTACTGGCAGGGCTTCCATATGTCTGTCGCAACCGGCACCGGGTTTATCGCCCTGGCCGGGGTGGCAGCAGAGTTTGGCGTGGTCATGCTGATGTATCTGCGTCATGCCATTGAAGCGCACCCGGAATTGTCCCGTAAAGAGACGTTCACACCGGAAGGCCTTGATGAAGCCCTCTATCATGGTGCCGTACTGCGTGTCCGGCCGAAAGCCATGACCGTGGCGGTGATCATTGCGGGTCTGCTGCCAATACTCTGGGGAACCGGTGCAGGTTCAGAAGTCATGAGCCGTATCGCGGCACCCATGATTGGTGGGATGATCACGGCTCCGCTGCTGTCCCTGTTCATTATTCCTGCCGCCTACAAATTAATCTGGCTGCGCAGACATAAAAAAAGCGTGTCCTGAACCTGAAAGGGCACCCCCTGTGGGTGTCCTTCTTTACTGATTCACCCTGACGTCAGGGTTTATATCGATAATATACAGAGGTGAGTATGAAAAAAGTGGTTCTAATAGCGCTGGCTCTCGGCCTTTCACTACCCGCGATGGCGAGTGAAAAAGTGATTGATATGTACAAATCTGAAAACTGTGGCTGTTGTTCCCTGTGGGGCAAAGCGATGGAAAAAGACGGGTTTGAAGTACGAACTCACATCATGAATGATCAGGCGCTGTCAGCCCTGAAAGAAAAGCATGCTATTCCTGCAGGACTACGAAGTTGTCATACCGCGGTTGCCGGTAATTTGATCATTGAAGGCCATGTGCCTGCGACAACGATACATAAGGCAATGCAGTCTGGTTCGGGTATATACGGTCTCGCCACCCCCGGTATGCCAGCAGGAAGTCCTGGAATGGAGATGGGAGCCCGAAAAGAGGCTTACGATGTTATCGCATTCTCACCGGATGGAAGTAAAAAAGTCTTCCAGCGAATCGAATAGTCAGCGGAACGGCTGATAACGGGACGCCGGTAGCAGGCACTCCTGTGCCGGCGATATTCGTGGTAATCGCATCCATGACATACCCTGAAGACAGAAAATGCTTCAGATATGCATAAGGAGAGTTACAGTGAAAAATAACAATGCAGTGCAACACAACAACCAGACTGCTTCTGAGCAGACATTATCCCCGGACGAGGGCCACGTATTGCATAAGGTGAGAGATCCCGTGTGCGGGATGGCCATCCTGCCCGACAGGGCGCACAGCAGCATTCGATACCAGGACCATCAACTTTATTTCTGCTCCGCCAGCTGTGAGAGTAAATTTAAAGCCCATCCCGATCGTTATCTTACCGAAGATGCCAGTGAACATTCCCATCACCATCACCACGATCATCACGAAGTCAGCCCTGATCAGATAAAACAGCCTCACCACCAGGCGGAAAAAGAGAATTCTGAAGGTGTGTGGACATGTCCGATGCACCCGGAGATACGCCGCAGTGGTCCCGGAAGCTGTCCTGTCTGTGGAATGGCACTGGAGCCGCTCGTAGCTACGGCATCCACGGGGCCGAGTGATGAACTTCACGACATGACAAGACGCTTCTGGCTGGGGTTGTTGCTGGCGTTTCCGGTTCTGGTACTCGAAATGGGATCTCATCTGTTTCCCGACTTGAGGAATACATTACCGCCACAGTACAACACATGGCTGCAGTTGCTTCTGGCCTCCCCTGTCGTGTTGTGGTGTGGCTGGCCATTCTTCGCCCGGGCCGGAATGTCGTTACGTAACCGCTCCCTGAATATGTTTACCCTTGTTGCAATGGGGACCGGCGTAGCCTGGGTTTACAGCGTCATTGCAACCGTCTTCCCCTCCTGGTTTCCTGCATCGTTCAGAAACATGGATGGCCTGGTGGCCGTTTATTTTGAAGCCGCAGCAGTTATTACGGTGCTTGTTCTGCTGGGACAGGTTCTTGAGCTGCGGGCACGGGAACAAACCTCAGGCGCCATTACTGCGCTTCTGAACCTTGCCCCCAAAACCGCCAGACGGCTGGATCATGACGGTCATGAAACGGATATTAATGCGGAAGATGTCCTGCCTGGCGATAAGCTCCGCATCAGACCTGGAGAGAGTATTCCGGTCGACGGTATCGTGATCGAAGGCAAAACAACCGTTGATGAATCGATGGTGACCGGGGAGTCTATGCCGGTTACCAAAACGAAGGATGACCCTGTCATTGGGGGGACGATTAATCAGACAGGTAGTCTTATCATCCGTGCAGAGAAAGTCGGTGATGAAACGATGCTCTCACGAATTGTTCAGATGGTCGCTGATGCACAGCGTTCGCGTGCCCCCATCCAGAGAATGGCTGACAGCGTTTCAGGCTGGTTTGTTCCTCTGGTGATACTTATCGCGGTTGTTGCTTTCGTGATCTGGTCTGTCTGGGGGCCCGAGCCCAGGATGGCGCACGGTCTGATTGCGGCTGTGTCGGTCCTGATTATTGCCTGCCCCTGCGCACTGGGGCTGGCCACACCGATGTCGATAATGGTGGGGGTAGGCAAAGGAGCCCAGGCCGGGGTGTTAATCAGGAATGCCGAAGCCCTTGAGCGTCTTGAAAAAGTGGACACGCTGGTTGTCGACAAAACAGGCACGCTCACGGAAGGTTCGCCTACGGTGACAGGGATTATCAGTCTCAATCCGGGTGGGGAAGCATCTCTTTTACGTGTAGCGGCCGCAGTGGAAAAAGGCTCGCAGCATCCGCTGGGTATGGCTGTAGTCCGGGCAGCCCAGCACAGGGGGATCATGATACCCGCAGTCAGTGATTTCAATGCTCCGTCGGGGAAAGGTGTTTCAGGCGATGTTGAAGGTCAACGGGTTGTTATTGGTAATGAACTGGCTATGCAGGAAAACAGTATCGTTATTGATAATCAAAAGGCCGTTGCGGATAAGTTGCGGATGGAAGGCGCTACCGTTATCTATGTGGCCACAGATGGGTACCTTGCAGGCCTGATAGCTATCTCGGATCCCGTGAAAGCAACCACGCCGGATGCACTTAAAGCGTTGCGTCAGGCGGGGATCCGCATCGTTATGCTCACCGGGGATAACCAGCTTACCGCTGAAGCAGTCGCACGGAAACTGGGAATAGATGAGGTTGAAGCCGGGATTCTGCCGGATGGCAAAAAAGCAGTGATAACCCGACTGAAAGCGTCTGGCCATGTGGTTGCGATGGCCGGAGACGGTGTGAATGATGCCCCGGCGCTGGCAGCGGCTGACGTGGGAATAGCCATGGGAACGGGTACAGATGTGGCAATTGAAAGTGCCGGAGTCACCCTTCTCAAAGGCGACCTGATGATACTGAACAGGGCCCGTCATCTGTCAGAGATCACCATGAAAAATATCCGACAGAATCTGTTTTTTGCATTTATCTACAACGCACTTGGTGTGCCGGTGGCTGCAGGCCTGCTTTATCCTGTGTATGGAATACTGCTGTCGCCAGTTATTGCGGCGGCGGCCATGGCTCTTTCTTCCGTCAGCGTCATTGTGAATGCGTTGCGTCTGAAAAGTGTCAGGCTCGGGAAATAACACTGAGTGAAGGGTCTGTTATGAACAGAAGGAGTCCAGTATGAAAAGTACCACCTATGCGCTTGTTGCTGTCGCCGCGATCGCGGCATTTGCCCTCCTGCGAGAACACTGGTCACATGTGGCAGGTTACTGGCCATATCTGTTATTGCTGGTCTGCCCGCTAATGCATCTTTTCCACGGCCACGGAGGGCATGGGGATCACCAACATCACGGAAGTGAAAACAATAAAAAAAATTAATCCGGCAAACGGGGCCGCGTCGCGGTCCCGTTATCAGTCCAGGTATCGTTCGTAGTCTCTGGCATGCGCAAAGGCATGCTGTTCGAGTTTGTTATCAGCGGGTGCCGATGCCCGGAACGCCAGTGAATTAACAGGATTGTTATTGATGACCAGCTCATAATGTAAATGAGGACCGGATGAACGTCCGCTGTTACCGGATAACGCAATAGCACCTCCCCGGGTAACTCTGGCCCCTTTAGTAACGAGTATTTTATTGAGGTGGAGATAGCGAGTTTTAACACCGGCTTTTCCCGTTACTTCAACAAAATATCCCATGGTACTGTTGTATTCGGCCCGGGTAATTTTTCCGTCGATGACGCTGACTATTTTCGTGTTCATGGGCATGGAATAATCAATGCCATTATGGGGACTCACTTTTCCCGATACCGGGTTAAGTCTTGCAGGATTGAAAGGTGAACTGAGTCTTGCTGTGGCTGGTAACGGATAATCGAGACTGCCTTTCCCGGAAGTATCGGAAAGATTATAGAACTTTTTGTCTGATATACGATACGCCGTGTAATTAAATGAGCCGGACGTAAATTTATAAGCCACTACACGTGATTTTCCCGCTTTCTTTTGCAGTACGAGTTTTAATGATTCATTTTTTTTCAAATGCCGAAGATTAAAGCGGGAAGGCAAAGAGCGCTGAAGGATAGCGATCTCGTTCGATTCCAGCCCCGAGCGGGTGGCTGAAAGGTAAGCATTTTCTTTTACGACATCGGTAGAATACATTTACTGGAATTCGCCGTTAGCATGAACACTGCGGCGTATGCTAGGGGTTTTCAGGAGGCGTGTCATCTGCCAGTTAATCGGGAGCACCGTTGATGGTCGTCATTTTTGTAACATATCTTGTTTCCCGTTTGCTCCTGAAGATCTGGGAACTGTATGACCAGCCTGACGGTGATGATTAACGGGACTGAAACAGGTTACGGCAGAGCAATATGGGGCTCATGTCCTGCTACGTAACCCGTCAGTAAAGCCCTGCTAAGCACTAACCCGCCTGCAGTTACCTGGAGGAATACAGGCCGCGAAGCTTTCTTGCCTGTGTCTGATGAGCTTCCGCACCGGCATTATTGACCTGCTCATGCACGAGGGCGGCTTTCTCTCCGGCATTCAGTTCGTTAAAAGAAGAAGAGGAGGTCTTTGAATTTGCACCACTGTCGGACAGCATTTTTTTATGTTCCTCAATCATTTTCTGATGTGCATAGGACGCGCTGTTGTTCATAAATGAATGAGCAACAATGGCCCTTTCATGTTCATTCATTTCAGAGAATGAGGGCGTGTTGTTTTTATTAACCCTGTCCGGTAAGTTTTCATGCGTCGAGGAATTCACATGACTGACGGCTGAGGCATTATTAACAAATCGATGTGCTTCATGGGCAATATCACTGGACTGAGCAAAAGCTGCCCCACAAAATAAAGCTGTAAACGCAGTGGCCGTGATTAATATATTCATGTGTAATTACCTTCTGAGGTACATAAAAGATGTCCTTATGATCATATATAAAAATAATCAACCTGTGGGGAAGATAACGTAAATGTAATACAGCTATGTACATTACACGATTGTAATGAATTTGTTTCTTAAGGTGTGCTAGATTCATTTCATTGTAAGTGGATGAACCAGTAATTTAATTTAAATCGGTTCTCGAATTCTGTCAGTAACCATAATTTAAATAAGGGAATGCGCATGCTGTTGAAAACGTCTCGACGAACTTTCCTGAAGGGGTTAACCCTCTCTGGCGTAGCCGGAAGTCTTGGCGTATGGAGTTTCAATGCGCGTTCCAGTCTGAGCCTGCCAGTTGCCGCATCCCTGCAGGGTACTCAGTTTGACCTGACCATTGGTGAAACGGCCGTCAATATCACGGGCAGTGAGCGTCAGGCCAAAACAATCAATGGAGGCCTGCCGGGGCCCGTTCTTCGCTGGAAAGAAGGTGACACCATTACCCTGAAGGTCAAAAACCGTCTTAATGAACAGACGTCCATTCACTGGCACGGCATTATTCTTCCGGCCAATATGGATGGTGTTCCGGGGCTGAGTTTTATGGGCATAGAGCCTGATGATACCTACGTTTACACCTTTAAGGTTAAGCAGAACGGGACTTACTGGTACCACAGCCATTCCGGTCTGCAGGAACAGGAGGGGGTATACGGTGCCATTATCATCGATGCCAGGGAGCCAGAACCGTTTGCTTACGATCGTGAGCATGTGGTCATGTTGTCTGACTGGACCGATGAAAATCCTCACAGCCTGCTGAAAAAATTAAAAAAACAGTCGGATTACTACAATTTCAATAAACCAACCGTTGGCTCTTTTTTCCGCGACGTGAATACCAGGGGGCTGTCAGCCACCATTGCCGATCGGAAAATGTGGGCTGAAATGAAAATGAATCCGACTGATCTCGCGGATGTCAGTGGCTACACCTACACCTATCTCATGAACGGGCAGGCCCCGCTGAAAAACTGGACCGGACTGTTCCGTCCCGGTGAAAAGATACGCTTACGGTTTATCAACGGCTCGGCAATGACCTATTTCGATATCCGTATCCCCGGGCTGAAAATGACGGTCGTGGCTGCAGATGGCCAGTATGTAAACCCGGTTACCGTTGACGAATTCAGGATTGCCGTTGCCGAAACCTATGATGTCATTGTGGAGCCTCAGGGTGAGGCCTATACCATCTTCGCACAATCCATGGACAGGACCGGTTACGCTCGAGGGACACTGGCCACGAGAGAGGGGTTAAGTGCTGCCGTTCCCCCCCTCGATCCCCGTCCTCTGTTGACCATGGAAGATATGGGTATGGGGGGAATGGGACATGATATGGCAGGAATGGACCACAGCCAGATGGGAGGCATGGATAACAGCGGAGAGATGATGTCTATGGACGGTGCTGACCTTCCGGATAGCGGGACATCCTCCGCGCCCATGGATCACAGCAGCATGGCCGGTATGGATCATTCCCGGATGGCCGGAATGCCGGGTATGCAAAGTCATCCTGCGTCAGAAACGGATAACCCACTGGTTGATATGCAGGCGATGAGCGTCTCTCCGAAATTAAATGATCCGGGTATTGGTCTTCGAAATAACGGAAGAAAGGTTCTCACGTACGCGGATTTGAAAAGCCGCTTTGAGGATCCTGACGGACGTGAACCTGGCCGTACCATAGAACTGCATTTAACCGGCCACATGGAAAAGTTTGCCTGGTCATTTAACGGAATCAAGTTTTCAGATGCCGCACCGGTGCTGCTGAAATACGGTGAGCGGCTCAGGATCACGCTGATCAAGGGGTCTGACGCTCAGTGGAACGAAAACTCACGTTAAGGGATTTTGGTCATGAGATTATCAAAAAGGGGAGCCCGCAGAATTCGGAAAAAATCGTACGCTAAGGTTTTCCGGGCATCCGTAAGGGCCGAAACTTCCCGTCTTCCAGTCTGCGGCTCTGCCGCCAGACGTAATCGCCGGTTAGGTTGATGTGCTCCCAGCCCAGCGGCGACAGGAATTGCAGCAGCTCGCCGTCCACCGGCTTGCCGGCCTCGACCAACCCCTGGGTGGCGCGTTCCAGGTACACCGTGTTCCACAGCACGATAGCCGCCGTCACCAGGTTGAGGCCGCTGGCCCGGTAGCGCTGCTGCTCGAAGCTCCGATCCCTGATTTCCCCAAGGCGGTTGAAGAACACCGCCCTGGCCAGCGAGTTGCGCGCCTCACCTTTGTTCAGGCCGGCATGCACGCGGCGGCGCAGTTCAACACTTTGCAGCCAGTCCAGGATGAACAGCGTGCGCTCGATCCGGCCCAGCTCGCGCAGGGCCACGGCCAGTCCGTTCTGGCGCGGGTAGCTGCCGAGCTTGCGCAGCATCAGCGAGGCGGTGACGGTGCCCTGCTTGATCGAGCTGGCCAGGCGCAGGATGTCGTCCCAGTGGGCACGCACGTGCTTGATGTTCAGGGTGCCGCCGATCAGCGGGCGCAACGTCGGGTAGGCTTGCACGCCCTGCGGCACGTACAGCTTGGTTTCGCCGAGGTCGCGGATGCGCGGCGCGAAGCGGAAGCCTAGCAGGTGCATCAGGGCAAAGACGTGATCGGTGAAGCCGGCCGTGTCGGTGTAGTGCTCCTCGATCCGCAGGTCGGACTCGTGGTACAGCAGGCCGTCGAGCACATAGGTGGAATCGCGGACGCCGACATTCACCACGCGGGTGCTGAACGGCGCGTACTGGTCGGAGATATGGGTATAGAACAGCCGTCCCGGCTCGCTACCGTACTTCGGGTTGACGTGCCCGGTGCTCTCGCCCCGGCCACCCGCGCGGAAGCGCTGGCCATCGGAGGATGAGGTCGTGCCGTCGCCCCAGTGGGCGGCAAAGGCGTGGCGATACTGGTGGTTGACCAGCTCGGCCAAGGCCGCCGAATAGGTTTCGTCGCGGATGTGCCAGGCTTGCAGCCAGGACAGCTTGGCGTAGGTCAGGCCGGGGCTCGACTCGGCCATCTTGGTCAGCCCGAGGTTGATCGCATCACCGAGGATTGCGGACAGCAGCAACGTCCTGTCTTTGGCCTCGGCCCCGTCCTTCAAGTGGGTGAAGTGGCGGCTGAAGCCCGTCCAGTCGTCCACGTCCATCAGCAGTTCGGTGATCTTGATGCGCGGCAGTAACTGGCTGGTTTGGTCGATCAGCGCCTGCGCCCGATCCGGCACCGCCGCATCCAGCGGGGTGATTTTCAGCCCTGACTCGGTGAGGATGGCATCGGGCAGCTCGTTGTCCTTGGCCAGGCGGGTGACGGTGGCCAACTGCTCGTCCAGCAGCTGCAAACGCTCTTCCAGGTACTGGTCGCTGTTCGGGTTGATCGCCAGGGGCAGGGCCTGCTCGCGCTTGAGTGCGGCGAACTTCTCGGCCGGCAGCAGGTAGTCGTCGAAGTCGCGGAACTGCCGCGAGCCCTTGACCCAGATGTCGCCGGAGCGCAGGGCGTTCTTCAGCTCGGACAGGGCGCAGATTTCGTAGAATTTCCGGTCGAGGCCTTCCGGGGTGATCACCAGCGGCTTCCAGCGCGGCTTGATGAAGGCCGTGGGTGCATCGGCCGGCACCTTGCGCAGGTTGTCGGCGTTCATCTCACGCAGGGTCTGCACGGCTGCCAGCACGCCTTGCGCGGCCGGCCCGTGCTGTTCCCCAACTTTTCGCTCGGCGAAGAGTATGAACATGCGCCGCCGGCGACGAATCGCCAAATCTCACCGTATCTCCCGAGCGGACGATTTCGCACCGGTCTGCCCGTCGAAGGGCTTGCGATCGAACGGGGCGACCTTTTCTATGCATGTCCGCGAGCCAGCGTCTTTTATGGCACGGCGCTCGACGCCGACCTTCGGACGCGCGGCGTAAGCACGCTTGTCATGGCCGGGATAAGCACCACCGGCGTTGTTCTTTCAAGCGTCGCCTGGGCTAGTGATGCGGACTACGACGTGCGTTTGGTCCAGGACTGCTGCTACGACCCGGATCGGGATGCCCACGAAGCTCTGTTGCGTTCCGGGTTCGGCGGACGTGTACAGGTCGTGTAATTTTCGGGCCTCGCATGATCGCGGCCATAGCCGCAGGTGGATTGGTGCGAGGCAGGGCCAGTCCAAGTCAGGGTGCGGTCATCGCGGCGCCTGCAACTCTCAAAAACCCATCGCCGTAGCGGAGGTCTTGTAATCGCATGTCATTACGCACGCCCGATTTATTGTTCACAGCGATAGCACCTGCCATTTGGGGCAGCACCTACATTGTCACCACCCAATACCTGCCGAACTTCTCACCGATGACGGTCGCGATGCTGCGGGCGTTGCCGGCGGGTTTATTGCTCGTGATGATCGTCCGACAGATTCCAACGGGAATCTGGTGGATGCGCATCTTCATCCTCGGCGCACTTAATATTTCGCTATTCTGGAGCTTGTTGTTTATTTCGGTCTACCGCCTGCCGGGCGGGGTCGCGGCGACGGTAGGCGCTGTGCAGCCGCTGATGGTCGTGTTCATCTCTGCCGCTCTGCTAGGTAGCCCGATACGATTGATGGCGGTCCTGGGGGCTATTTGCGGAACTGCGGGCGTGGCGCTGTTGGTGTTGACACCAAACGCAGCGCTAGATCCTGTCGGCGTCGCAGCGGGCCTGGCGGGGGCGGTTTCCATGGCGTTCGGAACCGTGCTGACCCGCAAGTGGCAACCTCCCGTGCCTCTGCTCACCTTTACCGCCTGGCAACTGGCGGCCGGAGGACTTCTGCTCGTTCCAGTAGCTTTAGTGTTTGATCCGCCAATCCCGATGCCTACAGGAACCAATGTTCTCGGCCTGGCGTGGCTCGGCCTGATCGGAGCGGGTTTAACCTACTTCCTTTGGTTCCGGGGGATCTCGCGACTCGAACCTACAGTTGTTTCCTTACTGGGCTTTCTCAGCCCGGGGACCGCCGTGTTGCTAGGATGGTTGTTCTTGGATCAGACGCTGAGTGCGCTTCAAATCATCGGCGTCCTGCTCGTGATCGGGAGTATCTGGCTGGGCCAACGTTCCAACCGCACTCCTAGGGCGCGTATAGCTTGCCGGAAGTCGCCTTGACCCGCATGGCATAGGCCTATCGTTTCCACGATCAGCGATCGGCTCGTTGCCCTGCGCCGCTCCAAAGCCCGCGACGCAGCGCCGGCAGGCAGAGCAAGTAGAGGGCAGCGCCTGCAATCCATGCCCACCCGTTCCACGTTGTTATAGAAGCCGCATAGATCGCCGTGAAGAGGAGGGGTCCGACGATCGAGGTCAGGCTGGTGAGCGCCGCCAGTGAGCCTTGCAGCTGCCCCTGACGTTCCTCATCCACCTGCCTGGACAACATTGCTTGCAGCGCCGGCATTCCGATGCCACCCGAAGCAAGCAGGACCATGATCGGGAACGCCATCCATCCCCGTGTCGCGAAGGCAAGCAGGATGTAGCCTGTGCCGTCGGCAATCATTCCGAGCATGAGTGCCCGCCTTTCGCCGAGCCGGGCGGCTACAGGGCCGGTGATCATTGCCTGGGCGAGTGAATGCAGAATGCCAAATGCGGCAAGCGAAATGCCGATCGTGGTCGCGTCCCAGTGAAAGCGATCCTCGCCGAAAATGACCCAAAGCGCGGCCGGCACCTGTCCGACAAGTTGCATGATGAAGAAGACCGCCATCAGGGCGGCGACGACGGTCATGCCCCGGGCCCACCGGAACGAAGCGAGCGGGTTGAGAGCCTCCCGGCGTAACGGCCGGCGTTCGCCTTTGTGCGACTCCGGCAAAAGGAAACAGCCCGTCAGGAAATTGAGGCCGTTCAAGGCTGCCGCGGCGAAGAACGGAGCGTGGGGGGAGAAACCGCCCATCAGCCCACCGAGCACAGGTCCCGCGACCATCCCGAACCCGAAACAGGCGCTCATGAAGCCGAAGTGCCGCGCGCGCTCATCGCCATCAGTGATATCGGCAATATAAGCGCCGGCTACCGCCCCAGTCGCCCCGGTGATGCCGGCCACGATCCGCCCGATATAGAGAACCCAAAGGAAAGGCGTCGTCGCCATGATGGCGTAGTCGACAGCAGCGCCGGCCAGCGAGACGAGCAAGACCGGCCGCCGCCCGAAACGATCCGACAGCGCGCCCAGCACAGGTGCGCAGGCAAATTGCATCAACGCATACAGCGCCAGCAGAATGCCATAGTGGGCGGTGACGTCGTTCGAGTGAACCAGATCGCGCAGGAGGCCCGGCAGCACCGGCATAATCAGGCCGATGCCGACAGCGTCGAGCGCGACAGTGCTCAGAATTACGATCAGGGGTCTGTTGGGTTTCACGTCTGGCCTCCGGACCAGCCTCCGCTGGTCCGATTGAACGCGCGGATTCTTTATCACTGATAAGTTGGTGGACATATTATGTTTATCAGTGATAAAGTGTCAAGCATGACAAAGTTGCAGCCGAATACAGTGATCCGTGCCGCCCTGGACCTGTTGAACGAGGTCGGCGTAGACGGTCTGACGACACGCAAACTGGCGGAACGGTTGGGGGTTCAGCAGCCGGCGCTTTACTGGCACTTCAGGAACAAGCGGGCGCTGCTCGACGCACTGGCCGAAGCCATGCTGGCGGAGAATCATACGCATTCGGTGCCGAGAGCCGACGACGACTGGCGCTCATTTCTGATCGGGAATGCCCGCAGCTTCAGGCAGGCGCTGCTCGCCTACCGCGATGGCGCGCGCATCCATGCCGGCACGCGACCGGGCGCACCGCAGATGGAAACGGCCGACGCGCAGCTTCGCTTCCTCTGCGAGGCGGGTTTTTCGGCCGGGGACGCCGTCAATGCGCTGATGACAATCAGCTACTTCACTGTTGGGGCCGTGCTTGAGGAGCAGGCCGGCGACAGCGATGCCGGCGAGCGCAGCGGCACCGTTGAACAGGCTCCGCTCTCGCCGCTGTTGCGGGCCGCGATAGACGCCTTCGACGAAGCCGATCCGGACGCAGCGTTCGAGCAGGGACTCGCGGTGATTGTCGATGGATTGGCGAAAAGGAGGCTCGTTGTCAGGAACGTTGAAGGACCGAGAAAGGGTGACGATTGATCAGGACCGCTGCCGGAGCGCAACCCACTCACTACAGCAGAGCCATGTAGACAACATCCCCTCCCCCTTTCCACCGCGTCAGACGCCCGTAGCAGCCCGCTACGGGCTTTTTCATGCCCTGCCCTAGCGTCCAAGCCTCACGGCCGCGCTCGGCCTCTCTGGCGGCCTTCTGGCGCTCCTGCTGCGGCGTCCGCTCGTGGGCCGTGGCGCGGGTCCGCGCGCCGGCCTCGTGCGCCTGGCGCTCGCGGGCGAGGTCCAGGGCGGCCGTCTTCACGTTCTGCCTTGCGCAGATGAGATAGGGGAGCCCGCAGAATTCGGAAAAAATCGTACGCTAAGGTTTTCCGGGCATCCGTAAGGGCCGAAACTTCCCGTCTTCCAGTCTGCGGCTCTGCCGCCAGACGTAATCGCCGGTTAGGTTGATGTGCTCCCAGCCCAGCGGCGACAGGAATTGCAGCAGCTCGCCGTCCACCGGCTTGCCGGCCTCGACCAACCCCTGGGTGGCGCGTTCCAGGTACACCGTGTTCCACAGCACGATAGCCGCCGTCACCAGGTTGAGGCCGCTGGCCCGGTAGCGCTGCTGCTCGAAGCTCCGATCCCTGATTTCCCCAAGGCGGTTGAAGAACACCGCCCTGGCCAGCGAGTTGCGCGCCTCACCTTTGTTCAGGCCGGCATGCACGCGGCGGCGCAGTTCAACACTTTGCAGCCAGTCCAGGATGAACAGCGTGCGCTCGATCCGGCCCAGCTCGCGCAGGGCCACGGCCAGTCCGTTCTGGCGCGGGTAGCTGCCGAGCTTGCGCAGCATCAGCGAGGCGGTGACGGTGCCCTGCTTGATCGAGCTGGCCAGGCGCAGGATGTCGTCCCAGTGGGCACGCACGTGCTTGATGTTCAGGGTGCCGCCGATCAGCGGGCGCAACGTCGGGTAGGCTTGCACGCCCTGCGGCACGTACAGCTTGGTTTCGCCGAGGTCGCGGATGCGCGGCGCGAAGCGGAAGCCTAGCAGGTGCATCAGGGCAAAGACGTGATCGGTGAAGCCGGCCGTGTCGGTGTAGTGCTCCTCGATCCGCAGGTCGGACTCGTGGTACAGCAGGCCGTCGAGCACATAGGTGGAATCGCGGACGCCGACATTCACCACGCGGGTGCTGAACGGGGCACTGTTGCAAATAGTCGGTGGTGATAAACTTATCATCCCCTTTTGCTGATGGAGCTGCACATGAACCCATTCAAAGGCCGGCATTTTCAGCGTGACATCATTCTGTGGGCCGTACGCTGGTACTGCAAATACGGCATCAGTTACCGTGAGCTGCAGGAGATGCTGGCTGAACGCGGAGTGAATGTCGATCACTCCACGATTTACCGCTGGGTTCAGCGTTATGCGCCTGAAATGGAAAAACGGCTGCGCTGGTACTGGCGTAACCCTTCCGATCTTTGCCCGTGGCACATGGATGAAACCTACGTGAAGGTCAATGGCCGCTGGGCGTATCTGTACCGGGCCGTCGACAGCCGGGGCCGCACTGTCGATTTTTATCTCTCCTCCCGTCGTAACAGCAAAGCTGCATACCGGTTTCTGGGTAAAATCCTCAACAACGTGAAGAAGTGGCAGATCCCGCGATTCATCAACACGGATAAAGCGCCCGCCTATGGTCGCGCGCTTGCTCTGCTCAAACGCGAAGGCCGGTGCCCGTCTGACGTTGAACACCGACAGATTAAGTACCGGAACAACGTGATTGAATGCGATCATGGCAAACTGAAACGGATAATCGGCGCCACGCTGGGATTTAAATCCATGAAGACGGCTTACGCCACCATCAAAGGTATTGAGGTGATGCGTGCACTACGCAAAGGCCAGGCCTCAGCATTTTATTATGGTGATCCCCTGGGCGAAATGCGCCTGGTAAGCAGAGTTTTTGAAATGTAAGGCCTTTGAATAAGGAGAGCATGAAAAACCTCGGGGCAGCCATCGAATGATGCCATCTACAGGGGTTAAAATAACCACCATCATTTCATAACAATACCTGCTGACTATGAAGATCTACGTCATCAAAATAGCAGTTCATGGAGTCAGTCCGATGGTCTGGCGTCGGCTGAGAATTGCTGCCGACACGTCACTGGCCGCGCTTCACTTCATTTTCCAGATAGTGCAGGGCTGGGGGGACGACCATCTCCATCAATTTCACATTTATGGCAAAGATTACGGTATCTCCTACGAAGGAGGCATCGGTTTTGTCGATAATCCGTTCCGGGTCGTGATTGATGATTTTGCTTTTGATGCTGGCGATCGCTTTACCTATGAATACAATTTCTTTGAGCACTGGCTTCATGACATTCGTGTTGAGGCCATTTATGAAAACTCTACGCTGAAAGCGCCGTTTTGTATAAGCGGCCATGGTATGCCCGGAGCCACAGCTGCGGATGAGTTCGATAAAACCCTGGCGTTTCTTGAAGCTATCGTTAATGCGGATGATGAAACAACGGTCGGCGAGATCCGCCCTTTTGCTGACGACCTGGATGCTGTCAGGTTCAACCGCCACAAAATCAACCGGCAACTGAGCAGGCTCGACCTTGCATCTCCGGTACTGGAGCCTGAAGTTATCTGGCTGGGCCGTCGTCGCTGACTGATGTCTATAAAGGTATACGTTTTCAGCATGCCTCTCAGATCCCCGAAAAAATGTCTATAAACCTCCCTAAATCAGTGTTTATGGATTATTCTTTAAATCTCTATGATGTTTAAAGACCTTCCGGAGGTTTTGCGTGCAATATGCCTACATCAGGGTAAGCTCGGCCGATCAGAATACGGCCCGTCAGGAAGAGGCATTGTCAAAGGCGGGTTTTCAGCCTGATAAAATTTGTGTTGAGCATGCCAGCGCGAAGGACACAAACCGCCCGGGGTTACAGGAACTCCTGGGGCAATTACGCCCTGGTGATACGCTTCTGGTTCATTCCATCGATCGCCTTTGCCGGAATATGTCGGATATGTGCGCTGTCACCACCCGGCTTCGTGACCAGGGCGTTACCCTTATTTTTCTGAAAGAGCAGCTGACGTTCAGCGCCGGCACAAACAATCCGATGCAGGAACTGCAGCTGCACATGATGTCGGCATTCAGCCAGTTTGAACGAGCCTTACTGAAGGAAAGGCAGGCCGACGGCATCGCCGCGAAAAAAGCACGGGGTGAAAAAACAGGGCGCCCCGGCGCCGATATCAAAAAGATCCAGGAAATTGACGCACTCAGAAGCAGAGGGGTCAGGCTCAGGATCGCCTGCGACCATGCGGGCCTTGGCGTTTCCACATATTATAAGCTTCGTCACCAGATGAACAACCAGTAGCCGGGAGATAGTCATCCACCACAGCAGGAGGCAATGATGCAACTGACGCTCCAGATAGTCATCACCGATGAATCAGGCTCCAGTCGAACGGAGGAACTGATGACAATCCAGAAATCAGGGGAGACCCGGAACGACATCGGATTATCGGTGTCAGAATCCAAGCTGTTGCTGAATACGGTCCAGCAGTCGGTGGTCCAGCTGCAGGCAGACGAATATACTCAACACCATATCCGGTGCCCTCACTGCCTTGCTGCGCGCAGAATCAAAGGCAAACAGAAAATACGGTACCGGACGCTGTTTGGCGTTATTCCGGTATCCGGGCTTCGGGTGTACCGGTGCCGTTGTGAAGAGAGTGATACAAAGACAGTCAGTTTGCTCAGCGACTGGGCCGGCGATTATTCTCACCCGGCACTGAAATATATTGAAACCCGCTGGGCCTCGATGATCTCCTATGAAATGACGACTCGTCTGCTGAAAGATATTCTGCCGGTGGGCCACAGCCTGAATGCCTCAACGGTGAGGAATCATTTATGCCAGGTGGCGCAGCGTCTTGACGCTGAGGCTGAAGCTCATTCAGGTTTTCTTTCCGGCTGCCCCCGCGACTGGGGGAACCTGCCCAGGCCAGGAAAACCGCTTGTGGTGGGTATAGATGGTGGTTATGTTCGCGATCGGGATGACAAAAAGCGTAATTTTGAAATTATTGCCGGGAAGTCTTTTTCCGTTGGTGCGCCTGCTGACACCCGCCGCTTCGGTTTTGTTCAGAAGGATGACTGTCATCCGGAACGCAGGCTCATGACCCACCTTTCAGCGCAGGGAATGCAGGCCAACCAGCAGATATTTTTTCTGTCCGACGGCGCGGATAATCTCAGGGACCTCCAGTTCGGTATGTACCCTGAGTCAACGCATGTGCTGGACTGGTTTCATATCACCATGAGGCTGAAGGTGCTCATGCAATATGCCCGGGGACTGCTGGTATCAGATCCAGAGGCGGGGAGTAAAGTTCTGGCACTGCTGGAAAGCATTAAACGATATCTCTGGCATGGCAATGTTGTCGCTGCGCTGGAACATATTGATAATTGCGTTATGTATTGCGATGACCCTGAACTCAGCTATCCTAGCCTGAAATCCCTGCAAAAACATCTGGATGAAATGTATACCTACATCCGGAATAATAAGATGATGATCCCAAACTACGGCGAAATGCGTCGGTACGGAGAGCCGGTATCAACCGCGTTTGTGGAATCCACGATCAATGAAGTGATCGCCAGACGAATGGCCAAAAAGCAGCAGATGCAGTGGAGCAGAAAAGGGGCTCATTATTTGTTACAGACCCGGACCGCCGTTTTGAATAACGAACTGCAGGATAAATTTGTCTGCTGGTATCCGGGTTTTCAAAGTGACGGGAAGGGACCAGCGATGGCAGCATAGCTCACGCTGCCCCAATATTTTTTATGCTCTCGGTCGTATGGAAGCTGGACCGCCTCGGTCGTGATCTTCGTCATCTCATTAATACAGTGCACGACCTGACCGCGAGGGGGACCGGTCTGAAAGTGCTGACCGGTCACGGGGCGACTATCGACACAACAACGGCCGCTGGCAAGCTTGTCTTCGGTATCTTTGCCGCACTGGCGGAGTTTGAGCGCGAACTGATTGCTGAAAGAACGACTGCAGGTCTGGCATCAGCAAGAGCCCGTGGGCGGAACGGCGGCCGACCTTATAAAATGACGCCAGTCAAACTGCGACTGGCAATGGCATCAATGGGACAATCAGAAACAAAGGTCAGTACGCTATGCCAGGAACTTGGGATAACCCGGCAAACTTTGTACAGGCATATTTCCCCTGTTGGTCAACTGCGGGCGGACGGGATCAAGCTGCTCAACCGTGGATAATTTGAACGGACGGAAAAATCTGGGGTTCCGGCGTAGTACCCCTATCACCTCCACATTTTTGCAACAGTGCCTTATAAATGGCAGCCTTATGTTTACTTGCCAAGATGGGCTACCATATGATGTTTTATACTGAGCAATATTAATATTATCTTTAATGGAAAAATTAAGCCCACTAAGTGACCCACTGCTATATGGCTCTATTGTGAAGACGCCTGAGGGTAAAAATTTATACATGGTTGTCCCTATGTCTATTATTGCAAGGTTGACAATATTATTCGTTTTATAAATTTGAGCGTTTAAAATCACACATCAAAGCAATTAGTCAGGATAAACAACAATACCCAGTGCTTCGAGAATCAGTTCTTGCTGCCAGGCTGCAATTTTGATACCTGATGTATCGACTTTGCGGGGATCTAAACCGTCGAGTTCGGCGTGGCATAAATTGGCACCCTGTAGGCTAAATTGCCCCCAGACATCTTCGGAAAAAACACCTCGACTTAAGTCTGACTCTTTCAGTGATGCACCCGCTAGGTTCGTTCCTATCCAGCGATTTTCAAACAACTCACATTTTTCTAAACAAACCCTCTCCATATTGGCATAGGAAAGATTACATCCAGAAATAAATGCTGAGCAAAAGTACATACGATTACTCACTTGATGGGCAAAGTTTGTTCGGGAAAAGTTGGCACCTTTTAAATCACACGCACGGAACTCTATACCGTAGCAATTGGCATTACTGAAGTTTGCCATCGCAAGTTGGCATTGTTGGAAACTTGCATCACGAAGATCTGCGACATCAAAGTGGCAGCCTTCGATATCACCCTGTTCAATGAACTTGCAGTTGACGAATGTCGTATCACGCAAGTTAGCACGTCGAAAGTCGCTGCGAATGAATGTGCAAGCGGTGAAGGTGAGATCACTTAAGTCTTTATGTGAAAAGTTGTGGTGCCGATATGTATGATTGTAGGTTTCCATGAGTACTCCTTGTTGAAAGGAGGGCTAGACTACCATTATACATATGCCAAGACATTAAAATAAAAGCCTGTTACATCAACACATTACAACCCCTCAATTTACCTGTTTTAAGTGGTCAAATTGGCGCGTAGAGCGCCTATCGCTCTTGCATTGGCACGCGGCCCTGTTGAAAAAAGTTATTCGCTTTAGATAGGGTTAGGAGAGCCGTGCTTCGCCGGTAAAAAATCGGACTATCCGACGCAGGGCGGACTCATCGGCGGAGAAGCAAACTTTGACTATATCTCCCTACACTTGGAAGAGGGCTAGACTGGCCCCATAGATCACCAGACACTTCGACTCTCTTAAAATAAGAGGTAGTCTTGGAACTATGTTTAATACCAGTCAGAACGATAAGATGGTTGAAGTGTTATCAGGACCTGAGCGGCGTCGGCGTCGTACACCGCAGGAAAAAATTGCCATTATTCAGCAGACTATGGAGCCCGGTATGACCGTGTCTCATGTCGCGCGCCTGCATGGCATCAATGCAAACCAGATATTCAAATGGCGCAAGCAATATTAAGACGGTTCACTGACGGCTGTTGCATCGGGCGAGGAAGTGGTGCCGGCCTCCGAACTCGCTGCCGCCAATAAGCAAATTCGCGAACTCCAGCGCCTTCTGGGCAAAAAGACGATGGAAGCCGAGATACTCAAAGAGGCCGTGGAGTTCGGCCGGGCAAAAAAATGGATTGCGCATGCGCCCTCGTTGCCTGGGAACGACGAATAAGCGACGTTTGCAGAAGTCTTAGCGTGTCGCGTGCGCAGTTGAGCATTCGGGTTCACCGGCCATCTGACTGACAGGATCGCAGACGGCAGCCCCGTTCTGACGATACCACCGTATTGTCCCGGATAAACATGGCGGTGGCTGACCTGCCGACGTATGGTTATCGCCGTGTGTGGGCGCTGCTGCGACGGGAGTCGGAGCGGGACGGCCTGCCTGTGGTTAATGCAAAGCGGGTGTATCGCATTATGAGAACGCATAATCTGCTTCTTGAACGTAAACCCGCTGATCCTTGCCGTAAGCGGGCCCATAAGGGGCGCGTAGCAGTAGCGGAAAGTAACCGGCGCTGGTGCTCAGATGGCTTTGAGTTCCGCTGTGATAATGGCGAAAAGCTGCGGGTGACCTTCGCGCAGGACTGCTGCGACAGGGAGATCATTGACTGGGCAGCGAGCACCGGAGGCTATGACAAAGAAACGGTGCAGGATGTCATGCTGGGTGCGGTGGAAAAACGCTTCGGAAGGCAGTTGCCAACAGTGCCGGCGTTCGCCCGGTTGCTGGGACTGGAGCCTTGTACGACAGCAGTGCGAAGCCCGGAAAGCAATGGCATAGCAGAAAGCTTCGTGATGACGATAAAACGGGACTACATCAGCATCAGGATTTTAGGGGTCTGACGCTCAGTGGAACGAAAACTCACGTTAAGCAACGTTTTCTGCCTCTGACGCCTCTTTTAATGGTCTCAGATGTCCTTTGGTCACCAGTTCTGCCAGCGTGAAGGAATAATGGCCGAGCATATTGATATGTCCGTGGCAAAGCGGGGAGAGGCGTGCGATATCTTCATCATTCAGTGTTTCACCCTGCGCCCGGAGATGATCCAGGGCTGCCTGCATATAAATAGTGTTCCATAACACGACGGCGTTAGTGACCAGCCCCAGTGTGCCCAGTTGATCTTCCTGACCGTCGGTATATCGTTTTCTTATCTCACCTTTTTGACCGTGACAGATGGCTCTGGCAACGGCATGGCGACTTTCTCCCCGATTAAGCTGGGTCAGAATGCGCCGGCGGTAATCTTCATCATCAATATAATTAAGCAGATACAGCGTTTTGTTGATGCGCCCCACTTCAATGATTGCCTGAGTCAGTCCGGAAGGACGTTCACTTTTCAGCAATGAACGGACCAGCACTGAAACCTGTACTTTGCCCAGCTTCAGGGAGCCAGCGGTCCGGATCATTTCGTCCCACTGAAGGACTATTTTTCGGGGATCTGATTGCCCTCTGGCAATATCATTGGCACTGTTGCAAATAGTCGGTGGTGATAAACTTATCATCCCCTTTTGCTGATGGAGCTGCACATGAACCCATTCAAAGGCCGGCATTTTCAGCGTGACATCATTCTGTGGGCCGTACGCTGGTACTGCAAATACGGCATCAGTTACCGTGAGCTGCAGGAGATGCTGGCTGAACGCGGAGTGAATGTCGATCACTCCACGATTTACCGCTGGGTTCAGCGTTATGCGCCTGAAATGGAAAAACGGCTGCGCTGGTACTGGCGTAACCCTTCCGATCTTTGCCCGTGGCACATGGATGAAACCTACGTGAAGGTCAATGGCCGCTGGGCGTATCTGTACCGGGCCGTCGACAGCCGGGGCCGCACTGTCGATTTTTATCTCTCCTCCCGTCGTAACAGCAAAGCTGCATACCGGTTTCTGGGTAAAATCCTCAACAACGTGAAGAAGTGGCAGATCCCGCGATTCATCAACACGGATAAAGCGCCCGCCTATGGTCGCGCGCTTGCTCTGCTCAAACGCGAAGGCCGGTGCCCGTCTGACGTTGAACACCGACAGATTAAGTACCGGAACAACGTGATTGAATGCGATCATGGCAAACTGAAACGGATAATCGGCGCCACGCTGGGATTTAAATCCATGAAGACGGCTTACGCCACCATCAAAGGTATTGAGGTGATGCGTGCACTACGCAAAGGCCAGGCCTCAGCATTTTATTATGGTGATCCCCTGGGCGAAATGCGCCTGGTAAGCAGAGTTTTTGAAATGTAAGGCCTTTGAATAAGACAAAAGGCTGCCTCATCGCTAACTTTGCAACAGTGCCACTTTCAGCACATGCGTGTAAATCATCGTCGTAGAGACGTCGGAATGGCCGAGCAGATCCTGCACGGTTCGAATGTCGTAACCGCTGCGGAGCAAGGCCGTCGCGAACGAGTGGCGGAGGGTGTGCGGTGTGGCGGGCTTCGTGATGCCTGCTTGTTCTACGGCACGTTTGAAGGCGCGCTGAAAGGTCTGGTCATACATGTGATGGCGACGCACGACACCGCTCCGTGGATCGGTCGAATGCGTGTGCTGCGCAAAAACCCAGAACCACGGCCAGGAATGCCCGGCGCGCGGATACTTCCGCTCAAGGGCGTCGGGAAGCGCAACGCCGCTGCGGCCCTCGGCCTGGTCCTTCAGCCACCATGCCCGTGCACGCGACAGCTGCTCGCGCAGGCTGGGTGCCAAGCTCTCGGGTAACATCAAGGCCCGATCCTTGGAGCCCTTGCCCTCCCGCACGATGATCGTGCCGTGATCGAAATCCAGATCCTTGACCCGCAGTTGCAAACCCTCACTGATCCGCATGCCCGTTCCATACAGAAGCTGGGCGAACAAACGATGCTCGCCTTCCAGAAAACCGAGGATGCGAACCACTTCATCCGGGGTCAGCACCACCGGCAAGCGCCGCGACGGCCGAGGTCTTCCGATCTCCTGAAGCCAGGGCAGATCCGTGCACAGCACCTTGCCGTAGAAGAACAGCAAGGCCGCCAATGCCTGACGATGCGTGGAGACCGAAACCTTGCGCTCGTTCGCCAGCCAGGACAGAAATGCCTCGACTTCGCTGCTGCCCAAGGTTGCCGGGTGACGCACACCGTGGAAACGGATGAAGGCACGAACCCAGTGGACATAAGCCTGTTCGGTTGGTAAGCTGTAATGCAAGTAGCGTATGCGCTCACGCAACTGGTCCAGAACCTTGACCGAACGCAGCGGTGGTAACGGCGCAGTGGCGGTTTTCATGGCTTGTTATGACTGTTTTTTTGTACAGTCTATGCCTCGGGCATCCAAGCAGCAAGCGCGTTACGCCGTGGGTCGATGTTTGATGTTATGGAGCAGCAACGATGTTACGCAGCAGGGCAGTCGCCCTAAAACAAAGTTAGCCATATGAACTCGGAATCAGTACGCATTTATCTCGTTGCTGCGATGGGAGCCAATCGGGTTATTGGCAATGGTCCTAATATCCCCTGGAAAATTCCGGGTGAGCAGAAGATTTTTCGCAGACTCACTGAGGGAAAAGTCGTTGTCATGGGGCGAAAGACCTTTGAGTCTATCGGCAAGCCTCTACCGAACCGTCACACATTGGTAATCTCACGCCAAGCTAACTACCGCGCCACTGGCTGCGTAGTTGTTTCAACGCTGTCGCACGCTATCGCTTTGGCATCCGAACTCGGCAATGAACTCTACGTCGCGGGCGGAGCTGAGATATACACTCTGGCACTACCTCACGCCCACGGCGTGTTTCTATCTGAGGTACATCAAACCTTCGAGGGTGACGCCTTCTTCCCAATGCTCAACGAAACAGAATTCGAGCTTGTCTCAACCGAAACCATTCAAGCTGTAATTCCGTACACCCACTCCGTTTATGCGCGTCGAAACGGCTAACCATTCCGTCAACGGGACGCCAAAATGCTGCGCATTTTGGTTCCCTCCGCTGCGCTCCGGCTCTCGTTACGTCCAACGTTAGCACCACTGAAACCCAGCTTTATTTAGCTCATGTTTATTCAAACGGCATTTAGCTTTTCAGGCGTTATTCAGTGCCTGTTTTGCCTTTTTTCCGGGCTTCGCCTGCATGGGCTGCGCAGGTTTTCAGTCTTTTTGGCCTCTAGCCCTTGCGTAGCAAGCGCAAGCAGCTATCGTTTTTGCAGTGCTGTGCCGCCTCGGTGGCGCAGCGTTTTTTCACGGTTAGCGCCCGTCGCCAAATTCAAGTTATCCGTTTTGGCTTCTGGTTCTAACATTTCGGTCAAGCCGACCCGCATTCTGCGGTCGGCTTACCTCGCCCGTTAGACATCATGAGGGAAGCGGTGACCATCGAAATTTCGAACCAACTATCAGAGGTGCTAAGCGTCATTGAGCGCCATCTGGAATCAACGTTGCTGGCCGTGCATTTGTACGGCTCCGCAGTGGATGGCGGCCTGAAGCCATACAGCGATATTGATTTGTTGGTTACTGTGGCCGTAAAGCTTGATGAAACGACGCGGCGAGCATTGCTCAATGACCTTATGGAGGCTTCGGCTTTCCCTGGCGAGAGCGAGACGCTCCGCGCTATAGAAGTCACCCTTGTCGTGCATGACGACATCATCCCGTGGCGTTATCCGGCTAAGCGCGAGCTGCAATTTGGAGAATGGCAGCGCAATGACATTCTTGCGGGTATCTTCGAGCCAGCCATGATCGACATTGATCTAGCTATCCTGCTTACAAAAGCAAGAGAACATAGCGTTGCCTTGGTAGGTCCGGCAGCGGAGGAATTCTTTGACCCGGTTCCTGAACAGGATCTATTCGAGGCGCTGAGGGAAACCTTGAAGCTATGGAACTCGCAGCCCGACTGGGCCGGCGATGAGCGAAATGTAGTGCTTACGTTGTCCCGCATTTGGTACAGCGCAATAACCGGCAAAATCGCGCCGAAGGATGTCGCTGCCGACTGGGCAATAAAACGCCTACCTGCCCAGTATCAGCCCGTCTTACTTGAAGCTAAGCAAGCTTATCTGGGACAAAAAGAAGATCACTTGGCCTCACGCGCAGATCACTTGGAAGAATTTATTCGCTTTGTGAAAGGCGAGATCATCAAGTCAGTTGGTAAATGATGTCTAACAATTCGTTCAAGCCGACCGCGCTACGCGCGGCGGCTTAACTCCGGCGTTGGGCGCACAATAAGGCTCCTTGCAGAGTTGCTTGAAAGTTGTTACGATTCAAATTCAATCATGAGATAGTCAGCAGATGAGCACTTCCAAGAACGCAGACAAGTAAGCCGCAGCAACCTTCATTTTTCGGTTGTTGCGGCGTTCTCATGAATCCTTTTGCTCTACGGGAGCGCCGCCAAATCCTTTGTTCAAGGAGATGGTTTCGTGAGCTCAAAAAACTTTAGTTGGCGGTACTCCCTTGCCGCCACGGTGTTGTTGTTATCACCGTTCGATTTATTGGCATCACTCGGCATGGACATGTACTTGCCAGCAGTGCCGTTTATGCCAAACGCGCTTGGTACGACAGCGAGCACAATTCAGCTTACGCTGACAACGTACTTGGTCATGATTGGTGCCGGTCAGCTCTTGTTTGGACCGCTATCGGACCGACTGGGGCGCCGCCCCGTTCTACTGGGAGGTGGCCTCGCCTACGTTGTGGCGTCAATGGGCCTCGCTCTTACGTCATCGGCTGAAGTCTTTCTGGGGCTTCGGATTCTTCAGGCTTGTGGTGCCTCGGCGTGCCTTGTTTCCACATTTGCAACAGTACGTGACATTTACGCAGGTCGCGAGGAAAGTAATGTCATTTACGGCATACTCGGATCCATGCTGGCCATGGTCCCGGCGGTAGGTCCATTGCTCGGAGCGCTCGTCGACATGTGGCTTGGGTGGCGGGCTATCTTTGCGTTTCTAGGTTTGGGCATGATCGCTGCATCTGCAGCAGCGTGGCGATTCTGGCCTGAAACCCGGGTGCAACGAGTTGCGGGCTTGCAATGGTCGCAGCTGCTACTCCCCGTTAAGTGCCTGAACTTCTGGTTGTACACGTTGTGTTACGCCGCTGGAATGGGTAGCTTCTTCGTCTTTTTCTCCATTGCGCCCGGACTAATGATGGGCAGGCAAGGTGTGTCTCAGCTTGGCTTCAGCCTGCTGTTCGCCACAGTGGCAATTGCCATGGTGTTTACGGCTCGTTTTATGGGGCGTGTGATACCCAAGTGGGGCAGCCCAAGTGTCTTGCGAATGGGAATGGGATGCCTGATAGCTGGAGCAGTATTGCTTGCCATCACCGAAATATGGGCTTTGCAGTCCGTGTTAGGCTTTATTGCTCCAATGTGGCTAGTGGGTATTGGTGTCGCCACAGCGGTATCTGTGGCGCCCAATGGCGCTCTTCGAGGATTCGACCATGTTGCTGGAACGGTCACGGCAGTCTACTTCTGCTTGGGCGGTGTACTGCTAGGAAGCATCGGAACGTTGATCATTTCGCTGTTGCCGCGCAACACGGCTTGGCCGGTTGTCGTGTACTGTTTGACCCTTGCAACAGTCGTGCTCGGTCTGTCTTGTGTTTCCCGAGTGAAGGGCTCTCGCGGCCAGGGGGAGCATGATGTGGTCGCGCTACAAAGTGCGGAAAGTACATCAAATCCCAATCGTTGAGAGAATGTGGCAAGCTATCGCCCAACAAATCGCTGCAGCCGACCCAAAACCGCTACGCGGTTTCGGTCGGCTGAGCTCAGGCGTTAAACATCATGAGGGAAGCGGTGATCGCCGAAGTATCGACTCAACTATCAGAGGTAGTTGGCGTCATCGAGCGCCATCTCGAACCGACGTTGCTGGCCGTACATTTGTACGGCTCCGCAGTGGATGGCGGCCTGAAGCCACACAGTGATATTGATTTGCTGGTTACGGTGACCGTAAGGCTTGATGAAACAACGCGGCGAGCTTTGATCAACGACCTTTTGGAAACTTCGGCTTCCCCTGGAGAGAGCGAGATTCTCCGCGCTGTAGAAGTCACCATTGTTGTGCACGACGACATCATTCCGTGGCGTTATCCAGCTAAGCGCGAACTGCAATTTGGAGAATGGCAGCGCAATGACATTCTTGCAGGTATCTTCGAGCCAGCCACGATCGACATTGATCTGGCTATCTTGCTGACAAAAGCAAGAGAACATAGCGTTGCCTTGGTAGGTCCAGCGGCGGAGGAACTCTTTGATCCGGTTCCTGAACAGGATCTATTTGAGGCGCTAAATGAAACCTTAACGCTATGGAACTCGCCGCCCGACTGGGCTGGCGATGAGCGAAATGTAGTGCTTACGTTGTCCCGCATTTGGTACAGCGCAGTAACCGGCAAAATCGCGCCGAAGGATGTCGCTGCCGACTGGGCAATGGAGCGCCTGCCGGCCCAGTATCAGCCCGTCATACTTGAAGCTAGACAGGCTTATCTTGGACAAGAAGAAGATCGCTTGGCCTCCCGCGCAGATCAGTTGGAAGAATTTGTTCACTACGTGAAAGGCGAGATCACCAAGGTAGTCGGCAAATAATGTCTAACAATTCGTTCAAGCCGACGCCGCTTCGCGGCGCGGCTTAACTCAAGCGTTAGATGCCAGATTTGGCGTTGCGTATGCTCACAGAAAATCGACAGCCGCAAGACTGTTTTTGGCAACTCATAGCCACCACTATTTATCCTTCATACCGTAGAGGAGATTGCACGTGAAGAACTGGCTCTTTCTGGCTATTGCAATATTTGGTGAGGTCGTCGCAACTTCCGCACTGAAGTCCAGCCATGGATTCACCAAGTTAGTTCCTTCTGTTGTAGTTGTGGCTGGCTACGGGCTTGCGTTCTATTTCCTCTCTCTCGCACTCAAGTCCATCCCGGTCGGCATTGCTTATGCTGTTTGGGCTGGCCTCGGCATCGTACTTGTGGCAGCTATCGCTTGGATCTTCCATGGCCAGAAACTAGACTTGTGGGCGTTCGTTGGCATGGGACTTATCGTTAGTGGCGTCGCCGTTCTAAATCTGCTATCCAAGGTCAGCGCACATTGATCGGGCTGGCATCTAACAGTTCATTCAAGCCGACGCCGCTTCGCGGCGCGGCTTAATTCAGGTGTTAGTCGGACGCCTACGGCGCCGAGGAAAAAAGAAACCAAACCATTCTTGCTGCCAAAGAGAAAAACCCCTTACGGTGGCGTACTGGGAAAGTGCGTATCTACGACGCCTTGCCGGTCTCAATGTCATGCCGTCCTCTTTCGAAGGCTGCTTGATGCAAACCTCTCAAAAATCTGGCATAAACTATCTTGACATATTCCGATTGAACACCTTCCGAATATCAGCGGCTATCAGCGGGATCTCATCTTTTTTCGTGACGTAGGAGTGGGCATTCTGCTGCAGATGAAACTGGCAGCGTTGCCACAGAATTCCAGGGAAGACAGCATCGATTGCCGCGCGCAGTCCTGAGTGGTCATCACTGGTGATCATTCGCAGGCCGTGCATCCCTCGTCGTACGAGACCCTCGAGAAAGGAACGCCAGTTTACCTCTGCCTCACTGTTCGCGACTTCGGCGTCAAGAATATGCCGATTCCCGCTGTAATCAACGCCAATAGCCACTAGAAGCGCCTGCTTGACCACATGGGAACCGACGCGAACCGATTCATAGGTCGCATCAAGTACCAAGTATTGAATCTGTCCGACAGGCTGCGCCTTCCAAGACGTAATCTCTTCATCGAGCTCCTTTGCCAGCCTGCTGACCTGGGACGAGCTGACTTCGGTGCCACAAAGAATTTCGACGATATCCGAGACCCTGCGGGTACTTACTCCTTTGACATACATTTCGGCGATGGCGAGCTTGAGAGCACGCTCACTGCGCATGCCTTTCTCGATGCAGCTGGGATAAAACTCCATCCCGCGAACTTGTGGTACTTTCAAGAGGACTTTCCCGGTCGCAAGATTGAATATTGGATTATTTGGATTTACCAACAAACACTACTATTTAGCTACGAAAACTCAAGAGAAGTACACAAAACCTTTTGGAAGTGATGGAAGTTTAAGTCCTCTTGATTATAGTGTAGGTATTGGAACAGGTTTAGAATTAGGACATTTCCAGTTTATGTTTGGCTATGATTACCCTCTTAGTAACAGTTCGAAAGATCCAGACCTAAGTCAAGTACGCCAACACAACTTCAGAGCAAGTATAGCATATTCATTTAGAAAGCTAAAAAAATAAAACTAACCTAGGGCTTTGGATATTTTCAAGGCATCTGATAAAGACTTAACATCATGGGTGCGGAGATAATCTGCACCTTTTTTGTATGCATACATTTCTGCTGCAAGAGTTGGTGCTAAACGAGATTTCACATCGGTTCCAGTTATTTTACCTAAGAATGATTTCCGTGACACTGCAATCATTACTTGCAAATTAAAAGCTTCTTGAATTTCAGGGAAACGCTTCAAAACAAGAATAGATGTTTCTGGATTAGAGCCTAAAAAGAAGCCCATACCCGGATCAAGAATAATTCGTTCACGCTTTACACCAGCCTCAACTAAAGCAGCAATTCTTTCTTTAAAAAATTCCATCATGGAAGTAAAAACCTCTTCCGGATTCGTTTCAACTTTAGTAGCTGCACCAATTCGCTGAACGGAGTGCATCAACACAAGTTTGCAATCTGACTTTGCCAAGCCTGAATAAATCTCAGGATAAGGAAAACCTTGAATATCATTAATAAAATCAACCTTTTGTTCTATGCAAAAACTCTGAACCTCAGGTTTAAATGTATCAACAGAAATAGAAATGCCTTTTTCTTTTAAAGCCTTAATGACAGGTTTGAGTCTTTTGATTTCTTCCACAACGCCCACTTCAGTTGTATCAGGATTACTGGAAGCGGCTCCCAAATCAATCACATCTGCTCCATCTTCAACCAAATGCAGAGCATGCTCAATTGCCTTATCTGTATCTAAATAAAGTCCTCCATCGGAAAAACTATCGGTGGTTATATTTACGATTCCAAAAATCTTGCTCATATCATTTTGCTTTGATTACAAAAGTAGCATTTATCTTAATTGACTAATTATCACTTACGCAAATTGACACATTTTCCCTATCTTTGCAGCCTAATTTTTTTGTTTTAATTCATTATGAAAACTGATAGGAACTGTCATTTCGAGTTTTTCGCGGTTTTGGGTCAAAATTCGGTTTTTTCCCCGAACTACGACTGTTTTCGCACCCCGAACAACTAATCCAATCAGAATTTTCCGGCAACGCCGACTCCAAGAAGTGTAATTCCAGTCTATTTCTGCCGTCAACCCCTGATTCGCGTTAATGCGACAAAGCTCAAACACATAACTCCCCCACGAAGCCATATAAACTCCGATTTCGAGGTGTTATCCTGTTCCGCATAAACTTCGTTTTTGGGTATTATACCTACACCAAAGCAAGAAGATTATGGGTCCAAACTTCATTTGTATATTTTGCAAACAAATATCTGCCTGTCATATCTGTCGGAGTGTGGTGATACTCCTTTGCATTAAAAATGCGCTGATAAAAGGTAGTTCAGCAAAAGGCGAAACGCCAATAAATATATCTATAACCGGTTTCGCCCGTTGATTGGGTATCGCCGTGCTTCCGATATGTTCAATGGCTACGGCATGAGAACCGAAAAAATGGAGCAATTTTATTTTCTCTTCTTCAAAATTCTTTGTCCAATCCGGGTTATATTCCATAATTTCAATTTTCATGATAGTTTCGTCCTTGCCTCAAAAACCATGTTTGGTATTATACTCCATATCTCTCCGGTGCAGGAATAGCCTTTTCTGATGCACGGCTAACAGCTTCCCATTCTTCCCAGGTAGCCATCCGTGCTTTTAAGGTATCCATCGCCAAATCGTATACCATGCTGCCAAGGATAAGCCTCAAAGGCGGATTATTGCTGGCTACTAATTTCATAAGGGCTTCCGCTGCCAAGGAAGGATCACTATCGACCGAATCTTCGGAATACTGTTTCGCCAGCTCATCGCGCAGTGTACCGTATGAATCTAATGGATTGCTGTAACTCATCGAAGTGTATAAATCTGTCCAATATCCTCCTGGTTCCACCATAGTGAGTTTCACTCCGAAATGTTCCGCTTCTTTTGCTAAGGCTTCACTCATTCCTTCCAGCGCAAATTTACTTGCACTGTAAATACCAGACATCGGACCCGAGATAATAGCGCCAATGCTTGTAATCTGTATGATATGTCCAGAACGCTGCGACCTCAAATAGGGCATCACTGCCTGACAAACCCAAAGAGCTCCAAAAAAGTTTGTGTCCATTAGTTTCCGAGCATCGGATTCGTTTAGTTCTTCAATCATACCCATAGTCATGATACCCGCATTATTAACAACAATATCAAGCCTACCGAAATGTTTAACTGCTGTTTCAACCGTAGAAAAAACAGCCTCCCTATCTGTAACATCGAGGTTTAATGGCAGTAAGCTCTCTTGATATGTTTCTTCTAGCTTCGCCAAATTATCGATAGTCCTTGCAACTGCAACAACTTTATCCCCGGCTTTCAAGGCGGCGCATGTAAAAGCATAGCCAAGCCCCTTGCTTGCTCCGGTAATAAACCATACTCTTTTATTTTCGCTATTAGGTATCATAGATATTCTCCTTTAGGCTATTATAGAAAGATTATTATAAGCGAAATTAATACCGTTAAACGCCATGAGCCCGACAATTTTGAGCACTTTGTTTTGTACTCCCAGAAGCTCACCACTACAAATTATCATCAACCCGGTCCTTTTTTCAGTCCACTTGCGGTTTCATTGTTACTTTGTCATAGCGTCGTGTCAGAATGCGGCAGAGAACAGCGTTTACTATCAACGCAACACCAGACCAGAAAAACCATGTATTAACACCTATAACCTCAACAACCGGACCTGCAACAAGTAAGCCTATCGGCATAGAAAGAGTCATGGCGGTCATCAAAAGGGAAAACACCTTGCCCATCATTTCAGGGGCAATGCTTTCTTGAACATAAGCCATAACAGGAACATTCATAAATGTGCCAGAGGCGCCCAAGAAGAAGCAGCATATAACAAATATCCAAAAACCGCTTGTCGGTAGCGCTCCGCTAATCAGTGTAGCCAGACCCATTAAGCCAATAGCTAAGGATGCCATGAAAAACCTTCTTTTCATGCCGCCCCATACACCGATAACCAAAGATGAAAGAAGCAATCCACCTGCAAAGACAAATTCCACAATGCTATTGTGCCAGGCTTCACCCATAAAGTGGCTGCGTGCCAGTAGAGGGAACAGAGAACCTAATGGCATATAAAGTATGGTCATCAGCAGCATGGGGGAAAACACAGCCATTAAAGGTTTATTTGCTTTCATTGCGATAAAGCCCTGCTTCATGTCAGACAATACACTCATCTTCTCATTGGTTTGCGTAATGTCTGGAATTATAACAAATAGGAGGCAAACTATCGCAAAAGCGGCTCCCAGTATATCCACAATCATAATGGAGGAAATAGGTAGAAATGACATAAGCGCAGCACCCAGCACAGGCCCCATCATGTTGGATATTGATTGGATCATATTTCCCCAGCCCCCTGCTTTGGTCAACATATCTGCTGGCACAAACATGGGTATCGCCGCTTGCATAGCTGGACCGTGAAAGGTATTCCCCAATCCACGCAAAAATAAAACAATGTAGATAAACCAAATAGGGGGTGTTTCCACAAGTAAAAATGCTGCCCCAAGGATGATGCTGGATACAGCTACCAGACCGTCAGCTAAAATCATTACTGTTCGGCGGTTGTATCGGTCGATCCACACACCGGCAAAGGGTCCGATTAACATATTGGGGAGAAAGGCAACTAAGGATGCAATCGTCAAGGTGATTGCGGATTCAGTCTGGATGGTCAGCCACCAGATAACAGCGAACTGCACTGCGGCAGAACCCAAGATTGAAAAAGCCTGCCCTGTGTATATTACAGCAAATTGTTTCTTCCAATTTTTTATTCTGTTCATTATAGAAATCTCCTTATATAAAATTAAAAACGAACAACTGCCTAAGCGTTGTTCGTGCAGAAAGACATAATTTTACAAGGAGGTCTTCAAAAGCGAGGATATACTCATGTAAATATGTCTTTAAGCACAACAAATAAACCCTTAAAAGGGCAGTGCTTAAAAACTAAATTACATGAATATCAAATACATATTTCTACCCCGCTTCAATTTTTTTATTGTAGCACGTTTTTAGTGTAATTTCAAGAACGACAGCGTACTACGAATGCCGACCCTCTTTTCCTGAATATTTTGCATTACACTTCAACTGATAGGAACTGTCATTTCGAGTTTTTCGCGGTTTTGGGTCAAAATTCGGTTTTTTCCCCGAACTACGACTGTTTTCGCACCCCGAACAACTGGCACTGTTGCAAAGTTAGCGATGAGGCAGCCTTTTGTCTTATTCAAAGGCCTTACATTTCAAAAACTCTGCTTACCAGGCGCATTTCGCCCAGGGGATCACCATAATAAAATGCTGAGGCCTGGCCTTTGCGTAGTGCACGCATCACCTCAATACCTTTGATGGTGGCGTAAGCCGTCTTCATGGATTTAAATCCCAGCGTGGCGCCGATTATCCGTTTCAGTTTGCCATGATCGCATTCAATCACGTTGTTCCGGTACTTAATCTGTCGGTGTTCAACGTCAGACGGGCACCGGCCTTCGCGTTTGAGCAGAGCAAGCGCGCGACCATAGGCGGGCGCTTTATCCGTGTTGATGAATCGCGGGATCTGCCACTTCTTCACGTTGTTGAGGATTTTACCCAGAAACCGGTATGCAGCTTTGCTGTTACGACGGGAGGAGAGATAAAAATCGACAGTGCGGCCCCGGCTGTCGACGGCCCGGTACAGATACGCCCAGCGGCCATTGACCTTCACGTAGGTTTCATCCATGTGCCACGGGCAAAGATCGGAAGGGTTACGCCAGTACCAGCGCAGCCGTTTTTCCATTTCAGGCGCATAACGCTGAACCCAGCGGTAAATCGTGGAGTGATCGACATTCACTCCGCGTTCAGCCAGCATCTCCTGCAGCTCACGGTAACTGATGCCGTATTTGCAGTACCAGCGTACGGCCCACAGAATGATGTCACGCTGAAAATGCCGGCCTTTGAATGGGTTCATGTGCAGCTCCATCAGCAAAAGGGGATGATAAGTTTATCACCACCGACTATTTGCAACAGTGCCCATCGGCGTAGTAGTGGATGTGGTCGATGACAAAGCCGGTGCGGGTCAGCGTGCGCCGGAGGATCGGCAGAAAATCGACCAGGAACGAAGTAGCGCGTGTGACGACGGCCGGTACGCCGACACGCGCCACGGCCTCGGCCCAGCGCGCGGCCGGCGGTTGGAGCAGGCCGTTGTGCACCGAACCGTGGTAGGTGCCGACCGCCAATGTGAGCCAGCGCTCTAGCTCGCGCAGCGTCAGGGCGGCCTTGTTTTCGGAATCGTAGTCGCCGCGCTGGTCAGGGTTGGAGAAGGTCGTTCCCGGCAGTTCGTCGTGAATCATCTGCATCGCCGTGCCGATGATCCGTTCCACGATGCCGCCATAGTGCGGCTGTCCCAGCGGGCGATAGTCCAGCCGGATGCCATGCTGCTCGCAACCCCGGCGCAGGGCCTCGCTCTTGAACTCGGCCGCGTTGTCTAGGTAGAGCAGCAAGGGCTTGCCGCTCATCTGCCAATCCATTTCCACGTTCAGTCCTTCCAGCCAAGGGCGCTTGTCGCAGGCGACATGCACGAGGCACAGGCCAACCGAAACGGCAGACGGCGCTTCCAGCGTGACGACCATGCCGAGCACGCAGCGGGTGAACACGTCGATGGCGAGGGTCAGGTACGGGCGGCCAATAGGTTGCCGGTCGCGGTCATCGACCACGATCAGGTCGATGACCGTATGGTCTATCTGCACCTGCTCCAGCGGCGCGGTCACGGCAGGAGGCTCGCCGCCCACACCTTGTAGGTCACGAGCGGCATCCTGGCCTTCCCGCCGGCGGATGACCTTGCGCGGGTCAAGGCTAGCGATCCGTAAGGCCACGGTATTGCGCGCCGGCACTCGCAGTTTTTGAGCCTTGCACACCTGAGTGACTTCGCGGTGAAAGGCCGCTAGGCTGCGCTTCTGCTTGGTCAGGAACCGCTTTTGCAGTAGCTCGTGGATGACGCGCTCGACCGGTTCCGGCAAGCGCCCCTTACCTTTACCTCCACCGGACTGGCCGGGCACCAGATCCGTCACGAGGCCGCTGCCTTGCCGGGCACGCCGGATCAGAACGTATACCTGGCGCCGAGACAAGCCCAGCGCCTGAGCCGCCATATCGGCCGCTTCGTGCCCGACCGTCTCCGACTGCGCCAACGGACTGATGATCTCCGCACGACGGCGCGCACGCTCCCAAGCCTCATCAGGCAGAGTGGCCACGCCTTGTTCTGGAATCCGTGGGGTGTCCGTCGCCATGCTCACCTCGCTTTGGTGCACACGAGTATTGAGCATAGTCGAGATTGGTGCAGATCACTTCTGATATTGAACTGTCAGGAGCTGGCTGCACAACAGCCATTACGCCCAATCAACTGGTGCAGTCGTCTTCTGAAAATGACATCCATGCCCAGCCCGTGCGCGAGCTGGATCACCGCCCGCACGATAGTTTGGTCACGGGCATCATCCGGGAGCCTGGCGACAAAGGATTGGTCGATTTTCAATGTGGTGATGGGGCAGCATTTCAGATGTTGCAGGCAGGAATAGCCGGTGCCGAAGTCGTCGGCGGCGAAGCGCACGCCGATGGCGCGCAAGGCGTCGAAACTGGCGAACAGGGCTGGATTGCCGAATGCGACCGATTCGGTCAGTTCGATCTCCAGAAGCTCGGCGGGCAGGGCCATATCGGCCAGCACCCGCTTTACCTCGTCGTCGAACGTTGGCCCAACCTGGCTGGCGGACACATTGATGGCAAGACGGAACGGTTGCCATGCCGGTCCTTGCCACTTGTGCATCTGGCGACAGGCCTCGCCCAGCACCCACGCGCCTATTTCCGGCATCAGGCCGAACGACTCGGCCAGCGGCAGGAACTGGCCGGGCGGCAACAGGCCAAGCCTCGGATGCCGCCAGCGCATCAACGCTTCCGCGCCAGCGATCCGGTGATCGCGCAGATCGACCAGCGGCTGGTAATGCAGGTCAAGCTGTCCGCGCGCCGCCGCCTGCGCCAACTCGGCCGCCGTCCATCCGGCGGGCTGCGAACTCGTCATGATCCGCCCCGGAAGGCGCGCAGCAGCCGCGTTACGGCCAGAACGAACAAGCCGGTCAGCGCGAGCGCGGCAACACCCCAATGCTCGCCAAGGAAGGCACCGGCGGTCGTCCCGGCCAGCACGGCGGCGAGAATCGGCAGATGGCAGGGGCAGGTCAACACGGCCAGCGCACCCCACAGGTAGCCGGAAACGGGTTGGCGCGTCTCGGGCGGCAGTTTGTCAGGGGCGTTCACGGCAATGCCTCCTCGTGCGCCCGCTCGGCTGGCATGGAGGCCAGTTGCGCGTCCAGATGGGCCAACGCCGCGCGCCGCCGCTCGACCAACTGGCGCAGCACGGCAAGCTGCGCTGCGGCTTGTGCGCCGTCCGCTGCGTCGAGCGCACGGCACAGCCGCGCCAGGGCATCCAGGCCGATACCCGCCTCGAAGGCCGCGCGCACGAAGCACAGCCGTTGCAAGGCCGCATCGTCGAACACGCCGTAGCCGCCCGTGGTGCAGGCCACCGGCCGTAACAAGCCGCGCACCAGGTAGTCGCGCACGATATGTACGCTCACCCCAGCGTTATGGGCCAGTTGCGATACCGTGTAGGCGCTCATCGCACACCTCCTTGTCCTCACCCGGCGCAGCAGGAAAGCTGCTTCACATCCTTGTTGAAGGTCTGCGCCGCGAGCTTCAACCCTTCGACCATCGTCAGGTAGGGGAACAACTGGTCGGCCAGTTCCTGCACCGTCATCCGGTTGCGAATCGCCAGTGCGGCCGTCTGGATCAGTTCGCCCGCTTCCGGGGCCACTGCCTGCACGCCGATCAGTCGTCCGCTGCCTTCTTCAACCACCAGTTTGATGAAGCCGCGCGTGTCGAAGTTGGCGAGCGCGCGCGGCACGTTGTCCAGCGTTAGCGTGCGACTATCAGTTTTGATGCCGTCATGGTGCGCTTCCGCCTCGCTGTAGCCTACGGTCGCCACTTGCGGGTCGGTGAACACCACGGCCGGCATCGCGGTCAGGTTCAGGGCCGCGTCACCGCCGGTCATGTTGATCGCGGCGCGAGTGCCGGCCGCTGCCGCCACATAGACGAACTGCGGCTGGTCGGTGCAGTCGCCTGCGGCGTAGATGTGTTCCACGCTTGTACGCATGCCGGGGTCGATGACGATAGCGCCTTGCGGGGTGAGCGTGACGCCCGTCGCATCCAGTGCCAGCTTGCGTGTGTTGGGCGCGCGGCCGGTGGCGACCAGCAGCTTGTCGGCGCGCAGTTCGCCGTGCGCCGTGGTGAGCACGAATTCGCCGTCCCCTTCACCATTGATATACGCGACCTGGCTGGCCTGGGTGTGTTCCCTCACCTCGATGCCCTCCATGCGGAATGCGGCCGTGACGGCTTCGCCTATAGCTGGGTCTTCGCGGAAGAACAGCGTGCTGCGAGCCAGGATCGTCACCTTCGCTCCGAGTCGGGCGAACGCCTGCGCCAGCTCCAGCGCCACCACTGATGAGCCAATCACGGCCAGGCGCTTAGGAATCGTCTCGCTGACCAGCGCTTCAGTGGAAGTCCAGTACGGAGTGTCTTTCAGGCCGGGAATCGGCGGCACGGCCGGGCTCGCGCCGGTGGCGATCAGGCAGCGGTCGAATGCCACCACGCGCTCGCCGCCGTCGTTGAGTTGCACGATCAGGTTGCGATTGTCCTTAAAGCGGGCGGAGCCGTGCAGCACAGTGATCGCCGGATTGCCCTCCAAGATGCCTTCGTACTTGGCGTGGCGCAGTTCATCGACGCGGGCCTGCTGCTGGGCCAGCAGCGCCGTGCGCTGGATGGTCGGCGTGGTAGCGGCGATGCCGCCATCGAACGGGCTTTCCCGGCGCAGATGGGCGATATGGGCGGCGCGGATCATGATCTTGGACGGCACACAACCGACATTGACGCAGGTGCCGCCGATGGTGCCGCGCTCGATCAGCGTGACACGTGCGCCTTGCTCGACGGCCTTCAGCGCCGCTGCCATCGCGGCCCCGCCGCTGCCGATGACGGCGATATGCAATGCGCCGCTGCTACCCGTCTTGTCGTTTCTGCCCAGCAGATCGCGCATCTTGTCGAGCAATCCGCCCGGCGTCGAAACTGAGGGGGCATCGGCCAGCGTGGCCCGATAACCGAGTCCAGCTACAGCGGCCGTCAGCGCGTCGGGTGACGTGCCGACCTCAATGGCGAGCTTGGCGCTGCCCTTGGCGTAGGAGACATCCGCTGATTGCACGCCGGGCACTTTCTCCAGGGCGTCCTTGACATGCACTGCGCACGAGTCGCAAGTCATGCCGGTGATTTTGAGAGTGCTCATACCATCGTTCCTTATTCGTGTGGGCCGCCGTGTCGCACGGTCAGCCGTCTTTCACAAGCGCTTGGCGGGGAGTTCGCAGCCGTCCGGTCCGCAACGGCGATGCGCCGGCGACACGAAGTCCCAGATCGACACCCCAATCATCAAGGCCAGGCCGACGTACATCAGGTTCGCCGTCCACCAGTTGCCGAGCAGCCAGACCGTGGCCGCAAACACGATGGCCGGGCCGATCATGCCGAGCAGACTGCGCAGCCATTGCCGATGACTGAACCAACCCAGCGCGTTCGCCAGGAAGGCCAGCGCGGCAAACAGCGGCAGCAGGCGGCTGATGAACAGTCCCTCGTACTGGCTCAAGAAGCCCAGCCCGATGGCCGCGCCGAAGCTGGCGAGGGCTGGAAAGCAGGCGGCGCAGCCCATCGCGGAAACGACGCTGCCGAGCGCGCCGGTTTTATCGGCAATGCGTGTCATCAGTCCCATGAAGCGGCTCTCGCTGTTGTCGTTGGCTTGCTGGCTCACTGCTTGACGCTGGACGGATAGCCGGCGTCTGCGGTGGCCTTGGTCAGCTTCTGTACGCTGGCCTTGGTGTCGTCAAAAGTGACGACGGCCTCGCGCTTCTCGAAGCCCACATCGACCTTGCTCACGCCTTCGACCTTGGAGAGCGCTTTCTTGACTGTGATCGGGCAGGCGGCGCAAGTCATGCCGGGAACCGCTAGCGTGACGGTCTGGGTAGCGGCCCACACCGGGGCAACAGCGGCGGCGAGGGCAAGGGAGGCAAACAGTTTCTTCATGATGAACTCCTGGTTAATAGAAAAATGGAACGACATAGGGAAATCCAAGCGCGACCAGGACCAGCACGGCCACGATCCAGAAAATCAGCTTGTAGGTGGCGCGCACCTGCGGAATCGCGCAGACCTCACCTGGCTTGCATGCCTGCACGGGCCGGTAAATCCGCTTCCAGGCGAAGAACAGCGCCACTAGCGCCGCGCCGATGAACAACGGTCGATAGGGTTCCAGCACCGTCAGGTTGCCGATCCAAGCACCGGAGAAGCCCAGGGCGACCAGTACTAGCGGCCCCAGGCAGCAGGTCGATGCAAGAATGGCGGCCAGCCCGCCGGCGAAGAGCGCACCGCGCCCGTTTTGTGGTTCAGACATACGTTGGCCCTTTTGAATTTGGATTGGATAGCGTAACCTTACTTCCGTACTCATGTACGGAGTCAAGCGATATGGAAAATAATTTGGAAAACCTGACCATTGGCGTTTTTGCCAAGGCGGCCGGGGTCAACGTGGAGACAATCCGCTTCTATCAGCGCAAGGGCCTGTTGCGGGAACCGGACAAGCCTTACGGCAGCATCCGCCGCTATGGGGAGGCGGACGTGGTTCGGGTGAAATTCGTGAAATCGGCACAGCGGCTGGGGTTCAGTCTGGACGAGATTGCCGAGCTGTTGCGGCTCGACGATGGCACCCACTGCGAGGAGGCCAGCAGCCTGGCCGAACACAAGCTCAAGGACGTGCGCGAGAAGATGGCCGACTTGGCGCGCATGGAAACCGTGCTGTCTGAACTCGTGTGCGCCTGCCATGCACGAAAGGGGAATGTTTCCTGCCCGTTGATCGCGTCACTACAGGGCGAAGCAGGCCTGGCAAGGTCAGCTATGCCTTAGCGTGCTTTATTTTCCGTTTTCTGAGGTGCCCCCTTATTCAAAGGCCTTACATTTCAAAAACTCTGCTTACCAGGCGCATTTCGCCCAGGGGATCACCATAATAAAATGCTGAGGCCTGGCCTTTGCGTAGTGCACGCATCACCTCAATACCTTTGATGGTGGCGTAAGCCGTCTTCATGGATTTAAATCCCAGCGTGGCGTTGATTATCCGTTTCAGTTTGCCATGATCGCATTCAATCACGTTGTTCCGGTACTTAATCTGTCGGTGTTCAACGTCAGACGGGCACCGGCCTTCGCGTTTGAGCAGAGCAAGCGCGCGACCATAGGCGGGCGCTTTATCCGTGTTGATGAATCGCGGGATCTGCCACTTCTTCACGTTGTTGAGGATTTTACCCAGAAACCGGTATGCAGCTTTGCTGTTACGACGGGAGGAGAGATAAAAATCGACAGTGCGGCCCCGGCTGTCGACGGCCCGGTACAGATACGCCCAGCGGCCATTGACCTTCACGTAGGTTTCATCCATGTGCCACGGGCAAAGATCGGAAGGGTTACGCCAGTACCAGCGCAGCCGTTTTTCCATTTCAGGCGCATAACGCTGAACCCAGCGGTAAATCGTGGAGTGATCGACATTCACTCCGCGTTCAGCCAGCATCTCCTGCAGCTCACGGTAACTGATGCCGTATTTGCAGTACCAGCGTACGGCCCACAGAATGATGTCACGCTGAAAATGCCGGCCTTTGAATGGGTTCATGTGCAGCTCCATCAGCAAAAGGGGATGATAAGTTTATCACCACCGACTATTTGCAACAGTGCCGTTCTGCTCTGTCCAGAATCTGTTGGCGCAGATTTTCTTTCATGTGTTCGATTAATGGGCTGACCATCGGATTAGTGGCATAACCAGAAGCGCGTTCGTACACCATGGAATAGGCTTCCTGAATCGCGTTCTCAATGCTGACAGGATCGTTAGCATCGAAGTGGACATCATAACTTCCGTTTAATGCCTCTGTTGCTCTCTCAACCTCTTTTAGCTGTTTCTGCATTTTGTCTAAACCTGTGATTTTGACGCTCATAACAACCTCCGGACTAAGTGAGATGTATCAACCTTTATAGATAGCACGTTGGAGATGTGGGGTAAGGGATATCACTCAAATTCCATGTAATTTCATTAAGATCAGACTTAACCTTTTTTCGGATCTCCGATAAAAAAGAAAGAAATAGAGATATGCTAAACATATGCCTGGCATCTACATATGCTACCGCTATACATATGCCACACATCTGCCTATACTAAACATATGCACACACCCGGTGCTTTGAATATTCCGGATATGTTTCACATATCCATATGCTCGGGAGAGAAAAAACATGAGAACCGTATCGATATTCAAAAATGGCAACAACCGCGCCATCCGTCTGCCTCGTGATCTGGATTTTGAGGGGGTGAGCGAGCTCGAGATCGTCCGGGAAGGGGACAGCATCATCCTGCGCCCCGTCCGGCCAACCTGGGGATCATTCCTAGAGTACGAAAAAGCCGATCCAGATTTTATGGCGGAGCGCGAGGATGTTGTCAGCGACGAAGGGCGATTTAACCTGTGAACAAGACTTATATGCTTGATACCTGTATCTGCTCGTTCATCATGCGTGAACAGCCAGAAGCCGTCCTGAAGCGTCTGGAGCAGGCGGTGCTACGCGGCCACCGTATAGTGGTCTCGGCCATCACCTACTCTGAAATGCGCTTCGGGGCTACCGGCCCAAAGGCCTCACCACGTCACGTCCAACTGGTCGATGAATTCTGCGCCCGCCTCGATGCCATCCTGCCCTGGGATCGCGCCGCAGTAGACGCCACCACGAAGATTAAAGTGGCACTGCGGCTGGCCGGGACGCCGATCGGCCCGAACGACACGGCGATTGCCGGGCACGCCATCGCCGCCGGGGCGATACTGGTAACGAATAATACAAGAGAATTTGAGCGAGTGCCTGACCTGGTGCTGGAAGACTGGGTGAAGTAAGACACTCTTTTCAAAGTCAGGAGATAAGGGCACCAAGAAACAGCCCGTATACGGGCTGTTTTAACAGATATCTACAGTAAGCGGTCCTAAACTGTAGGGTATCTTCGAAGATCAGACTATCAGGGAGCTAAAGCCTATCTTCCGGCGGCAAAAACAGTGGCTCAAGCGATACGGGCAACCGAGCTCTGGTTTGCTGCCGGTGGCAGGGCGATGAGCTTGTCACATTCCATAATCACGTACTCCGGGATGAGATCGAATCTGGACGGATCTAGTTGACAGATGAACTCATTTTCAATGTGGTACGTTTCGTTAACGAATTTTCGTATTACCGGATGGTCCTGATCCAGTTCCAGTAAACGGAATACCTGCAGTTTTTCATAGCCGTTACGACAGCGACGGTACAGGTTTTTTATTTCATCTGGGCTGCTGACGAGAGCCTGAAGTCGCGGGTAATCAAAACTGTCCACATACTCCCGGATATCCCGCAAGGCCTGCTGAATTTTCTCAGGAGCCATTTTGGGATAGCCCGAGCCCGCAGCGGCAGGCTCGCGATAATCCAGCGGGACGACGCGTCGATGGAATAGATTGGATAGAAGCTGATAAGCATCACCACGTTCGTCAACGATTTCAAAGTAGCGACGAAGATAGATGAGCTTAATGATCTCCTCACAGTCTGCTGACGCGGTGATGGATTTGCAGATCTGCATGAATGTCATGATATCGCCGTCGTTAACAGGTAATTCTTCTATGACTCCAGCAGACAGGCGCAGGCAGGAGGCGGTCACCTGATTACTGAACAACCTTCTGACTGACTTCAGCGTGTCAATCACAGGCTCCACGTCATGCGTCAGCATAAGTACAGTCCGGTTCTTCAGGCATTCACCACTTGCACGTCTGAACAGCATTTCAAGAATGGCAAACTTCTTGTTTTTATCAAAAGAAGATATGGGATCATCAAGGATAATCAGTCCCGGGTTTTTTGACAGGCATTCATACATGAATAACACAATCGCAAAGGCGTTCCGTTCTCCATAGCTGAGATGCTGGCTACCGCCGCTGACGTACCCGTCAAAATCTATGTGTCGTAGCCTGAGTTTTCTCTGCTCTCCCTCGCCGGCTATATCCACCCTGTATTTATAGCCTGCATAAGTGAGGAAATTATTGATGTTTGTTTTGTGCTGTGCGATCAGCCGGATCATGCTGTCCCGGTGCCGGTTAATTTTTCCCTGCAGCGGTCCGGCAAGGTTTATCAGGTCCATAAGGGCCGCGTTCAGTCTGTCGGTGATCCCCTGCATGAGTTCGGATTGCAGATCAGGGAAGAACTGCAGGTCAATCAACCTGGCAGTGAGCACCTCCCGAACGTTCTGCTGTTCCTGCAGGCTGAAAACATTCAGGCCTCTCAGCGCAGTGAGTTTCTCTGTCAGCGTATCGGTCTGGCGTTTCAACGCCACTAGGTACTCGATATGTTCGGCTTCCGGACCGTTCTGAAGCATAGTAATGGCCAGAAGGCGTTCTCTGGCGCTCTCCGTCAGGTAATTACCGAGGTTTTCCACCAGTCTGATGATAGCGGTCAGGTTTTTAATGGTGGATTTATCGTATTCCTCTCTGACTTGGCGAATTTGTGCTTCCTTTCCCGTGATATCACCGGTACAGAACGGACAGCAGCCATCCGAAAGGGGCGAAAACTCGAGTCCCTTTGTCTGCCAGTCAATCCATTCCACGCGGCGTTCACTGCGGATGTAGGGTTGATAGTTCTCAAGACCAGCCGGAATGTGGTGTATTTTATTTCCGCCTGACAGACCTCTCATGCCGGTTGAAGAACGTGAAATCCCGGAACTGGTTGATCTGAAAGCATTACTGAGTTCCTGTAGATGGTCTATCAGAGAGTTCAGCTCAGTGTGATCCGTGAAAACAGCCCGGATCTTTTGCGTCATTTCTTCTATTTCACGCTCTCTTTCCGCATGGGCTTGATTGCGGATAAGAATATTAAAGCTATCACTGATGAGCTCGTCCGGTTGGAACGTAAACTGACTGACGTACTCCTCGTTGAAGCACATCACGTCCCCAATCCCGTCAGCACCGATGACAATGGGCCCGGTGCTATCGGGGTTTTCTCCGCGCAGCCGGAAGGGCATCAGTGCCTGTAGTCCCTGAATGTCGTCCCGCGCCGCACAGCTTATGGCCCGTGACAGCGTACTTTTTCCAGTACCATTTGGCGCAAACTTAATGTTCAGTTTATCGGCAGTGAGGGTGATATGTGCTCGTACGATGTTATTGCAGTGGCGTATTTCAATGTCCATTTATCTGTCCTTTGCCAGTTATTCCGGGGGGATTCATATCCTTCCGCAAAATGTGCCCGCATGCTGTGATGCAGATACATAATACATTTCGTTTATACCATTGCTTACACCTCTCCGAGGTGTTCATATCAGAAACAAAGATTAGGTCGATCCGACTTAGCCGGAAACTGGATCTGCGCGGCAGAAAAGACGCAAATGATATGATAATTAAGAAATATATATAAAATCATATCAGATATGGTTTTCATCATTGATGATAAAACAATATCTGATATTATCAGAAATCATGAGCACACAAATCATGCAGGATATTATTTTTACCTGTCAGTACATTATCAGATGGAGCGTGCAGGATGGATGAAGAAAGGGTGTTTTCACTCAGCTATGAACAACTGACCCGGTTTGCGGAAAAACGCATCCGGGAATGCAATCTGGACAGCCAGGGCGCGATTTATCTCTGCGAGTCAGCCAAAGCCGGAGCCGTGCTGATCTTCTGGCATGAACTGGCCATAAATGGCTATGCCTCAATGAATGCCATAAAGAGACAGGAGCTCATTGACGCCGACTTTCAGCGCCTCAGAAACCTCATCTGGCCGGAGGATGACAGGTAATGACCCAGAGCCGCCGACCGTCGCCACTGCAGCGGAGAGTGCTGATTGTGCTGGCTGCGCTTGATGAAAAACGGCCGGGCCCCGTGCTGACGCGGGACCTGGAACGGGTGCTGGAGCGAAGCGGGGAAGCCCCGGTCTACGGGCCAAACCTGCGCGCCTCCTGCCGTCGTCTGGAGGATGCCGGCTGGCTGCGTACCCTGCGCGCCCCGAATCTGCAGCTGGCTGTCGAGCTGACGGACGCCGGCCGGGCCGTGGCACAGCCTCTGCTGCTGGCAGAACAGGACCGCCTCCGGGCAGAACAGCGTGCGGCAGAAGTCGTCGTACTGCCGCTGGTCCCGGCAGCAGGTCTGCCCGCAGACGGCACTTCTGCCACTGATCTGGCGGTGCAGCTGAACGGCATAACGTATCAGGCCTGCCGTGGGGATTTTGTGGTACGTCTCGACGGCAGCACCTGTCTGCAGTTATGGAATAAAGAAGGCAGGGTGGTACGCCTGGAGGGCGATCCGCTGGAAGTGGCGCAGTGGCTGCAGGCCTGTCACGATGCCGGAATGGAGGTTCGTGTACAGGTTAATGAAAGCGTCACCCCGTAAAAACATACCAGCACGGTTTACACATCATCCCATGGTGGCAGCTGGTTAACTTTCCTGCGCCACCAGTGGATAGGAGATATGATCAGTCATAACATTAAGTCTAAAATTACAGACATCTCAAAAAGTCTGTAGCATAAAAGAGGCCTGATGTAGAATACTGTGCCAAATAGAATATTAAAAGGATTTGATATATCCCCTGTTCACAGTTATATGTTTCTGAATTACATGGTGAATCCCCCCAACATAATGCTAGGATTTGAAAATGGCAGAAAAAAATAAAAAAACCATTACTGGTCAAGTCTTGAACTCCATTAAAATTAACAAACTAAAATGTATAAATGGATTAAACGAGATTATTTTTAAACCTCATGCGTTAACCGCAATTTTAGGTCCAAATGGAAGCGGAAAATCAACAATACTCCATGCTATAGCAAGCATATACATGCCTGAAGAAGGTTTCCCCGGTGAAGACCATCGGTTAATGCATTTTTTTCCACGCAGCCCACATGCTGAATGGAACGGCAGTGACTTCATTGTAAATTTAACTTATCGTAAAGATGGGGTAATGATTGAAAATGAATTGAAAAATTATGGAAAAGCAGATATTCGAGGCTCACGATGGATTCAGATTTATGCTCGTCGTCCTTTAAGAGAAGTTTACTATCTTGGCATTGATAAATGTGTTCCTATAATAGAATCAGAAAAAAAGAATAATATTCAGTATGAAACCAGCAGTGTCAGTAATGATTTAATAACAAACATTCTTCATTACGCCTCCTATATACTTAATAAACCATACACAAGTTTCAATCAGCATCAACAACCCAATGGAAAAATATTGATTGGAGTTGAGTCAGGGGGACTGGCCTACTCATCATTGAGTATGAGCGCAGGAGAGCAAAAGATATTTTTAATTCTGGAAACAATATTGAAAGCGGACAAGAACGCCTTAATATTAATTGATGAATTAGATTTATTGTTGCATGACGAAGCATTGAAAAAGTTAATAGAAGTCATATCATCTCATGCCAAAGATAAAAACAAACAAATCATCTTTACTACCCATAGAGAAATGATAACCACTTTATCAGACAAGATAAATATAAGACACGTCGTAAACATTCAAGGCCGTAGTTATTCATTTGAAGAAACAAAACCTGATGCTATAAACAGATTAACAGGTGAATCAACGACGCCTATTGAAATATATGTAGAAGATGACTTAGCTGTTGCCATAATAAATAAAATATGTTCTTCACTTAAGGCCAGCAAATATGTAAAAATATTTAAATTTGGCGCAGCTTCAAACGCATTCACTCTACTTGCCAGTACCCTTATTCGTGGTGACAATCTATCTGGTAAACTTTATATTCTTGATGGCGATAAATATTCCACAGAAAATGAAAAGAAAACTGCTCTTGATAAAGTTTTCACCGGCACAGAATCACGAACTTATGAGTTAAAAGCGGCAGCGGAAGGAAAAGTAAAACAATTTAATCTCCCAAATGGGGTTAAGCCTGAACAATACATTCATTATCTTATTACAAATGTCCCACTGGACGGATTGGGTGGCGAATATTTAGAAATAATCGAAGCAGCAAGGGATATCAGAGTTGAACTTGATGCTCATAATTATATCTCGAATATTTTAACTAAATTGGGCATTGATCGTCCGTCCGGGTTAACACGAGTGATGGATCTGGCCTCCAGGCATCCCGAATGGCATCAGTATGTGAGTGAAGTCACTGACTGGTTACAGCCCGTAGTTTCTGATTTAATGGAACGATTACCTGAGAATGATACAGTAGATATAACTTAAAATATCCAACCATCCCGAATGAGCAAATACAAAAACTCATTTGGGATAATAATTAATATAATTATGCTGGCTCATTTCATGCCTGTCAAAAAAAAACAAATTTTGCTCTGTTGTTTTCTTAACGAAGATATTATGTTAATCGTGAAAATATGATATATATTATTATATAAGAACACATCGTAGAGGTTTTTATGGGGAAATATCAGGAAGAAAAGAAAACACCCATCATTATGGTGAAAAAACGTCGCACTCTTTTACCCCCTTCCTTATCTGAAAAAACAGGTGTTATCGCACGTTCAGAGACAGAAAAGATGGAAGAATCAGTCTCTGAGGGGATCAGTTCGCCTGCCGTCGATACTCATACCCCTGATGCTCCTGCCTGTAAGAAAAAAAAGAAAAGACGCCGTTTTCCACGCCAGCCTCATTGGACTCATGAATTTACTCACGATTGCGTGGAAAAAGTGAAGTCTCTGTTTCCCCATCTTCGCGCAGAAGGCGGAGGATTTCTTCCACTGAAAATTGGCATAACCAATGATTTTGCCGCATTCCTGACAGAACACCCTGAGACAGAACTGACACTGGATGAATGGTCCTGTGCAATATCCTGCATCACCACCCGACAGGTATATCTGCAGCGTACTGCTGTCGCAGGTATCCCTCGTTATGGACTGGATGGACTACCAGCAGGTCAGGTATCAGAATGCGATGCGCTGAATGCCAGACGCTGGCTGGCAGTAAGGGAACAACAGAAGCTAAAGATGAAAACCATGCAGGAACAGTCCGCGTCAACCGAAAAAACTGAACGGTAATTTCATCGCGATAACAGCAGGTTACAAACACAATAATATTCATTGTGAAGTATTCCTTTCAGATCAGCTTATATGTTTTTTGCAGGCTGCTGGTAGAACAGTTGCTTTTACTTGTGGTCAGTAAGCAGAGATATTCCGACATGGGCATTCTTCAGGCTATAGCCTTACAGGATCAATCACCACCTCCCTAGGAGGTGGTTTAGGGATAACAATAAAAGGGCTACACCGTTAGAACCGCGCCGTAAGACTGAAGGGATTTTCATATTGACGCAAAAATCCCTTCTCATAAGGATTAAAACAAAAATTGCGTTAAATATCCCATAAGGATTGCCATACCTAAGATAACCGTCAGAAATGCGATTATCATGGGCATTCTGAACATTGATTTAAGCAATATTACTTCTGTCAGACTCGCTCCAGCACTACCGATTATCAAGGCCATTAATGCCCCCAGGCCCATTCCTTTAGTCATCAGCACTGATGCAAGTGGTATCACTGCCTCTGCGCGGATATACAACGGAATACCAACAACTGCACTCAGCGGTATGGCTAAGGGATTATCTGCTCCGGCATGAGCTGCAATCCACTCTGAAGGGATAAAGCCATAAATAAATGAACCTATTAATACACTTAACAAAAGATAAGGCAGAACATCCTTAAACTGCTGTAAGGCATCTTTCATAGCTAACTTTATTGGGCCAGAGGTGGTATTCGTTGTGAGATTCACATTGCCCAGATTCTCGCTGCTGCAACAGCTAACAGCTGGTTGTTCAGATGATATTGATGAACAACACGCTGATACGTTCTGCTCGTTCTTTACCGTCCTTAAGTTAATTATGGGGTTCGCTGATGAAGTACAGCAACTCGTTTTTAAAGGCAATTGAGTCGAGCTAGTGCTGCAACAACTGGAACCCGCCGACGTTTTTACCGAAGCTTCGGAATCATCGCATTTCGTGGTGCAACCACTTGATGCTGAGTTTTTGTGATCAACAATATGACGTTCAAATCCTAGTAAATCCAATACGATACTGGCAAGGACTGAGACACCGGCAGCGATGATCGCGTACAACAAAGTTACTTTCCAGCCAAAGGTAACCCACATTAACCCCACGATAATGGGATTAAGCAACGGTGAAACAAACAAAAAAGTGAGTGTCGGACCAAACCCTGCTTTCGCCGACAACAACCCTCGTAGCATTGGAATTGTTGAGCAACTACAGAAAGGGGTAACGGCTCCCAACAACGAGGCCAGCAGGTAGCCTTTTCCTTTTTTCGCCCCCATCAATTGCTGGATTTTATGGTCCGGGACCTTTTGCCTTATCAGGCTCACACCGGCACTGATGACAATAAACAGCAAAGATAGCTCGACGGCCAAAAACAAAAACATCTCTGCGGCATCTTGCAGCATAGAAATCCAACTATTCATACTAAACCCTCTTGACAAAATCTACGTTTCTAGAATAATCGAAATATAATTCTGGTCAAGATATTTCTGGTATTATCGAAATATCATTAGACAGAGGGTTGTCACATGCAACTGGAAGAAGTAGCTAAAGCACTAAAAGAGCTGGGTCACCCGACCCGTTTGTTCATATTCAAACATCTTGTAAAAGCTGGAGAACAAGGTTTGCCTGTAGGTGAATTGCAAAAGCAGCTTGGCATTCCCTCATCAACGTTAAGTCATCATATTTCAGCCCTGGTATCAGTAGGGCTCGTCACACAAAACCGGGAGAGTCGAACGCTCATGTGTGTCTCTCAATACGAAATACTGGAAGCTATCATCGAATTCTTACGTGAAGAGTGCTGTGTAAACAGTAAAACAGATGTTGCGGAACACGCTGGCAAAAATGGATAAGTAACCGGAAAACTCATAACTGTCATGATTGACGAAAGCTGCATCGAACCGTCTGAATTCAATCCTACTAAAGTCCCGAATCTATAGGGAAAATAAAAAAATGAATAAGCTAAATAATATAGTTCCTGATTTATTTGATGCTGCAATAACTGAGCAAAAAATGGGGATACCGACAATATCTCACCCCCCTCGTATACTAATGCTTTATGGCTCAGTTCGCGAGCGCTCATACAGTCGACTGGCTACAGAGGAAGCAGGTCGTTTGTTAACTGCAATGGGCGCAGAAGTCCGCATTTTTAATCCATCTGGCCTTCCACTTCCTGATGATGCACCGGAGTCTCATCCAAAAGTTATGGAGTTGCGTGAACTGGTTCGCTGGTCTGAAGGAATGGTGTGGTGCTCTCCGGAACGACACGGAGCGATGACTGGTATTATGAAGGCACAAATTGACTGGATACCATTATCTGAAGGTGCTGTTCGTCCTTCTCAGGGAAAAACTCTGGCTGTTATGCAAGTGTGTGGAGGTTCCCAGTCATTCAACACAGTCAACCAGATGCGCGTGCTTGGTCGTTGGATGAGAATGATCACTATTCCGAACCAGTCCTCGGTGGCAAAAGCCTGGCAGGAGTTTGATGACGATGGACGTATGAAACCGTCATCATATTACGACCGCATCGTAGATGTGATGGAAGAATTGATGAAGTTTACATTGTTGACCCGGGCAAATGCTGCCTATCTTGTCGATCGCTACAGTGAACGAAAAGAGTCTGCAGAAGAACTTTCCCGACGGGTTAATCAGAGCAAAATTTGAAGGTTAGTATGAGTGACATACCAGCATTCAACCGCTGTATGAGGGGTCGTTTGCGGGAGGGGGCGGAATCCTACGCTAAGGCTTTGGCCAGCGATATTCTCCGGTGAGATTGATGTGTTCCCATCCGAGCGGCGAAACATGGGCCAAGAGATCGGGCGATAGCAGCTTTCCATCGCGTTTCTGGTTTGCAACGACCTCGCCGAGCTTCATGGTGTTCCAGAAGATGATGATGGCGGCGAGCAGATTCATGCCGGCGATGCGGTAATGCTGGCCTTCGGCGGAACGGTCGCGGATTTCACCGCGGCGGTGGAAGCTGATTGCCCGCTTCAGCGCATGATGAGCTTCGCCTTTGTTGAGCCCGATCTGGGCACGCCGTTGGAGTTCGGCATCCAGAATCCAGTCGATCATGAACAGGGTGCGCTCGACGCGACCGACTTCCCGCAGGGCTGTCGCGAGCTCGTTCTGCCGCGGATAGGAGGCGAGTTTCCGCAGAATCTGGCTTGGCGCGACGGTCCCGGCAGCAATGGTGGCGGCGATGCGCAGGATGTCGGGCCAATTGCGCTCGATCATGGCTTGGTTGACCTTTCCGCCGATCAACGCTCGCAGGTGCGCCGGGGCGGCCGACGGATTGAACGCGTAGAGCCGTTTGGATGGCAGGTCGCGGATGCGCGGAGCGAACCGGTAGCCGAGAATGGCACATGCGGCAAAGACGTGATCGGTGAAGCCGCCCGTGTCGGTGAACTGCTCGCGGATATGGCGTCCAGCATCGTTCATCAGCAGGCCATCGAGGATGTAAGGCGCTTCGCTTGCCGTTGCAGGAATCACCTGGGTTGCGAACGGCGCATATTGGTCGGAGACGTGGCTATAGGCTTTCAGGCCCGGGGTATTGCCATATTTCGCGTTGACCAGGTTCATGGCCTCACCTTGCTCTGTAGCGACGAAGAACTGTCCGTCGCTCGAAGCCGACGTGCCCATGCCCCAGAACCGGGCCATGGGTAACGCTGCCTGTGCCTCGACCACCATGGCCAGCGCCCGGTCATAGGCTTCGCCCTCGACATGCCACCGTCCAATGCGGATCAATTCCCAGAAGGTGTGGGTGTTTGTCGCATCCGCCATTTTGCGCAAGCCGAGGTTGATCCCTTCCGCCAAGATAACGTTCATTAGCCCGATCCGGTCAGCGCAGGGTGCTCCTGTGCGCAGATGGGTGAACGCTTCGGTGAAGCCGGTCGCCGCATCCACCTCCAGCAGGAGATCGGTGATGCGCGTGGGCGGGATCTGCTTGTAGAGATCGAGCACCAGATCTTCGGCGCCTGTCGGCGCGGCGGCTTCGAGTTTCTCGATATGCAGAACGCCGTTTTCAATCGACCCGCCCGGGATCGTGCCTGCGCGAGCGGCACGGCCAAGCTCGCGCAACCGCATGTCGAGGCGAGCTTGCCGGTCTGCCAGCCATTCCTCCGGCCGCAATGGCACAGCGAGACGACCGCCTTCCGCGATGGATTGTGCCGGAACGAGTGCGTGTTTCAGATCGCCATAGCGCCGGGACCTAGTAAGCCAGACATCTCCGGAGCGGAACGCATGGCCTTGTCGCAAATTCTTCAGGTTAACTCGATGTTGACCATGGGGAGAGAAGTTGCCGCTCCTGATATTGCGGAGCGAGCCGATGATTTTGAATACCATTGCCGAAAAGCTGAAGCGCCAGTCGAAGGATGATTTCAAGGGCAGGCATTTCGAGGCCTGGCTGATTGTACAGGCGGTTGCCTGGTACTTGCGCTACCCGCTCAGCTATCGTGACTTGGAAGAGATGTTTCGCGAGCGGGGCTTCGAGGTCGATCATAGCACGATCAACCGCTGGGTATTGGCTTATGCACCTGTCATCGAGAAACGGCTGCGGCAGTTTCGTCGACCCCATTGCGGCTCGGTCCGGATTGATGAGACCTATGTCAAGATCCGCGGCAAATGGCGCTATCTGTACCGAGCCATCGATAAGCATGGCAATCCGGTGGATTTCCTGCTGACCGCTAAGCGCGATCTCGACGCTGCCAAGCGGTTCTTCCGAAAGATGCTTAAAGATGAACCCTTGTTGTCGCCGAACAGGATTGGGACGGACGGGGCCAACACCTTCCCGTCAACGATCAAAACGTCGGTTGATGATGGGCTTCTCCATCCCGATCCCGTGCATTATGTGACCAAACATCTCCAGCAGGGGATTGAGAGCGACCATTTCCGGGTGAAGAAGAACATGCCGAAGATCGGCGGTTTCCAATCCTTTAACACGGCGCGGCGAACCATCGCGGGTTTCGAGGCGATGCTGTGGCTGCGGAAGGGCTTTGGCTTTTCAGGCGGCTGGACCGTCAATGACCAGAATGATTTGCTTGCGCGCCTCTTCGGACTGCAAAAGGTTAACAAAGCATGAAAATACCGGCCTTGGCTGGGTGATAGCTGCCTCCAAAAGTGTTTGCGACACGCCCGGAACAATTCAGCCACTGCACCCATGTTCCGAGTTGGTGTGGTTTGCGGATCGTATGCCGGCATCTCGTTGCGCAAGATCTGCACCCAATCGGCAGGCACGGGCGGCGATCTCCAATCTGCGGGATCAGTCAGATCACCCGAGTGCGTGGGCATGACAATCGTGCCCTGGGGACCAACACAATCCAGAAGGGCCTGAATCACTGCGACCGGCCCTCCCGCGACCCAGCCGAGCGAGCTTAGCGAACTGTGGACGAGAACTGTGCCACCAAGCGTAAGGCCGTTCTCTCGCATTTGCCTTGCTAGGCTCGCGCGAGTTGCTGGCTGAGGCGTTCTCGAAATCAGCTCTTGTTCGGTCGGCATCTACTCTATTCCTTTGCCCTCGGACGAGTGCTGGGGCGTCGGTTTCCACTATCGGCGAGTACTTCTACACAGCCATCGGTCCAGACGGCCGCGCTTCTGCGGGCGATTTGTGTACGCCCGGAGCCGCGGCGATCCTGCAAGCTCCGGATGCCTCCGCTCGAAGTAGCGCGTCTGCTGCTCCATACAAGCCAACCACGGCCTCCAGAAGAAGATGTTGGCGACCTCGTATTGGGAATCCCCGAACATCGCCTCGCTCCAGTCAATGACCGCTGTTATGCGGCCATTGTCCGTCAGGACATTGTTGGAGCCGAAATCCGCGTGCACGAGGTGCCGGACTTCGGGGCAGTCCTCGGCCCAAAGCATCAGCTCATCGAGAGCCTGCGCGACGGACGCACTGACGGTGTCGTCCATCACAGTTTGCCAGTGATACACATGGGGATCAGCAATCGCGCATATGAAATCACGCCATGTAGTGTATTGACCGATTCCTTGCGGTCCGAATGGGCCGAACCCGCTCGTCTGGCTAAGATCGGCCGCAGCGATCGCATCCATGGCCTCCGCGACCGGCTGCAGAACAGCGGGCAGTTCGGTTTCAGGCAGGTCTTGCAACGTGACACCCTGTGCACGGCGGGAGATGCAATAGGTCAGGCTCTCGCTGAATTCCCCAATGTCAAGCACTTCCGGAATCGGGAGCGCGGCCGATGCAAAGTGCCGATAAACATAACGATCTTTGTAGAAACCATCGGCGCAGCTATTTACCCGCAGGACATATCCACGCCCTCCTACATCGAAGCTGAAAGCACGAGATTCTTCGCCCTCCGAGAGCTGCATCAGGTCGGAGACGCTGTCGAACTTTTCGATCAGAAACTTCTCGACAGACGTCGCGGTGAGTTCAGGCTTTTTCATATCTCATTGCCCCCGGACGAGCGTCTGCTCCGCCATTCGCCGTCCGCCGTGCCAATCGGATCAGCCGTCCAAATGCGGGATTTTCGTTAGTCGGAGGCCAAACGGCATTGAGCGTCAGCATATCATCAGCGAGCTGAAGAAAGACAATCCCCGATCCGCTCCACGTGTTGCCCCAGCAATCAGCGCGACCTTGCCCCTCCAACGTCATCTCGTTCTCCGCTCATGAGCTCAGCCAATCGACTGGCGAGCGGCATCGCATTCTTCGCATCCCGCCTCTGGCGGATGCAGGAAGATCAACGGATCTCGGCCCAGTTGACCCAGGGCTGTCGCCACAATGTCGCGGGAGCGAATCAACCGAGCAAAGGCATGACCGACTGGACCTTCCTTCTGAAGGCTCTTCTCCTTGAGCCACCTGTCCGCCAAGGCAAAGCGCTCACAGCAGTGGTCATTCTCGAGATAATCGACGCGTACCAACTTGCCATCCTGAAGAATGGTGCAGTGTCTCGGCACCCCATAGGGAACCTTTGCCATCAACTCGGCAAGATGCAGCGTCGTGTTGGCATCGTGTCCCACGCCGAGGAGAAGTACCTGCCCATCGAGTTCATGGACACGGGCGACCGGGCTTGCAGGCGAGTGAGGTGGCAGGGGCAATGGATCAGAGATGATCTGCTCTGCCTGTGGCCCCGCTGCCGCAAAGGCAAATGGATGGGCGCTGCGCTTTACATTTGGCAGGCGCCAGAATGTGTCAGAGACAACTCCAAGGTCCGGTGTAACGGGCGACGTGGCAGGATCGAACGGCTCGTCGTCCAGACCTGACCACGAGGGCATGACGAGCGTCCCTCCCGGACCCAGCGCAGCACGCAGGGCCTCGATCAGTCCAAGTGGCCCATCTTCGAGGGGCCGGACGCTACGGAAGGAGCTGTGGACCAGCAGCACACCGCCGGGGGTAACCCCAAGGTTGAGAAGCTGACCGATGAGCTCGGCTTTTCGCCATTCGTATTGCACGACATTGCACTCCACCGCTGATGACATCAGTCGATCATAGCACGATCAACGGCACTGTTGCAAATAGTCGGTGGTGATAAACTTATCATCCCCTTTTGCTGATGGAGCTGCACATGAACCCATTCAAAGGCCGGCATTTTCAGCGTGACATCATTCTGTGGGCCGTACGCTGGTACTGCAAATACGGCATCAGTTACCGTGAGCTGCAGGAGATGCTGGCTGAACGCGGAGTGAATGTCGATCACTCCACGATTTACCGCTGGGTTCAGCGTTATGCGCCTGAAATGGAAAAACGGCTGCGCTGGTACTGGCGTAACCCTTCCGATCTTTGCCCGTGGCACATGGATGAAACCTACGTGAAGGTCAATGGCCGCTGGGCGTATCTGTACCGGGCCGTCGACAGCCGGGGCCGCACTGTCGATTTTTATCTCTCCTCCCGTCGTAACAGCAAAGCTGCATACCGGTTTCTGGGTAAAATCCTCAACAACGTGAAGAAGTGGCAGATCCCGCGATTCATCAACACGGATAAAGCGCCCGCCTATGGTCGCGCGCTTGCTCTGCTCAAACGCGAAGGCCGGTGCCCGTCTGACGTTGAACACCGACAGATTAAGTACCGGAACAACGTGATTGAATGCGATCATGGCAAACTGAAACGGATAATCGGCGCCACGCTGGGATTTAAATCCATGAAGACGGCTTACGCCACCATCAAAGGTATTGAGGTGATGCGTGCACTACGCAAAGGCCAGGCCTCAGCATTTTATTATGGTGATCCCCTGGGCGAAATGCGCCTGGTAAGCAGAGTTTTTGAAATGTAAGGCCTTTGAATAAGACAAAAGGCTGCCTCATCGCTAACTTTGCAACAGTGCCATCCCTCACCGCCAGCGCCCTGTTTAACTATTTTCTGCGCCATACCGAGATTGTCAGCCGGGAAGATGTTCTGAAAAAAGTCTGGGATGACAATGGATTAACCTCATCCAACAGCAATCTGAATCAGTATCTCAGCATGCTGCGGAAGACCTTTCGCCATTACGGCGTCGATAACATCATCGTCACCGTCTCGCGCGGCTATTTGCAGCTTAATCCCGAGGTCATTATCGAAGCGCTGGACGACGCGCCGCCGGTTTCACCACAACAGACGCCTGCCGAACCGCCGCCCGTTACGACAACGCCAGACGCACCGCGCTCCGCACATGCTCGCGGGATGTGCTGGTACATGGCCGGAGCCTGCTTGCTCACCATTGCCCTGCTTCTGGTTGCCTTCAGTCTGGTCGGCATCAGTGAATCCCAGCCTATCGCGCTGACCCGCCTCAGCCATAGCCAGTGCGAACTGCTGGCCAGCGATGAAATGCGACGTTCGGTCAGTGAAGAGTCCTACGGCAAAAACTTCGATGAGGTACGCCAGCGGCTGAATATTGCCTGTAAACCCGGTGAACGTTTTCTTTTCTTCTACGGCGATCGGCTCGAAACCAACGGGCTGGGGCGCGTGTTCCTTGCCCACTGCGCCATGCATGAAGATAACCCGTTCAGCTATTGCGATAACTACTTTTACTACTCCTGGAAGCCGTAATGAGACTCGCGCCGCGTCCGTTCTTTGCCCTCTGCGTTCTGGTATTTATTGCCGCCGCCGCGTTTAGCGCCTGGCGGCTGCTGCCTGCCGACAACGCGGGTGTCATGAGCTGTTCCACTAAGGGCATCATGCGCTTTGAGAACATGGACAAAGAGAACGTTAACGGCAATATTCACTTCAATTTTGGCGCGCAGGGTAAAGGCTCGATGGTGGTCGAAGGTTACACCGACTCCGCCGCCGGCTGGCTCTACCTGCAACGCTACGTGAAGTTTACCTACAGCAGCAAACGCATCTCGGCCACCGAGCGTCATTACCGCATCAATCAGTGGGAATCGAGCGCCTCCTCGATTGATGAATCGCCGAACGTGATTTTCGACTACTTTATGCGCGAGATGTCCGACAGCCACGACGGGCTGTTTCTCAACGCTCAGAAGCTCAACGAAAAGGCTATCTTGCTCAGCTCTATCAATTCACCGCTGTGGATCTGCACGTTGAAATCCGGCAGTAAGCTGAACTAACCCGTCAATCAAAAAAGACCATCCCCTTGTAGGGGCGTTCGCGACAGGCGGCCAGCCGCTGCGCCAGATTCCCCACATGCAGCTCCAGCTTATGGCCGTCAGGGTCGAGAAAATAGTAAGACGCCCCTTCACTGCGGTTATCTTTCCATACCTCAGCCCCCGCCTGCGCCAGCAGAGCCACCACCCCGGCAAACTCTTCTTCCGCCACGCTGAAGGCGTAGTGGGTATAGTCGCTTTCCTGAGGGGGCGTTTTACGCCGCTGCTCATCCAGCGACAAGCACAGCCACAGCGCCCCACAGGAGAGATAGGCTCCGCTATCCCAGCTGGCGTGCAGGCGCATTCCAGGTAACTGCTGATAAAATGCCAGGCTTGACGCCAGATCGCTGACCGCCAGCGTCAGATGATTCAATCCCTGCAGCATGACTTTTCCTCCCGTTATCAAACCCTGTTGTAAACTGTGATCGGCGACGCATCCCCTCCCGGCCTCACCTCATCACCGGCTAAAAAGCGCATTTTTTGCGTTTAGCCTGCCATCGGAAACCTGCGCCTCGCCACACTAATCCCCGCTCTATGTTACCCCTTTTTTGAAATCATTTAGCAATCCAATAACATTTCATCCCCCCGGAAAAAGCGGGCTAAAAATCGCCTTATTGAAGACCAAATCAGCACCGACATTACACCGGGCAGCGTAGCGGAACGTTCATCAGAGAAAAAATGGAATCAATAAAGCCCTGCGCAGCGCGCAGGGTCAGCCTGAATACGCGTTTAATGACCAGCACAGTCGTGATGGCAAGGTCAGAATAGCGCTGAGGTCTGCCTCGTGAAGAAGGTGTTGCTGACTCATACCAGGCCTGAATAGCTTCATCATCCAGCCAGAAAGTTATGGAGCCACGGTTGATGAGGGCTTTATTGTAGGTGGGCCAGTTGGTGATTTTGAACTTTTGCTTTGCCACGGAACGGTCTGCGTTGTCGGGAAGATACGTGATCTGATCCTTCAACTCAGCAAAAGTTCGATTTATTCAACAAAACCAGTTACAGCCCTTCGGCGATGATTCTCGCCGCTGAAGCCAGCACATCGCGGCGGCTCTCTGCGTTCTGTTGCGGCTGGGTAAAATAGGTCACCAGAACCAGCGGCGCACGACCCTGCGGCCAGATCACCGCAATATCATTGGTGGTGCCGTAGTCGCCGCTGCCGGTCTTATCACCCACAGTCCACGACGTCGGTAAGCCGGCCCGAATGCTGGCTGCGCCGGTCGTATTGCCTTTGAGCCACGTCACCAACTGCGCCCGCTGGGTTTCGCCCAGCGCATGACCCAGCGTAAGCTGACGCAACGTCTGCGCCATCGCCCGCGGCGTGGTGGTGTCTCTCGGGTCGCCGGGAATGGCGGTATTCAGCGTAGGTTCAGTGCGATCCAGACGAAACGTCTCATCGCCGATCGCGCGGGCAAAAGCCGTCACGCCTCCCGGGCCACCGAGCTGGGCAATCAATTTGTTCATGGCGGTATTGTCGCTGTACTGCAACGCGGCCGCGCTCAGTTCTGCCAGCGTCATTGTGCCGTTGACGTGTTTTTCGGCAATCGGATTGTAGTTAACCAGATCGGCAGGCTTGATCTCGACAGGCTGATTAAGCAGCTGCTTTTGCGTTTCACTCTGCTTAAGCACCGCCGCGGCCGCCATAACTTTACTGGTACTGCACATTGGAAAGCGTTCATCACCGCGATAAAGCACCTGCGTATTATCTGCGGTATCGATGAGCGCGACGCCCAGCCGCCCTCCGCTGCTTTTCTCCAGCGCCGCCAGCTTTTGCTGCACCGCACTCGTCTGCGCATAAAGCGGCGCGCTGCCCAGCAGCAGCGGAATGCACGCCGCCGCCGCGAACATCATCCGTTGCACTCTCTTTGTCACCATCTCAAACTCCCAATACGGTCAATCCGTGTTACATCAGTATTCCCTAAATTCCACGTGTGTTTTTTATTAGCTTCAAAAATCACTATTTCACGAAGAATTTAGACTGCTTCTCACACATTGTAACATTATTTACAACCACCTTTCAATCATTTTTGATAAATCATTGATTTCATCTTTGCTGCAATGATACTTAATAAACTCTGCAAGTTATCCACAGAGCAACACTCAATTTTATTGATGATATTCTTATGGCACTGTTGCAAAGTTAGCGATGAGGCAGCCTTTTGTCTTATTCAAAGGCCTTACATTTCAAAAACTCTGCTTACCAGGCGCATTTCGCCCAGGGGATCACCATAATAAAATGCTGAGGCCTGGCCTTTGCGTAGTGCACGCATCACCTCAATACCTTTGATGGTGGCGTAAGCCGTCTTCATGGATTTAAATCCCAGCGTGGCGCCGATTATCCGTTTCAGTTTGCCATGATCGCATTCAATCACGTTGTTCCGGTACTTAATCTGTCGGTGTTCAACGTCAGACGGGCACCGGCCTTCGCGTTTGAGCAGAGCAAGCGCGCGACCATAGGCGGGCGCTTTATCCGTGTTGATGAATCGCGGGATCTGCCACTTCTTCACGTTGTTGAGGATTTTACCCAGAAACCGGTATGCAGCTTTGCTGTTACGACGGGAGGAGAGATAAAAATCGACAGTGCGGCCCCGGCTGTCGACGGCCCGGTACAGATACGCCCAGCGGCCATTGACCTTCACGTAGGTTTCATCCATGTGCCACGGGCAAAGATCGGAAGGGTTACGCCAGTACCAGCGCAGCCGTTTTTCCATTTCAGGCGCATAACGCTGAACCCAGCGGTAAATCGTGGAGTGATCGACATTCACTCCGCGTTCAGCCAGCATCTCCTGCAGCTCACGGTAACTGATGCCGTATTTGCAGTACCAGCGTACGGCCCACAGAATGATGTCACGCTGAAAATGCCGGCCTTTGAATGGGTTCATGTGCAGCTCCATCAGCAAAAGGGGATGATAAGTTTATCACCACCGACTATTTGCAACAGTGCCACTTCGACGACTACCTGCTGCCGGCCGAGAAGTTCGCCGCACTCAAGCGCGAGCAGGCCCTGCCCCTGGCGATCAACCCGAACAGCGACCAGTACCTGGAAGAGCGTTTGCAGCTGCTGGACGAGCAGTTGGCCACCGTCACCCGCCTGGCCAAGGACAACGAGCTGCCCGATGCCATCCTCACCGAGTCAGGGCTGAAAATCACCCCGCTGGATGCGGCGGTGCCGGATCGGGCGCAGGCGCTGATCGACCAAACCAGCCAGTTACTGCCGCGCATCAAGATCACCGAACTGCTGATGGACGTGGACGACTGGACGGGCTTCAGCCGCCACTTCACCCACTTGAAGGACGGGGCCGAGGCCAAAGACAGGACGTTGCTGCTGTCCGCAATCCTCGGTGATGCGATCAACCTCGGGCTGACCAAGATGGCCGAGTCGAGCCCCGGCCTGACCTACGCCAAGCTGTCCTGGCTGCAAGCCTGGCACATCCGCGACGAAACCTATTCGGCGGCCTTGGCCGAGCTGGTCAACCACCAGTATCGCCACGCCTTTGCCGCCCACTGGGGCGACGGCACGACCTCATCCTCCGATGGCCAGCGCTTCCGCGCGGGTGGCCGGGGCGAGAGCACCGGGCACGTCAACCCGAAGTACGGTAGCGAGCCGGGACGGCTGTTCTATACCCATATCTCCGACCAGTACGCGCCGTTCAGCACCCGCGTGGTGAATGTCGGCGTCCGCGATTCCACCTATGTGCTCGACGGCCTGCTGTACCACGAGTCCGACCTGCGGATCGAGGAGCACTACACCGACACGGCCGGCTTCACCGATCACGTCTTTGCCCTGATGCACCTGCTAGGCTTCCGCTTCGCGCCGCGCATCCGCGACCTCGGCGAAACCAAGCTGTACGTGCCGCAGGGCGTGCAAGCCTACCCGACGTTGCGCCCGCTGATCGGCGGCACCCTGAACATCAAGCACGTGCGTGCCCACTGGGACGACATCCTGCGCCTGGCCAGCTCGATCAAGCAGGGCACCGTCACCGCCTCGCTGATGCTGCGCAAGCTCGGCAGCTACCCGCGCCAGAACGGACTGGCCGTGGCCCTGCGCGAGCTGGGCCGGATCGAGCGCACGCTGTTCATCCTGGACTGGCTGCAAAGTGTTGAACTGCGCCGCCGCGTGCATGCCGGCCTGAACAAAGGTGAGGCGCGCAACTCGCTGGCCAGGGCGGTGTTCTTCAACCGCCTTGGGGAAATCAGGGATCGGAGCTTCGAGCAGCAGCGCTACCGGGCCAGCGGCCTCAACCTGGTGACGGCGGCTATCGTGCTGTGGAACACGGTGTACCTGGAACGCGCCACCCAGGGGTTGGTCGAGGCCGGCAAGCCGGTGGACGGCGAGCTGCTGCAATTCCTGTCGCCGCTGGGCTGGGAGCACATCAACCTAACCGGCGATTACGTCTGGCGGCAGAGCCGCAGACTGGAAGACGGGAAGTTTCGGCCCTTACGGATGCCCGGAAAACCTTAGCGTACGATTTTTTCCGAATTCTGCGGGCTCCCCTTTAAGATTTTGGCAAGCAGTAGCGTCCTCTGGTTTACCCATGAACATGGTAATACGGGAAAAACCATACCAACTTATGGTCGCTTTGATTGCTTTATATACGGCCATCCCTGTTGTTACAATAGTAATTTTATCTGGTCAGCAATCGCATAAGTTGGAACTAATTGCTGTGCATTTCATTACATTTATCACGATGGTGTTTGTTTTGCGTCGTAAGATGGGGAAACGTTGGCTGGATTTATTTGAAGAAAAATTAGCCATTTATAAACCTAATGATAAACTCGCGCTTAGCGAATTACACGAAAGCATACGTGAGAAAAATGGGCTAGACTTGCAGGATCTACAAGATTGGTACTGGAAAGAGAAGATGACATATGCGTATCACAAAGAACATAAAACAACCATAAGCTATCAAAAATTCAAGTAGCATTTTAAAATGTCAGGGGAGGGCTATTGTGATTTATTAAGTCGGCAAGGTTATTAGGTAGGGGTGTTCAATATGATAAATTCTTCGAGTGTGGTTATTTCAAGAGTTGTTCTGGTCCTTTGAGATAGCTAATTATCATTACAGACTTTATCGAAAGGTATGAATTATGAACATTACCGACAAAGAACTTAGCTCAAATACAGTGAGTCAGTATGGATGGAACTTAGGAGAGTTCAATCACTCAACGCCTTTTACATCTCATTTTATTTATATTACCGACTATCATAAAGATAATACATGGATGATTTCACTTTCGCAGGAGGATTTTAATACGACCAAAATTTCAACATCGTTAAGTCTAGATGCCTGTGTGTCCATGCTCGGAAAGATACTAAAAAAAATGTCTAACAAAATCGGTATCTCACAAACGGAAGAATCTGAATTCGCATTTCTTTTAACAAACTATATTAAACAAACTTTGACTTTTAGAGAATGGCAACGCAATGCTGAAGGAAATCAACGACTGCACTTTCTTATTAATATCTACGGTGCAAAAGAAGACGGTGGCGAAGTGGTTTTAAGACCATTTATTGTAAATCCTGATGAATTAATGCTTACTCCAGCGGATGTCGTTGAATTTAATTCGCAGGTTATCAAAGTTGATCGGCAGCGTCATCCTGAGTGGTTCCGTTAACAGGTCACAAGGGTTAAGAGCCTGAAAGGCTGCGATAGGGTATACGCAGCCTATTCTGTATAGCCGTCGCGTAATAATTGTTCTAAATGACTATCGACCGTTTCCTGATCACCAGGAATATATCGAGGCCATCCTGTTATATCGTTGGCGAGTTTCACTATGTATGGATGAAACCCAAACTGTTCGGAAGTGATGTCAATATAATATTGCACTTCTTCGAAATTCAACTCACACCAATAATGGCCAAAGCCACCACACTCTATAAATATACCGCCATCATCTGCACCGTTACCCCCACGGACAACAGCATCTAGACCTTTAGTTTTTGCTAAATAACACACAAGATAGCTTGCAAAAAGGCAAGTGCCTGCCGTCTTCTCTATGCCGCACTCCGTTAAAATTGAAAGTAGCTTTTCATGCGCCACTCTTGCAATGTCTGATACCAATTCCGGGGACATGTTAGCTCCAGTGAAATTGTTAGATCGACTTAAACAGATAATAACTCAATATTTTCATGAAGTACTTGTGGGTTCTTAAACCAATAGCCGGAACCACACATCCAAGGTTCACCTGGGAAAACAAAACCTTCTTGAATAAGGTATTTGCGGAATAGGGGAGGCAGTACATTTTCAATTTTCAAAATGTAATTTTGTTCATCTGCAATACATTTCAATTCTGCAAGAAGCGCTCTAAAAATGCCTGTGCCGGGCTCTTTAACTGAGATAGTTGAAACAACCATGACCGGATATCCCAGGACCGAACACATGCCTGCTCTTGCCCGGATGTAGAGCTCCTCGAAATGGTGTAAGCCGTGTACATGAGAAGACCTTATGGGTATCTTACCATCTGATGCCTGCGTTATAAGGTCGGCGAAAACCTTTTTGATTTTCAGCAAATCTGCCTGAAAATTTTGATCGTTCAAAGGAAAATCAGATTGAGAATTTGTCATTACATATCTTATGTTTTAAAAACTTAACTTTGATAAAGCAAAGGAATACGCTGATCGTCATGTGATCCAAATTGAGCAATGAATTTTAATTCGGAACAGCTAAAGACAAAGCAGTAGGGTGCAATAATTCAGGATGTCGATACTATAAGAAGAATAGTGGTATGAATGTAGCAATTACCTCAATATGAGGGGGGCAACTGTTGATGCTGTACATACATACAGTATTTAACATAATCTTTGTTATATGTACTTATAAATCAATGACATAAGGTTTAAAGATCGTATGATCTACGCACTAGGTCATGGCTTGTAATGAGTGAAAAAAGGTTCAAGATTTTAGAGAAATGCTCCCAAGATCAACATGGCGGCATAAGTTTTCCAGCTTGACCAATCAATCGTGGAACCAAGCAACAGATAGAATGCCAGGCCTACCAGCCCCAGCTTTACTACTATCCCAATTAATATGGTAAAGATAGACTCATCGCGTTCGCCTTTAAGTAATTTACAACGCGTAATTAGATCGTCTTTTTTCATGTAGAATCCCTTAGAGTTATTAAAGTCCTGCATTAGAAGTTGTTACCTGCCGAAGTTACCTCGTATGAGTTAACTGTGGCTCCAAACATACAAAATATAAGCTGTGCCAATTGAAAGGATTAGAAAAGCACAGTTACTAATAAAATCTACTAATGCTTGTAGCTTCTTTAGTCTCACTATTGCTGGACCGTGTTCAGTAGAGGTACTACTCAGCCCTTTTGTTCTGGCACTCTCTGCTTTTCTGAAAAAATTGTAATGCAATCCTGACCGCAAGCAAAACCATGCCAAACCAGTCGTTATTACGATATTTATGTAGAAAGCATATTGAATCATTTGTTCAGTTTCGAAGCTTTCCATTGAAAACCCTTTGTTGAAATGTTGAATAAAATTATTTTTAGTAAATGTAAGCAATAAATAGAACGAATATTAATAGTGAAAGATGCAATGCCAACATCTGCTTATGATGCCTTATGAGGATTTCTTCCTTCGCATTCATTAAATCGTACATCTCATCAATATTTTTATTGCTGGTATATTCGAGACGTTCATCACGAAGTAATTTGAACTTTACCAATACGACAAGTGATTTAATAATAAAGCTCGTAAGCATAACAGTTATAGACAAAAATAAAAAATAGGCCAAATTCATATATCACTCCATGGAGATTAATAGAAAAATTTATAATAAGTAATCTCATAGAGCATTACTTGAATCTTCTTCCCATACTAAGGACTCACCGAGAAATTTAGTTAAAGATGATTTGGCATACTGTGGTTCGGAAAAAAAACGTGGGAACCAGCCGTCAAAGCTTTGGGTACCATTGTGACGATTTTCAGGCGAGACTGATAAGCGGTACCCGTCTCCGTAAGGTGAAATGCTAAATGTGTATCCATCATCTGTCTTTGAGATCAGCGTTTTGCTTGTCATATGACTAATAGATACCGTTAACTCCTTTGGTGTTTGTATCACCGAAAGAAGAAACAATGCGCTTATGGCTGCAAAAATCCAGCAATATAATGATGCATCCATAAAACCAGCTACAACACTCGATCCCAAAAAAAACCAAAATAAACTTATTAAGATTACTGAGTTTTCATTCATGTCTGTTCCTTGTTATTACTAATTATATTATGCTTTATAGTTGACCGTCAGACTACCCACGGGTTTTGACGAACAAAGTCACGCACTCCATTTATACATGCTTTTTAGATGACTTCAAAATAAGGATGGTTTGATGGAATCATATTCCCGGTATTATCAAGAAGCATAATAGTCCCTAAAGACCGAACCAGTTGATATTCATTGAGCTTACGCTTTAGCAAAGTTTGCAATCTATAAATTGTCTCACCGGAACTGTTACCTTCGATACCTACAACAGAGACCGTACAGTTCACTTCCTGATTATCAGATTGATAATCGAACCAGTAATTTTCGTTGTAATTTCCTTTTTGCGCATGCTCAATTTTGCCAGGCCATTTTACCCATAAAGAAGAGTTGTTTTTAGATCGTAAGATCTGCTTCAGCGTTTCCAATGGATTTTTTTCATCAACCTCAGACCAGGCCGAAATAAATTCTTTCTGCATTGCCTCAGGGTCTATAACGGCAATGAAATCAAATTCCTCTTTATTGATAGAGTTGGCTCGATCTTTGAGATAAAACAGACCGAGTTTATATCCCTTTTCACTTTTCCAGTTTGCTCCCACAGGCTGATAGTCTGTATTTATAAACGGTTTGAAAGTGTGAGTGTCGGGAGAAAAAATTACTGAGGGTGCCAGCACCCGGCCTCGGTGTCGTATTGGATTTACATATATTTTTTCCCCGTCACATAACATTTCAATAATTGCTTTTGTCACAACTACTGAAATAGAAGGTCTACATGTATTTTGATTTATTTCCCCGAGGTGCGCCAAACTTCCATCCTCACTCTTCAACACCTTTGTAAGGCAAGTCGGGCAATACTGTTGATCTCTATAATAAACAGGCATGGTTAGACGACCGGAATCGTTTAGTACCAACTGAAGTAACGGATGAGGCTCTTTCATCATGGTTATTTCTTCTCTTTCACCTTTCTGGGCTTTTCGTTTGCCTGTCTCCACTGCCATGGTGGGACAGGGTTGGTGTCTGCCCATAACCCTTTTGCCTCCTTTTGTGCTGCGGATTCATATTTGATATAGCCAGGGACAATGGCGTTATCTTCGAACCGATAAACCCACGCATATCCACTGTCCACCATAGAGGCATTGATATCATATCCATCTAACCAGATGGTACCTAACATACGGCCATAGATATCCGTACCATGGTCTATCACGGTAACGATTTTAGTTGCTATAGCTGTGGTTAAGGCCTGTTTTGCTTTTTGGCCAAAAGCCTGTTTAGATTCAGGAGCGTCTATACCATACATCCGTATTTTGATGGTTGTGTTTTGAGCATCCAACGCAGTTATGGTGTCACCGTCAACAATCTTAACCACCTTTGCCTCAAAAGTTGTTGAGTTCCCCCAGGACGCCACTGGGAATACAACAATCATGATGGGCAAAAGTAACTTTGTTAAAAAAAACATCATTTCACCTTGATTTGTTGAGTACAGACATGTATCCACAAGCCTATTTACAGGCAGTATTTTAACAAGTCATTATTTCATGGGCGGGCTTAAAACCAATCTTTTTGCAACTTAAAGGCAGAATAATCACAATAAATTTAGAACCTGAACCAAAAAATAATCCAAATTAAGCGTGTTAATCTATCTCAAAGATATTATTCCTGAGAGAGTTTGGATGAAACGTTACACTCATGATCTTGAGACAGACCTGAATGATGTGGATAAAACACCATCTCTGATCCACAAAACTTTGTTAACAGCTTCGACCATTTATGACCTGAAATATCTGGCTCAGGTATTAAATGATGAAAATGGCAGTAATTGGTCCCGTGCATCCCTTAAACGTCAGGTTACATGCATACCTGAGCATTGTGAGCTGAGTATCGCAGATGGACGCTATCTACAGACTTTAATACCTTCACGACCTGCTGATTATGAGGACAGGCACTTTAGCTTTATCGATCTGTTTGCAGGGATAGGTGGACTGCGAAGCGGATTTGATGCCATCGGTGGTAAATGTCTTTTCACGAGCGAATGGAATACTTATTCCAGCCGTACTTACCGGGCGAACTGGTATTGCGATGAGAACGAGCACCGCTTCAATTCAGACATCCGTGACATCACTCTTAGCAACCGGCCCGAGGTTACTGATGACGAGGCATACAAATTTATCGATGCCTCTATCCCGGATCATGATGTTCTTCTTGCGGGATTTCCATGCCAGCCATTCAGCATCGCCGGTGTCAGTAAAAAGAACTCTATGGGTCGCAAACACGGTTTCGAGTGCGACACTCAGGGTACGCTCTTCTTTGATGTGGCCAGGATCATCCGGGCAAAACAACCTGCAATTTTTGTTCTGGAAAACGTAAAAAATCTGAAGAGTCACGATAAGGGTAATACCTTTAACATCATCATGAAAACGCTCGATGAGCTTGGCTACGACGTCGCAAACAGCGAAAGCACGGGCGCGGATGATCCTAAAGTCATCGATGGCCGTCATTTCCGACCCCAGCACCGTGAACGTATCGTCCTTATTGGTTTTCGCCGCGACCTACGTCTGAAAGACGGTTTTACTCTGAGAGACATTAAAGACTTTTATCCGGACAAGCGCCCTTCTCTCTCAGATTTACTGGATCCGAGCGTAGATAGTAAATACATCCTCTCCCCTAAACTCTGGGAGTACTTATACAACTATGCAAAGAAACATGCGGCAAAAGGCAATGGTTTTGGTTTTGGACTAGTAGATCCTTCCAATGTTAATAGTGTCACCAGAACCCTCTCAAGCCGCTATATGAAAGACGGATCTGAAATTCTTATTGATCGGGGCTGGTCTCATGAACTGGGAGAAACTGATTTCCATAACACATACAACATGGACCGTCGGCCACGCATGCTAACGCCACGTGAATGCAGCAGGCTAATGGGCTTCGATAAACCCGGGGAAAGTGTTTTCCGTATCCCTGTGTCCAATACACAGGCTTACAGACAGTTTGGGAACTCCGTGGTCGTTGATGTCTTTGCGGCCGTCGCCAAACTGCTGAAGTCACGAATTGAATTTGCAGCCTCCCAGCGCTTGCGGCAGTTTTACGACGAAGTCAGCTGACCTGAGCTCCTTCATCAATTTAAATGCTTAAGATTGTTGTAATAATGTCAGAGGTCAACCATGACGTATTTCGAATCAGCTGAAGGTGAGACGGTATCTAAAGAACGAGCATTACAAGAACTGTCCAGGCATTGCGTTCCCGAAACAGATTTCGAAGAATTCTTTAGCGACATGGGCGTAAAGGAACAGTATGACGCTCAGGAAGTGTTGCTCTGGTTGGGATATTAAACTTCCTGTTTAGGAGACTACTATGAGCCAAAAATTCGCAGTGATGATTGCTTACGACGACGATCCAAACGTCAAAAGGTATTCACCTGACTTTCAAACGCAGGATGAGTTTGCTAAAGGGTGGCAGTCGGCTCTTAAAAAGGCACACCACACCTCAGGTCAAAAATCAGTCATCACCTGCGGATGTCGTGGAAAAGGAGAAAAGCGACTTTATGTTCGTGCTTTACCGAACGGTGATGCCTTTATTCTCGTCAAAGCCGCTAACACGGGCATTGAGCATGATCCTTCCTGTGTATTCTTCTCCCTTGATGCCCGGCATACCGGCCTGAAAGGATATGCGAGTGGTGTGGTCCGGATTACAACCGAAGGTGATATGGCTGTAAGGCTCGGTATCGGTATGACAGAGAAAGATCCTCCTGAAAAATCAGAAGTGCCTCCCCTGCCCCATGTTCAGCGACCAGAAGGAGGTCAGGCCTCAATGACCCTCCTGGGCTTGCTTAGTCTTTTGTGGACAGAGTCTGGTCTGAATGTCTGGTACCCGAAAATGGCAGGGAAACGTAACGATTCACTGGTACGGTATCGTCTGCTTGAAACCGCTAAACAAATTCGTACCGGCAGAGCCTGCATAGGTGACCATTTATTCATTGGTGTACCTGACCCGAAACAACCTGTCGCTCAGTCGCAAATTCAGCGTCTTTCATCACAGGCGATGAGTGATAAACGTCTCATGCTCCTGTCAGTTTTACCTCGCTACGATGCTGAAAAGCATGAGAAGCCACTTAAATTTTTACCCCTGCGGAATTTTGGGGGGCTACCGCTGATTTTTTTCAATTCAGAAGTCCATTGGGATAGCGTAAAGAAACGATTTTCATCGGAGTACGCAGCATGGAAATCCGGGGCGAAAATAGTTGTCTTTGCGTTGACGTCACCAGCTGCGGTAACCGGCAGAGGCCCTTCTGTAAGAGCTCATCAAATTGTGCTGATGCACGTTAGCGAGAACTGGATACCTCTGGACTCCTCCTATGAGGCGGTTGTTGCAGAAAAGCTGGATGCAGAGCACCGGCAGTACGTTAAGCCCATGCGTTATGATGCGAGTATTAGTGAGGTGTTCCCTGACTTCTACCTGCTCGACACAAAAAGCGATAAGCCGTTCCCGATGGAAGTATTTGGTATGGCCACTCCTGCTTATCTGGCCCGAAAGCAACTCAAAAAAGATTATTACAACCGTGAATATGGGCCTTATGGATGGTGGCACTGGGATGCGACCACAGCATCTGAAACTATGGTGCTGCCTCATTTTCCAGAATCACGCAAACCTCTTTCAACTGACACACCTGCTTAAAATGGAGAAAAAATGTCCTACATGCTTTCGCTAAGCGAACAGACAAAACTGAACGCTTTCCTGTCAGGGATCCTAGATGATTACAAGACTGGGGTTATCACTCAGATACAAGCTGTTGGTAGAATCGGTAACGTGTTTTCTGCTCTGGAAAGTGGAGACTCAAAAAAGGTAGTGCATTTGTTGACTGAAGGACGAAAACTCCTGCGGACGGGCTGAATGTCCGCAGAAGTTCTTATGTGCCAGGGGATGCAGAGAAGTGTATCAACCTGGCTTCATTTATCATGATGTTTTTCTGCTACGCGGCTGTTTTGACTTTCCAGTACCTCCCCCTGCCATTGCACCAGTTAATGTATCAATGGTGCCTTTTAGGGATTCTGAGATTGTTTTCTCCGCCTCCAGGGTAGCTTCCAGCTTCATTACTTTGGCCTGGAGCGTTTTGAGTTCATTGCTTTGTTCAGCCACTTCCGCTTCATAGCCCTGGCTGACCAAAGTTACTTTATTCAGGTCGGCGCTCAGCGACTCGTTTAGTTTATGGAGTTCAGTAAGCTCGGCATTCACCGCCACCAGGTCACCCTCTTTCCCGGACAGTGCACTTTTCAGCTCAGTACAAAGGTTCTGTGCAGCAATCAATTCCTGTTCAAACCTGTCCCTCTCTGCCTTTGTATCTGACACAGTCTGACTTAACTGGTCGCATTGTCTGGAAAGACCGGCGTTATCAGAACGCTGCGTGTTGATCTCTTCGTTCAGCTTTTTTTGATATTCAAGGTGACCAGCGATCTCTGTTTTACGTTCAGCCAGTTGCTGGGAGAGTGAGTCATTTGACTGCTGTGCGAGGCTCAATTCATGCCGTGTGCTATCTAACTGGTGATGGCAGGTTTCGAGTTCTGCTTCGGCAACATTCAGCCTTGTTTCTAACTCCTTGACGGTACTGTCCCGGATCTCTAATCGACCCTGTAGTGCCTGATTCTCAAGTTTCAGCTCATCCATATCGGTAGCGCTTTGCTCAAGCCGCTGTAACAGCTGCGTTACCTCCTCCTCCAGCTGCATGCTACGTGCTTCAGCTTTTTTAACACTATCATTCTGTATTGCGGTATAGCTTCTACGGTAGTGCCAGGTGATGTACGAGATAATATCGCCGAGTGCAACCTTTACCTCATCGGGTATATCCAGGTAACGGGCCTCTTCAGGAACCTCTTTAACATACTTCTGGTACTCCGCGAACATCTCCTGTGACCTTGCAAACGAGCCGCCAACAGCGTTTCTGAGCCAGTGAACTTTGAAGCTCAGATCGATATTTTCCGGGTTAATTTCTTTCTCTTTGCACAGACGTTCGATTGCATTGAAGTAATCGATCATCGCGATAGATGAGTACCTTGAACGACCCATTTCCTTTGATTTTTCAGTGGATTCGCTGCGGATGTCATTCTGCACCTCTGGCGGGGTAGCATCGTTCAGGCTTTTTTCTTTATCATTTTCAATCATCATTTTTTTCCTGCGGCCGGAAGCTGGTTTGCAAAATATATGCTGATAAGATCGTTCAGAGCATTCAGAAGCGAGATACTGTCGATGCAAATATTAACGTTTCCATTCTCAAACAGGCGACACCGCCAGCCATTCTCATCACTGACCTCGCCTGTGAATTCTGTATTTCTCATGGCCGTCAGCCTGTCGACCATACTCAGCCCACCGCCGGTTGCAGGTGTTGGAGTATCAGAACAGATGCATACAATATTCTCAAAGTCGCGTAAACAAAAGTGATTGTCCTGCGAGAAACCGTTGTACCTCAGCACGTTCACACCAGGAAAAATCCCCCGAAGAACAAGCTTTTTTGGCATTGTATATTGCCTGGCATTGCTTTTGAAACTTCGGTCAAGCTTGTTGAGAACATCAACGAAACCTTCTGCAAGGGTGTCTCGTCTGTTAGCCAGTGCATGCTGTAATGTTCCCTTAACAATCTCCAGGGAAGCGACGGGCGGATCCGTACGAAGGGATTCGTTAAAGGCTTCTTTTTGCTTATGGTTCCAGTACCGGTCCATACCTGTTTCTTCAAAGAGCCTTTTCCACGTTTTACGGTCAATTTCCTTACGCCCCTCCTCGATGGTGCGATCCAGTGACGACGGAAGACCAAATGCGTTGGGCTGCATAATTCTGCTGGTGAAGAGAGAGAGACCGCACAGTTCCGACGCTTCCGAGATTAACCGCATCCCTTCTTCGAATTTCTGCATGGCCATATCCCGGGCGCTGATGAGCTGCCCTGTCCGGCTCGCCGGTACTGGCTCAGAACCCTGGTTTTGAGTCATTTTACACTCCATTTTGGTATGTCAGAACATTTTGATTTGAGCAAAGGTAGGACACTATAAAACCTATAGAATTTACGTAGAAACGCGTTTAGTAAAGGCTTTACTAATTACTAATGACTAACATATTAGCACTTTCAGATATGCCAGCAATAACCCCAGCCAGTGAAATAATGTGATGAGCCCATTAATTGGGGGTAATCATTCTATCTGGTTGATATTTAACGCTTTTAATTGTCATCCTTATGTAAGCCTATGGGATTTACTCCTAATTAAATCCCATTGTATGAAAAATAGGCATTTATAAGCTTTCATGACGTGACGTTGTCACGTATATCAATGGAATTTAGTCACTAGTAAAGAGTTAACTAGTGACTATCTGCCTAATCGGTGTGCTTGAACGGTGCACTCCAGGGCGGATATAAAAATTGATGAGAGATATACAGAAAATGATGGACCGGCTTAATAAGCCAGCCTTTCTTGGGAGGATTGATGCTGCTGAACACGCTATAAAGCGAAAATGCCCCTTTTTAACCTATAGGTAGGGCACTATGAGTAAGATACAATCAAATCGCCAGTCAGATGGCTAATTTCATGATGACCAAAGCGGGCTATTTCAAGCGTTATCGCTGAGACGAGGCTTCAATGACAAGTACACTTGACCCATCACACAAGCAAATTGAAATGTGGCGCAGAGCTACCGGTTCCGAAGGTGGACTCGACGAATACCGCAACTGGGTTCTGGAAAATAGTATGAGATTTACAGCATACGGTATCCATACCGTTATCGTCGAAGGTGAGGCGAAGCATATAACAGCGCTTGATGATGTTACCCTCTGTAACGAGTGGGCGAAGCTTAAAAGAGAAAACAATAGGCTTTACGCAGCAAATGAAAAAATTTGCTCTGGCTGGCGTGGTTTTGTGTTGCGTTTGTTAGGAATAACACTGTCATGCAGAAAACCGGTCATCTTACTGGGGGCAGACGCGAAGAATCAAAATGATGCCGTGAAAGGGGCTGATTTGTAATTTTCAGGCGAGCCCACCGTTCTTAGAAAGCTGTTCTATGGGTATGTAAGGAAGATAATGTTCTCTGAACGCTCAGTACACTTAATCACTTCCTGTACAAAGGGCAAGAATCATCAGGGCCACGTCTGGCCGACATTGGACATAGATCCAAAACAAACCCCGGACGACGCAGCATATGCCTGGAGTAACATTGTAGACGACGCCAGAAGTAATCAGGCGGTACCGGCATTGTCCTTGTATTCAGGTAATCACTGGTCTACGGCAAAGGAAATTTTAAACTCAACCAGAAATCTGGAGTTGTGGATAATCTCTGCCGGGATGGGGTTTTTAAATAGTCGAGATCGGGTGCCCTCTTACGAGGCGACATTTCATCAAGTACCATTCAGGCATGATCTCTGGTGGAAAGCCATCACAAAATCACTAGGTAAGCATAACCGTTGCGCAACTATAAGCCAGTTAATGCAGTCCAGCCCGAATGATGAATATTTGATTGCGGCTTCGCCTGTTTATATTGCTGCTGTCCAGAATGACATCCTGAAGGGCATTGAGAGTTTGACTCATCCTCTTACGCAACTAACGATCGTGACATCAGGGGCATATGCTGGCCCACTTGAAGAATACTTAATTAAGAGTTCTTCAAGAATGATGAAAGAGCTAGAGTGCAATATGGTGTGCCTGAATATAAAACTGGCTCAATACATACTTAAAAGTGGTAGTCGTTAGAACTAGACTGTTAATGATACAATTCTCCTGTTATTTTATTTTTATAAAAGGTCTCAAATATGTTCAAAAACAGATTTTCTTTATTGTGTCTTGCTGTGGCATCGTCACTTACTCTTACTGCTTGCGATGTAGTTGATGCTGCCTATGACGAGACTTTAAATGATAACGCACCCGAAATTGTAATAGCTGGAGGATTCAAAATTGATATCCAAGGTAATGCAGTTCCGGTTGAGGGATATGATAATTGCTCTTTGAATACTCTTCAGGGAAGCTTTGATACGGATAAATCAAATTGTATTGTTCTGGATAGAACACGTAAAAAAGTACCGGTTCTAGTTCATTTGTCATCCGGTCCCGTCAAAGAAGAATGGAAGATCGAGCACCAGGTTGAAAAAACCAAATCCGGCAAAAATTTCATCCAAACTCGTATGATTAGACCTGACGGTAACTTTGTAGTGCCTGCATCCTCAGAACGAGGGATCTTTAGTGGCAAACATTACAGTCAAGCCAGCTAAGTCAAGTCTATCCGTTCAAACAGAAAAAAGGTTTCTTAAAAATGACGTTATCCGCTGCATTGCAAGGCACTTTTAAAGAGATGAGGAAAGACAATACAGTAGGCATCACAGTTCAAACTTGTTCAGATATTTTTGACAGCAATGTTCCTCCGGCTTATGTTTTCTGGCTTTATCGTCTCAAAGCGGGAGAAACTTTGCCGCGCGGAAGGTTCTTCAGAAAAAGAAAGCCAATCATCAATGTTATGGCAGTTGTTCATGATACTGCATTCGAAAAATAACGGCGCTATCAGGAAAGTTACTTTTATGAACGTAATTGCAGCTGGAATTTTTTTGCTTTATTTTTTACCCTACAGCTTTCGCTTATGCTTGTTATAAAAAGAGATGGCTAGAGTGGATTTTTCTTACTTTAATTATAATTTTTGCTTCTGCCATTTCGATTCAACAATACAATGAAGCGAATTTTGTAAGTGAGTTAAATTACCCTATGTTTATCTCCGCTATATATGGCCTGTCACTGGCATGGTTTCCTTTTCCGATTGCTTATGTTGTTCTGCGCTTCCTTCTTGCTGATTTACAGCATGAGTACCCTAAACAGTGAGCAGATTTTAAGACTCATGAACAACATCGAAAGCACGAAACAGTCTGCACAAGGAAGATAAGGAGTATTCTTAGCAAGATATCTTTGTACCTGAAGACATAAAGCTGGCATCTTTTTCCTTATAGAGTGTATTATGATTAAGTAAATCCTTATCAAAGAATTAGAAAGTGGGGTCGTATGTCTGAAGCACTCAAATCGTTAAACAATATTCGTACTCTTCGCGCCCAGGGCCGCGAGCTGCCTTTAGAAGTACTTGAGGAAATCCTCGAAAAGCTTAATGTCATTGTTGATGAGCGTCGTCAGGAAGAATCATCCAAAGCTGCCGAACTGCAAGCTCGTCAGGAGAAACTTGACGCCCTGCGTAAGTTAATGGAAGAAGATGGTATCAACCCGGAAGAGCTGCTTGGCTCATTCCAGGCCAAATCTACGGCTACCAAGAAAAGCCGTGGACCACGCCCGGCCAAATACTCATTTACTGATGAAAATGGCGAAACAAAAACGTGGACTGGACAGGGCCGTACCCCCAAAGCTCTGGCAGAACAAATTGCAGCCGGTAAAAGTCTTGATGATTTCCTGATCTAACTTTTGCCACCAGTTTTGATAGAGGCCACTTCGGTGGCCTTTTCTCATACGGAATCAATTTCAGGTACAGAACATATGAAAAATTCAGAACCTAAGAGCTGTGATCCCTATGTGGACAGTTTGATTAGAAATGCAGATGCAAAGGAAGCCAGGGCATTTCTCAAAATATTGAAGCCCTTACCATTCCTTATCGTTATCATCGCTGTATTCTTTTTTTGGGTATCGTTTTCCCGTTTATTATCCCAGGTCGCGTAAAACCTTTTTAAAGACTCTTCTTTACCAGATATGCTCCCTCACCGGGATGGTTTCAACCTCTTCAGTTTCCCATATTGGCAAAACCGTCAGGAAATAAGACGATACCCTCCACGCTTTCCATTAAAGCGGGATGACGACGCCCAGTTCTTACGACCAGACTCCACGTTTTCGATAAGGATGCCTTTGGGCCCTTCTAACGAGGCCACCTCAACAACCCGCACTTTCCGGATCAGTCTTGGATCCACTTCTTCCCAGATCTGGCCAACTGTAATTTCTTTTTGGGTTTGCATTTAATCTCTCGCTGTCATTTAGTGAACAAGACTAATCCTCGCCGTGGTTCAGCTTATGGCTTTATTTACGCTGACGATCCTTAGCCTTAAATTTTTGCCATCGTATCCGAAGGTTTTCGATGTTAACCGGAACCTGCATGCGTGTCGTCTCTATCTCATTCCCATGCCATTTCAGGAGATCATCATCCAACTCCCGGGCCTCCCGGCTGAAGTAAATTTTCATAGTGTCAGGGTTTATGGCGCAATGGTCATTGTCGAACAGTGTATGGATATCACGGCGAAGTAAAATTCCGTTCGTTACGTCGGGAATGCCTTCTTCATGACGTGGCGTTAAGTGCGCGGCCTCAGTACGCCAGGGGGACCTTACGCCGGTGACAACACATCGCCCGTAGCAATTCAACCTAACATCCCGGGCGAAAGGACCTTGGTCAGGACTGGTGACAGATTATGTACTTAAATTTGCGCATGTAACGCTCCTGTATATGATGGATGAACCACTCTCGTTCAGGGTTATGGCGAAATGTTTATCGCCGCAGCGAGAGATTCAGTCTTGCTATCAATATTCCTGAAGGTTGTCCGCCTGATTTCAGGGTAAGCATTCATTCACTGGCCGGTTCTACCTTATTATTCATACAGATTAAAGTAGTTGTGCCTGCTACTGCGGTCACCTTCCTTGACAAAGTAAGCAAAGTTTGAAAAATTGGCTATTTGCAAACTAAGGTTGTAATTCCATCATTCTAGCCTTAGATCTTTGATCAAGTGAAGTTGCTCACTTGGTTGGATTTTACCGTTTCCTGACGGCTTTTCAGAAGCGAGGGCTGGTTGGAATGCCTTCCAGCTAGAAGTCTTGCAGATGCTCTCCGGGCATTAACTCATTGTCGAATCTGCACCAGTATCACTAGGTTGTTGAGCGGGCGATTAGCTTTTTCACTGAGCCGCTGTACACTCGACTGCTTCAAGAAGCACTACTTACCATTTCCCTGTCGTAAGGTCTGTTCTTAGCTGGATTTTTTTGGGAGGCTACGCAGTCATGACAACTCAATCCAGCTCAATACAATACGCTTACGCGCTAGACGACGAGGGCACCCTCACGCACATTGGCGCTGCCCTGCGCTCACATACTTACACCTGCCCAGGTTGTAAGAGCCCCCTGACCCCGGTAATGGGCGAGTTCAACGCTAAGCACTTTCGCCATTCGGAAGAATGCTGTGCCCTTGAAACCTATCTTCACAAGTGCGGCAAAGAAGCATTCTTCTATCGCTACCAACAAGCTCTCAGCCGTGAAATGCCTATTAGCCTTGAGCTGGAGCGCCGGGTTGCCTGTAATGGTCCTCATTTAGCCTTAGTTAGAGACGAAGCACGTCAGTGCGTAAAATCCGTGCCTGCACGCTACAACTTGACTCAATTTTTCGATCAGGCAGAGCTGGAAAAACACGATAAGGTCACAGGGCTGCGACCAGACGTGATGTTGTATGATACGACTGGCGAAAGGCGTTGCTACGTAGAGATTTGTGTCACACACCCCTGCTCTCAAGACAAGATCGAAGCCGGTATCCCGATTCTTGAGTTTAAGGTCCAATCTGCCTCTGATATTCAGATGTTGCTTACCGGGGCCTACTCGATCAAGGAGAAGATCCTGAGAGTATTCAACTGGCTTCCCCCGTTTCAATCTGTGGACACCTGTAGCGGCGTCTGCTCAGTAGGTAACGTGGATATGTCTGTCTGGAGTTTAAGTGGTTCCGGCCGACTCAACGAACAAACGATGCCGCTCGCTGAAGTGGATTTAACAATCAATTCTGACGTGAACACATGGCCTAGATCGTTAGGGGCCGCTGAGCTGGCAGATAACTTACGAGCTTTTATCCGTCACGCCGATCCTCATTCACTATTTCCCAACTGCATTATGTGCGAGCAAGCAGGCCGATGGGAGGATGGCTATCTGCAATGTCACAGTAAAGCAAAGATCGTTCCCTACACCGAGGCCCGTCAGTGCGCCAATTACAAGGTTAAGGCATGACAAAAAGACTGACTTGGGAGCAGAAAAGTATTGTCAGCCATGACACCGGACATGCGTTGGTAAAAGCCGTACCTGGTAGCGGGAAAACAACCATACTTGTAAAGCGCGTTGAGCGGCTGGTCAAGACGGGAACTGATCCTCGCTCCATTCTGATCCTGATGTACAACAAGTCGGCGCAGGTGAGCTTCACGGAGAAGTTGAAGACGGCACTGATGTCGAGCGTGATTCCAGAAATCCGCACGTTCCACAGCTTGGCCTTAAAGATTGTTGGTTACGGAGAACGCCAACAGATAATCAAGAAGAAAGACCTCATTACTCCAAGCGACTACCGCTATGAGCAACTGGTAAAGCAAGCCTACTGCTATGGCTTTGACCATGAGGCGAATTTTATTGACCCCAATGAAATTGAAAACTTCGAGCTGTTTATTGCTCGCTGCCGGGCGGCGGCCGTAACTCCTGTTGATGCTGCCAATGATCCAACGTTCAGCAACATCAAACGGGAGTTTATTCGCGCCTATGGCCGCTATTGTGAGCTGCTGGAGGAAAACAGTCTGCGAACCTTTGATGACTGTTTGGTTGAGGCTGTCGCACTGTTGCGTAATGACAGCAGCCTTGGTGCCCACTTCAAGCACATCATTGTTGATGAATATCAGGACGTTAACCTGATACAGCATGACATGACCCGCTTGCTATCTAAGTCGGATACGTCAGTTATGGCTGTTGGTGATGTTAACCAGTGTATTTATGAGTGGCGTGGTGCTCGACCAGACTTTATCGGCGGACTGTTTGAAAAGCACTACCCGAATACGAAGGTGTTTCAACTGTCATGCACGTTCAGATTTGGCCATGAGCTTTCCTTGATGGCTAACTCGGTAATTCGGCGCAACTCTACAAAGCTGACCAAGCTTTGTGTCAGTCATCCTAGCACCCCCAAAACAGAGGTCAGATTGCACTTTGATAACTGCCTATCCAAGGTGCTATCAAACCTCTCGGTGAGCAGTGGAACACAAGCCATATTGTCCCGCACTAAGGCGAACCTTGCTGAGGCGGAAATTACTTTACGCCTGTGTGGGCTACCTTATCGCTACCTCAATGGTTCAAGCGCATTACACACCCGCACTGAAATCGGGATACTGGTAGTTGGCGTCTTGCTGTCTGTGTACGGCGATCTGCGGCTACTGGAAAACCATCCCAACAAACAAGCGATTGTTTACGGCTTTCTGAAGGAGGCTGGTTTTAGCTGGCAGAAAGGGCAATTCAAAGCGGCGCTCAGTGGATTGATGGCTCCGCACGCCGACCTATGGTCTGCTCTAGGCCAGTTATTCGAGGGCGCACAAAACCAAAAAGATCGGCTGGGCAGGCTCGCCACTATCTGCCAGAAAGACGGAGAGGAAACGCCTGCTATCGATGTGTTACTACGCCTGCGTATGGAGGGTTTCATTGATAGTGTTGGCTCTGAGGGTGTAACTCGCACTGGATCGAACGACCAGCAACGAGGGGTCAAGAGGATCGAGGAGCTACTTGTCTCCAGTAAGATCGATTCCCGCACGTTTTTAAACCTTATCTTGAATCCAGGCGAGGCTGCAACTGACTGCGATCCCTTCATCCTTTCCACACTGCATGGTTCCAAGGGGCTGGAGTGGGATAACGTAATACTGGTCGGGCTGAATGAGCAGGAATTTCCTGGCGGCAAACCCGATGATGTTTACAGCGTTCGCACATCGATGAACACCCCTCCGACCGAAGAGGTAATCGAGGAGGAACGTCGGCTGTTTTATGTCGGTATCACTCGCACAAAACAGCAGCTAAATCTGGTTGTCCCTCTTGATGAAGGGCTTGCGCGGTGGCTCAAAAACCGCTGGGATAGCACCCCGAAGAAGTCACCGATAGCTACTCGCTTCGTCTATGAGGCTGGCTGGACTGCTTGTGCGGTTACCAGTGATGCGATCTATAAAAGCACGGTAGAGAAACAGAAGGCTGACTTCAGCAAGTTTCACCAATGGTATCTAAGAGATCTTCAGCGGCTAAAAGTCTAGGGCTACCGATACTTTTCGATTTCAGACAGGTGCTCGTTATCCAGATCAATTGTGGCTTTTCTTTCAGAAGCGAGCTTCTTCGCTCGCTTTGCATACTGAAGCCCCTTGGCTGGCTGCTCTCCGCGTAGGATCTGTTCAGCCTGCTTGTGCGTATTCCGGTGAAGTTGAACAGTGATTCCGGAAAGTATGCGGACAGGGATTCTTCGAGCAGAAGCTGAGCTTTGAGGGGAGGCATCTTTTCGACTCACTGAACAAGCCAGCAGCCAAGCGCAGCGCGGCAGTTGTGGATCCAAGACGTTGGAACAGGACGGTTCATCTGACATCAGAGTACGTGCACTGAGGTGTCCGGAATCGGTGTACACGCAAGCCGGAATCAGCGTTCATTTTAAACCGGAATAGGTGTTCATTTTCGACCGGAATATGCAGCTTGCTCGTGCTGTGCCCCAGAAAGCGTTCGTACTGCTCGTCAGATACCTCAGTGCCGATCAGTCGTTCGATCCAGCCGCTTTTCGGCGGGTTACTTACGCCCAGCGCAAGCAACTGCTTTTTTCTGTACCCACTATTTCCGGTGCGGCCGGCTTCAATCAAGGCTTTGGTTAGAACTACAGCCATTTGGGGACTCTCATACACAAACCTGAACCATGCGGGTCTGATTGGCGGTCAAGATAGCAGCGCATCGAAATCAACACTGAACTCTGCTTCTAAGAACTCAATCGTGGCTGGTTGGCTATCGAGCGATGCTTCCCGTGTAGACTCCAGTGCGCACTCCAATCGACGCAGCAGGGTAAACGGCAAAATGATCTTGCCGAAGTCGGTATGCTTGAAATCCCCCCCCCACAGGTCTTCCGCGTTCTTCCAAATGAAATCAGCTTGCGAAGCAGCCGAACCTACGAACTCTGCCATCTTGGCCTCCAACCAACTTTTGCACGAAACGGCACATCATCCAAAAGAGGGTTGTCAACCAAGTTTTGCACAAAACGGACTTTGATCCATTTCTAACTAAAATCTACAATCCAACCTCAGATTGCAAATAGCCGAAAAATTTAACACCGACGAAAGGCCATACCTTCGTTAGTGTGCGAAAGCCGCTTGCGAGCGACGGAATAGGTGAAAGCTTTAGTCAGGGTTAATTACCCTGTCTGCGGTGATGGGATGGCTCAGGCGTATATCATCACTCCTTCCAAAGTCCGTACACACTCTTTCAGCCTTTGCAGAAATGCAGGGCTGTTTCATATCAGACAAGCGCAATGAAATTTTCAAATGCTTTCCAAAAATTCAAAGGCCTTAAGCTTTATCTGTATCTTACGGTCCCCGCACGGAAAGTAACTTTCCTGAACAGGAACCGCCTTGCCAGCCTTAACTTTCTAAACGGTTAAAGTTACACCAGGCTGTAAATGGTGAAACAGTTTTTGAAGCCCATGAAACACCGCTGTCGGAAAGATAACTAGCCCCAAGACGTCTAACTTCTTTTTGATGTAGAGCTAATTCTTTCGGATCGGCAATATCTTCCACCACGCTCATCATGGCCATCTGAACTCCGGGAGATGCCATTTTATAAGCTGTCGAGCTTGCAACTGAATTTTTCAGGATTGCCACTCTTTCTTTTTCTGGTCGTCCATTGTCAGACGTATTCGCATAAGTTGTACCGGCAATCAACAACGGAAGGCTGGCATTGGCACAGAAATGCATAACGCGTTTTTGCTGGAGCTGTAATTCAGTGGCTGCAAATGCTTTACCACATCCGAGGATTCCCAGAATCATAATTAAAGCTGTTTTATTCATAAAATTAAAACCGTCCTTTTTAGCTCTTTAACTGTTGCGGTTATCTCGGTGTGGATATTTCTGAAGTGTATGATACCCACTTACCTGAGACTGCCAGTATACTGGCTCAGGTATTAAACCTAAGAGGTCTGGTGCACCGGTTTTAACCTTTTCATTTCGCTTTTATCTTGTGCCAGGCTCTTGAGTCAGAATTTAAAGGTTTGTGGCATGCAGGTTTTACTGCCAGGTTTAGGCACAACCTGGCTGTCACCCTTCATTGGTCCTGAGCAAGGCCCTGGTATTCTGCCCAGCGTACGGCCAGCCGCTCTAAGTCCAGATCGTACACCAGCGGTGTGATTTTACGGCCTTCAAACAGCTCGCCCACCTCAATGCCTGGCTTAAAATGAACGGTCAGGGTGGCCGGATCTATGCCCATAAGATCGGCATCAAACAGCGCATGCATTGTTGGAGTCATCAGGATGCCATTAGACGGATTGTACCGGGTTCCATGTTCAATGTGTGCCGCATCCAGGACACCTCCATTAACCCAACCGGTTACCGCACAACGGCCTGCGAAATTCTCGATGAGCAGAGCTTTGAATTTACCCTGTGCCACGCCACTACGTTGCGTCACTACGCGCTCGCAGTGCTCACCCTGGATATCTACGTCAGGTTTCCGAATTGGCTCGCTGGTGGCCGTCTCAGCTTGTTTTAGGGTGGAACGTGGATAGGCCAGGTTATATGCTGCGCCTGTGGTCATTTGCTCGATGACCGCAGGCGCATAACCTTCTGCTTCCAGCTTACGATATGCAGCCCGGTAGTCTCTTTGGGTTTTCAGCGGGTAAATCTTCCCGCCTTTACCATCGAAAGCGATAAACCAGAAATCGTCCGTGCCAGTTTCAAGATTTCTGCAACGTTTCAGATGCCATCCGCCTTCTCTCGCCCAGATGGTACGGTTATTTCTGGCATTCGTTTTGTCATACCCGTGCTCGTCAAGCCAGCTATCAAAGCTGGTCAGCCCCAGGTCCTGAACCTCCAGAGAAGGTACACGAATGACCTGCAAGGTATGGCGTGGTCTTGGCTCTCTCATCTTGATCTCTTCCTAGCGCTGGTCTGGGAAATACGGATATTGCGGGCCATATTCATAATCATGCGGGCCTGGCTCAACTTCCCAGAATGGACGGCCGCTAATTGTCTTTGGACCGCGCTCGTTTACGATGTCTTCTACATCCTGAATATTAAATGGCATCGTTGCCAGTAACAGCTGATCTTCGGGTGTCAGCGTCACAGTTGCACCGTCGATACGGCTGTAAAGGTCGGCAAACTGTTTACCTGCACCGTGCAACCGGTGCTCCGCTACACTTCTGATTGCGTGTAAGTCCAGCTCCGCCGCTTCCATGCGATCCACGTATAGTTTCATTTCTTTACGCAAAGCGCTCAGCTCACGGGTTTTAATAAATCCGTAGGCGTACCCACCCAGGGCGATAACTGCAATGATTGCTAAAATAGCCATTTATTTTCTCTTACGTTACTGCGGCCGCCGCTTTAGTCTTAATGTGAAGCCTGGGAATTCGCTGAATGAAGAATACGTTTTCACCCCCAGACCGACAGCTGTTAAGGCGCGATCCCAACACTCCATTTGTAAGTATCAGGCCCATCTTCTCCGCTGGTGGCATCAGCTACAATCTGTGCATAACGTTCTCCAGCAAGTTCTCTTACCATCTGATCCACGACCCATTGCAGATGATGCATTTCATCGGTTCCGCCGTAACGACAAGCCAACTCAATAGCCCGCTCTATTCTTTTTTGTTCTTCAGTCATACTGAATCCTCACGCTTACATCAGCTATTCTGAAAACATGCACACTATAAATTGCGGCTGTCATTTCTCAGCCAGGCGCCTGCATTGCTGCCTCATTCCATCAAAAATACTTTCCGCAAGCTGCTGGGGGAACTGGTCCGGAAGAAGCCCGCTAACACGTTCAATGACACCCGGGGTTCTGGCGATGATTTCCTCTATCATCGCCTCTGTCTGCTGTTTACTCAGGCCGGTTATCTCACCATGCCTGATCCAGTGGCGTCGTTGTATTCGATATATCTGGTAATAGTTGCTACTGCCACGTACGGCCATCGCCAGTTTGCACTTCTGCCAGGATATCTGATTGTTCCCATGACCGATCACCGGCCATGCCGACAACACATCATAGTTTGGTGTAAGGTGATAACGTCCCTGTGGCCCAATAGAAATACTGAAATTTTTAGCGTGGCCATCTGTTGCGGCCATCATCCAGAAAATTATCTGCGTCATAAAAAACTGCGCTTTGTCACGCTCAGCACGGTCTGAATTACTCAGAACCTCCATAATTTCCGATATACCTGGCCCGCCGTCCGCCTGATATTTTCGTAATGGCGAAACGCCCAGGGCCTGACACATATCCTCCTGGGGTAAACGAATGATCCATTGTCCGTCTCCTGACCATTTTCGGTCAAAACGTTCTACCACCAGCGCTTTCTGATCTTCAAAGTGAGCAATCTGCGTTCTTGCCACGGGGAGCCCGTACTGGCCGAGAAGTACCGAGCAGAGCCATTCATTTTCAACCGACGAGCTCATGTCGGCTTTCATGTTCCCCACAAGTCCGAGCGGTAGCTTGAATATATGCGTCGTTGGTGTATTACCCTCCGGCATACACCACCGTTCTTCATGCCACAGTAGGGCTGTTTTCTCCTGAGCACCGGCAATAGATAAACGTAAGTCGTCGTTATCTTCTGGCCTGCCCGGTAGCAATGTCTCCGTGGTATTACGCAAAGTTGCCGCAATTTCTGATTCAGTAAGCGGGTGATACTTCACGGAATATAAATCAGTGGGTTCATCTCCGTCATGAAGCAGCTGTATCGCGCCCACGCAGTCTTTTCCCAGCTCCGTCAGCAGATCAAAAGGCTCCAGGCTATCGGCCTTGTAACGCATTGCCAGACGTCTGCGTATGCCTTCGCTGTCCGGCAGTAAATTATCAAAATAGTCACGTACCACATTTCCACGCCAGACCTGGTTCCCGGGAGTAAAAGGAAGGGACAATGACAGCGGCCTTCCCTGTTCGTCAGCAACCCATTCAGGAAGGTATTCTAAGCTGTCTACCCCTTTGCTTTTTTCCCAGTACCCGACTTTGATGCCGTTCATCCAAATTACCAGACGTTGCTGTTTCCGGCTCATATCGTTACCAATCCTCCTGTCGTGCAGGTGAGTTTGATTTAAGCATTTCTTCCGTCTGCTTCCTCTCTGAAGAGGTGGTTGCCGAGGAGAAGCTGATTTTTACGCCCAGGATGGAAAACACCTTGAATAGCCGTTCAATGCTCGCACTGGCAGGGTTGGCTTCCAGACGTGAGTATGTCTGTTGAGTGACGCCTAACCTTTCGGACAGGTCTTTTTGCGTCAGGCCATTCGCCTTGCGAAAACCAATGAGCAAGGGACGCAGCTGGTTGAGCGTGTTTAACGGGTAATCATTATTGATCATAAGCTGGCCTCAGTAGTTTCCTCTGATACACCTTGCAGGCTGTTTCCTAAACATACACCCTAAAAGCTGTAATATCAAATTAACAGCCTAAAAGCTGTTAAATAGGGCGTACAACTTTTAGGCTGTTACTATGTGGCAGCATAAATCTTGTTAGCGATACAACTTTATTGTCTCATCGCTCCTCTTTGCAACCAGCTACATACGATCATAAGTGACACAACATTAATATGAAGCGACATTCACCAAATGAACCTTCGTCATTTCAGATAGTTAGCTTACTTGCATGTCCTCATCCCATGAAGGGGAGGGCCTAACCCTGGCATCGAGCAAAACTGACCACCCTGCCCTTATTAAGACCCCACATGCGGCAATGGTGCCCTGTCCACGCCGCCCGCGATTTTTGAGGAAATGGGAAGAAAATAAAAAGAAAACAAAAAGTTATCGGCTGAAGTATCGGCGCAGATCGGGAATCAGGCGAAGCCTGACAGCACGTTGGGGCCTGGCAGGGGGCTTGAGGGATGAGGACATGCAACTCTGATAGCCTTCCCGCCACGGGGTCGGTTAAATTCGTATCCGGCCGGTGCAATTCCAACGGCCGCGTTACCAGTTCGCCGGGTAGCATGGCCAGCAAAGCCAGGCATCGAGCACCCGGGTTTCACTAACGGCCGCTGCATAGACGCCGGTATCCGGAAAGAAATAAACCGGGGTGGCGTTGTTCAGCTGGTCGCCTTCATCGGCCAGAGCGCCGATCACCTCATGAGGCTTCAGCAGCATATCCGTTAAATATTCATCCGGGTGGATGGCATTCAGCGATATGGCCATCTCCAGAAATTCATCCAGTGTGTGGCGGGTACGATACCCCCGGAAAACCTCGTATGAAGGCGTGACGCATTCACCATCCAGGGAACAGGCATCGTACCCGGCCAGCTGCTCTTCGGTGAGTCCGGAGGCATGCTTTGCCACAAGATTCGTAAACTGCTCTTTATCGTCCATCACAATCCTTACGCTGTAGGGGCCTGTTTGTGTTATCACTGCTTCCGGATTTTACATCGCACAACCCGGCAGGTATCCGGTCGCCCGGGCGTCCTTTGCGGTCATGTTAGCCTTTGGCCTGTATTACGACGAATCCCTTTCACTACACGGGCTCGCAGGGTGACACCTCCCCTTTTCACCGGAAGCGAAAGAGGAAGAACAGTTTAACAGCCCGGATCCTCAATAATTTTTGCATAACGGACTAAATGACCGGTTTATGCAGCCCCTGTTACTTACTGTCGCGGTAAGGATAAAACCCTGGTTATGAAACAGAGTTTGTATCGACGTTTAGGTTTTGGTTGAATGAGTAACTCTAAGCAACCGGAATATGACATGGCCAAAGTACAAGGGCTCTTTGTTGGATACCGAAAATTTGCTGTTGATCGCGAGTGGCTTCGGCAGCAGGAAGAACAACGTTATCGGGATCGCCAGCGACAATTTGATGAATGGTCCAGAAAATGGGTCACTGTAACTAGGCTAAAAGAGACTCGTTTATGGACTGACGGAGCCATCAGGCGATGGCTGGGTGAACCTCAGCAACAGGGTAAATATAAAGTTTTCCCCGTTGAAGCGGTTTTGGCTGCTGAGAAGTTGAATGAGTTTCAGCTCTGGCTTAAACCCCGGCTGGAAAAGAAACGTGCCCAGCATCACCACTTTTTAATTCCATTTCTGTAAAGTAGAAACAACGACAGTTCCGGCTGCATTCAAGGCTTCGGCATCTGGTCAGAAGTAAAGCGCCATTTTTCATTATAAGGGAGGTTAGATAGTGGAAGGTATTGAGACACTGAGTTTGCGGCTTGATGAGAACGAAACTATGGCCCTTGCTCAATTTGTTAAACGTCTGAGCTGGAGCGATCTACGTGGTTGTGCTGTGAGTGACGAAGAAGCCTGGGTAATGAAAAGCGCAGTTGATAAATTACAACAGGCGTTAAGGGAAGAAGGTTATGCGCCTCGATGATGCAGGCTTCGTGTTATTTTCCGATGACAAATTTTCTTAAGGACTAAGTATGAGCCAGCACTGGTATGAGGTGAAAAGCAATCAGGGAATTGTTCAGGTGATGTTAGGCTGGGATCCACCTTTGCAGTGGTTTCATATGTGCATTGATTATGACATTAATGCAGCAGAAGACCCACTCTATACTAATCTGGCTGAACCTGATCCCTACTACGTTACTCCGGAATATCTGCAATTTGTACTTGAACGCTTCGAAATAACGGATATTGTAATAAAGCCCGATACCTCTGGGCTTTACGAAGAATTATTAATGGATCAGCTTTTAGACCGATAGCTAAGCTGCCAGCAACAGACGTGCTGACATAATCGTCACTTAACTGTAATGTCAGATACTTCAGGTACAAATGTCCGGACTCGTTTGAAACCTATCCAAAACTGTAAATATATTTTCGTTATAATATAACCTTAATTGAATTGCTTTCTAACAGTTCCCACTCTTCTTTTCTAAGTACATTTTTAATTATTGTTCCATTGGCAAGCGTCAGCTCATACTCCCTGTCACTATAAATAAGGTTTTTATTTTCGACTCGTCGAAAGCTGGTAATGGCAACCTTTCTTTATCCACCTAACGAATAATTATCTTTGATTTCTGCGAACATTTAAACTCCCGTATATTAACGTCTTAAAGACAACTGAACCTTCTCGGCCCTTTCTGCGCCCCGACTAATGATACTATCGTAGTTGTCGATTTCATCATCAGTTGGTGATTCTTCAGCTATCCATTTCAGGTACTTGATGCGGTCCATATGCTCCTCCCTGTACGATTTCCAGTGAACAAAGGCTCTACAGTATTAAGCTGCTGTAGAGCTCCTTTAACCATGCGAAAACTGTGCGTATTACAGGATGCCTAACCTTTTTGTTTCATCGATCCACGGTCTGAATTCTTCCAGTAAATTATCATATAACTTTTCATCGCTGATCGAACCGAAATCATCCATGGCAAAGAAGTGGGTGTTATCAACCCGGCGGTCAGTAAAGTCATCCAGATTTTTGAGGATACCGTAGCTTGAACCACCCAGGCCGACAAACTTCCAGAAGATGGGGTAGTTGGCAGAACGCCGGATTGCATCTTTAATCGCCCGGGTCTTGCTGATCCCGCCATCGGTAATAAATACAACATATACCGGGATTTTCGAGTCCTTAAAGTAGTCGACAATTTCTTCCATCACAGGGGGCTCATTGTTTGTCCCACCAAGTCCCGGCAGGTTCTCCCAGGCTGAACGCTTTCCAGACCCGCGAATGGACTGAATATATGTGTCCAGGTTGTCCAGTGTGACGTTTGGATACTTCTTGTGCTTCTCTCCAAATCCCCAGACATCCATTTCACCGTCGTCGTCGAACTGGGCGGCAAGAACGGCGATGCGGTCCAGCACAGACTGAACGTTGCCCTTACTGAACTGGCCACTCATTGAGCCGGATGCGTCAAGTACAAATGCAACCGCTGCCTCAAGGGTGTCCAGTTTATTTTTAGTGAGACTGACCGAGGCTTTTTTAGCGAGGCTTACGAGGCGCGGAGATCTGGTTTCAAGTTTCTTTTCCAGACTGATACGAGCGGGCTTTGCTGGCTGCGGAGCTGGCTGTGCGACATCAACGCCAAAGCTAATGGCCAGAGGCTCAAGACCACCGTTGAAACCCTGCCCGAGCGCACGAAGCTTCCAGGCGCCATTGTGCCGATATACTTCACCCAGGATGATTGCTTTCTCACTGCGGCCCTGAGTCTCAGCCTGAAAATCAGCGATACCAGGAGCCTGAATGCTCAATAAACTGAGCCCACTGATAGTATCTTCACCATCAATGACAACGGTGATCGCAATCTTACTGACGTTCGCCGGAACACGATCCAGTGCTATCTCAATGCTGGACTGCTGAGAACCGGTAACGAGCTTTACTGCCCCTTCAGGAGAAGACAGATTATTATAAAAGATAAAGTCAGAATCGCCGGTTACCTTTCCCTGAGCATTAAGCAGGAAGAGGCAGGTATCGGGTTCGCCTTTAAAGCCGGATTTGGCAGGGTACTGAAGATTCAGCCTGATCGCAGATTGCTGAAGCGGTATGTTTTGTCCGGATTGTAGATTCACATTAACTCTCCTGATTTTTGATTATTTTTAAAGCGCAGCGCTTATATATGTTCCCCAGGCTTAGTTCAGGACGCTGGATTTCTGGTGAGGCGTATATATGGTGTGACACCATATTTCATCACGCTGAAGTTTCTATACCTGTTGAACTGGAATTTTGATTGACCGGGTATCTTATGTTCCAGATCCCGTTCCTTCATAAACCGCAAAAGTAACATATATCAGAGGGGCATTCTGTTGATAAAAGGCACGGAATACCGGCTTTAACCAGCAACCAGAGATAAATCCGTTTCCTGCCTTTAAAAGGCTCAGGTCTGAATTAACATGACCTGCTTTCTGAAATTTCCAGTCCCCTTTCTACTACTCCCTCCTGAAAGCGGATCGCAACCAAAAAAAACCCCGGCATTGCCGGGGTATGATTCAGCGTTGTTTTAGATGTTAACGCCGTGCTGGGAGGCAAGAGCCGCCAGGCCACCGGCAAAGCCCTGACCGACAGCTTTAAACTTCCACTCAGCGCCATGACGATACAGTTCACCGAAGACCATAGCGGTTTCGGTTGAGGCATCTTCAGACAGATCGAAACGGGCAATTTCCGTGCCGTTGTCGTTGTTGTAAACGCGCATGAAGCTGTTGCTCACCATGCCGAAGTTTTGTTTACGCGCTTCTGCATCATAGATGGTAACGGCAAACACCAGTTTTTTGATATCTGCTGAGACTTTGGTCAGATCGATTTTGACCTGCTCATCGTCACCGTCGCCTTCACCGGTACGGTTGTCGCCCTGGTGCTCTACCGCGCCATCAGGGCTGGTTTTGTTATTGAAGAAAATGAAATGCGCATCTGACAGCACTTTACCGTCTTCGCCTACTGCGAACACGGAAGCGTCCAGGTCAAAAGCCTGACCGTCAGTTACACGGGCATCCCAGCCGAGGCCAACCATAGCGATATTCATGGTTGGTGCTTCTTTGGTCAGAGATACGTTGCCGCCTTTTACGAGAGAAACTGCCATTTTTAGCTCCTGCAAACAGTTGAATGAGGGCTGCATTAACAGCCCCGGGTGAAAAGTTACTTTTCGATCAGGACGCGTTAATGCCGTACTGAGCACATACAGATGCCAGACCACCAGCATAACCCTGGCCCACTGCGCGGAATTTCCACTCACCATTGTGGCGATACAGCTCGCCGAACAGCATGGCAGTCTCAGTGGACGCATCTTCGGTCAGATCGTAGCGAGCGACTTCAGTCTGGTTATCGTCATTGACCAGGCGAATAAACGCACCGGATACCTGACCAAAGCTCTGGCGACGAGCCTGAGCATCATGGATAGTGACAACGAAGATGATCTTGTCAACATCAGACGGGACGGCGTCCAGTTTAATTTTCAGCGATTCATCATCACCATCACCTTCACCGGTACGGTTATCACCGGTATGGGTTACGGAACCGTCAGATGACGTCAGGTTGTTATAGAAGATGAAATCTGAATCGCCGCGCACTTTGCCATTTGCGGCCAGCAGGAATGCTGAAGCATCCAGGTCAAAGTCCTGACCGTCTGTTGAACGCGCATCCCAGCCAAGGCCCACCAGGACGTTTTTCATTGACGGAGCTGCTTTACTCAGGGAGACGTTCCCGCCTTTGGAAAGAGAAACACTCATAAAATAACCTCTTCGATTAGTAATTGTTCAGGTTAACACTTCAGGGGATCAGCTCCCCTTTTCCTCAGATTCAGGTTTGCCCGGGAACATGACGCTTGCGAGAATGCCCAGCGCCAAAACACCCAGTACAACATACAGGCTGGTTGTCGCCGCGATGCTGTAACCATGATGCCAAATGTGATCGGTCGCATTCAGGCCCAGTTTTGCCGCGATGAAGAACAGCAGCACGATAACGGCCTTCTCCAGATGAACCAGGTACTGTTTCAGTGCTTCAAGGACAAAGTACAGAGTACGCAGGCCCAGGATAGCAAACATCATGGCACTATAGACGATAAGCGGTTCACGACTGACGGCAATGATTGCCGGTACCGAGTCAAACGCAAACATAACATCCGAGAGTTCAACCACGGCCACACACAGGAACAGAGGGGTCGCATACAGCGCCGCCTTTTTACCACGGCCAATGGTGACATCGCTGTTTTCTGGTTTCGCCAGTTCGGCATCCACTTCCTTCTGGTTAAGCAGGAAAGCATGACCTCTGAGCTTCGGCCAGATAGGGAAGAAGCGTTTAACCATGCGGTAAGCCAGATGCTGGGAATAATCCTCAATTTCATCATCGTCATCACCGCTTTTAAGCATCATGACCGCCGTCCAGGCGACGATGATAGCGAAGACAACTTCAACATACGGCCCCAGACTCAGCAGGCTCGTACCGATGGCGACAAAGATGCCCCTGAAGACGATGGCACCAATGATCCCCCAGTAGAGAACACGGTGGCGGTAACGATCAGGAACGGCGAACCAGGAGAAGATGGCCATCATGACAAACAGGTTGTCGACCGACAGCACTTTCTCCAGCGCATAACCCGTTACAAACAGGCTGGCAACCTCAGCACCGTGGTGGATGTAGAGGAAACCGGCAAATGCCATCGCAACCACAACCCAGAATACGGACCAGAGCGCCGCACTCTTCAGGGAAATGGGCTTGTCATCACGGTGCATAAACAGGTCAATAAAGATGGCACCGACTGAAAGCGCAATGAAAACAATGACCGTTTCAGTCGGGAAGCCGATGTGTGTGGAAACCATATTTTACCCTTAGGGATGTGGATCAGAGGCCAAATTCAGCCGGGTCGAAGCCCAACGCGATAGCGATCTCGCGGGAGGCCAGTTTCTCGTCCTGATCGAAGTTACCGTCACTTTTCGCAACGGCAATACCAACACGTAAGGCCAGCTGAGCGGCCTCAGGCTGATCTTTCAGCGCCAGGATGTATTTCATGGTTTCGCCCTTGCCGATTTCAACATCGAAATCGAAGCTTGAAACCAGTTTATTGAAGAACTCGATCACCTCATTGGTATCGAAGACCTTCAGCTCTTCTGAAGAGCGAAGAAAGCCCATCATTTTCTGCTTTTCTTCCGAACTCACGCCGTCACTCGATACGGCAATACGGGCACATACAGCAACGGTGCCGTGCATAAATTTTTTGTTTTTGAAACGACCAACCTGGCGGGTCAGTTCGTCCCGGCCAGAGTTAATGGCACCTTTTACCTTGTCGAAAAAGCTCATACCTGTTTCCTTTGTTGCTGTGTTATTTAGAACCGGCGCTCCAGCGAAATCCCCAGCCAAATGCCCGGTCCATTTCGTCCTGGCCTTTGAAGTACTGGTTAATTCGCTCGACTTTAATTGCGCCGTTTTCGTTTACGAGTCTGGCAATGGCGCACAATGTGCGACGGTTTTCACCTTCGGTCAGGCGGGTCTCAATGGGCGGTTGATCCGGCACATGAATGGTGACCACACCATCAGTCTTGTCCCAGCTGGGAACACCTTCATAAATAAAGGCGTAAATCAGCACTTCGCGGATATGCTTCCATTCACGTCCATTGATATGCAGCCACTCGCCGTCTGATACATCACCCGTCCGGTCATCGCCCTTGAGCTGAACATACGGTTCATCGCGATAATTACCGAATGCATTACCGAGCGCCTGAATGACCGATTTATACCCGTCCTGAAGCTCAACAAAGGCCCCCAGATCCAGGTCGATTCCTTTGGAGCCGAACATGCCTGCAAAGCCTGATTTGCCGCTGCCCCGGTGCCAGTTCAGGTTGATCCGGATTTCACCGAAGTTATCCCGTTTGGTCAGGCTGATTGCAGGCTTCTCTTTTGTCAGCGATACCTTGCTCAGGCTGATTTTTGTCTCAACTGGCGGAGGGGTTACAACCGGAGGAGTCGGGGCTGCGGGAGCCGGTTCGTCGGCAATATTTACGCCGAAATGCTCTGCCAGCGGTTTAAGTCCACCGTTGAACCCCTGCGCAACGAAGCGGAATTTCCAGTCATTATTACGACGGTAAAATTCACCCAGAATTAAGGCTGCTTCCTGACGGCCGCTCAGTTCGACACTGCCGCTAACCAGGCCGGTAGCCCCTTGCTCCACGTCGATGGAAAGATTACGAAGACCGGACACCGTCTGCCCACCGTCACAGGTCACGGTGAACGCAATTTTCTGGACATCAGGTTTCAGCCGGTTGAGCGCGACAGTAAAGGTTGAGTACTGGCCTTCACTGACCAGGCTGACGGTACCATCATCGTTACGTGGCTGACCATAAAACACCATGTCCGCATCACCCTGCACCTTCCCGTCGGCATACAGGCGAAACGCCGAAGCATCCACCTGGCCGCCCGAGGTGATCCGGACCCGCAACTCCTGGGCTGGAACGGGGGCATTGCCCCCCGGCGTCAGGTTCATTAGCGAATAACCGCTGAAACGATATCGGAGTGCATATCGTCAATTGTGCGGCCGCGACAGGCATGGCCAAGGGCGGTAAAGTCCCAGTTGCCGTTATTACGGCGCAGCGAAGAAATAACGATCCCGGTATGTGAGCCCTGCTCAGTCAGCTTGTAGCGAGCCAGCTCTTTGCCGGTTTGATCGACAACGCGGCAGAACGCGTTTTCGACGTCATTGAACGACTGACCACGGAAGCTGTTTACCGTAAACGCCAGGTATTCAACGTTTGCAGGCAGTCGGGAGAGGTTGACCTTAATCACCTCATCGTCACCGTCACCCTCACCGGTCAGGTTATCGCCACTGTGCACAACAGCGCCGCAGGTGGATTCCAGTTTGCGGAACCAGATGGTGTCAATTGTTTTACCGGTGCTGTCCATTAATACGCAGCCAGCATCGAGATCGATTGAGTCGTTGCCTCCAAACAATCCTCCAAGAAGACCTTTTTTCTTAACCGGATCCCAACCGAGACCGAATTGAAGCTGGCTTAATGCTGAAGATTCTTTGCTGAGTGATACCGTCTGGTTCTTACTTAATGAAACCATGTTTTATTCCTTAAAATGGTAATGACCGAGACAATCAAAGGTATATTTAGTAACTGACGAAGAAAATCATATCATGATGAAGTTCTCTGACAAGGGAAATTTTGGTAGTTTTCTTCAAAAACACAAAAATAAATCCTTTTCATGGTGTTCATTTTTCTATTTTTAATTTAAATATCAATACGTTATAAGGCACTAAAAAAAACACTGACGCACTCCATAACCACTGAAGTTATTAATCATATTATGATTGACATGTAGCGTAGACACTCATAGACTCACTTCTCAATCATAAATTTGCATGGCGTTCCGGATAATTAAAAAAAATGAACAAGAAAATTTGGTTTATGGAAGGTTTGTCCTCCCAGCGAGATATTATTCAGGGGGTAAAATCATTTGCACAAAAAAATAATTTTGCTATTACCGTATTTGCCTCCCACCGTAACGAAAGACATGAAATTCTTTCCGTTGCCGATTATTCTTTGACTGAACCTGAAGATCCTCAAAAACGTCTTCAGTTTATTCAGGAAACCATTCAGACCTACGGCATCCACCATATTCATACTGGCCGTAACAGCCAGTGGTTTGAAGAACACCGTTCAGCCATTGAATCGACCGGAGCCACCCTTACTACCGGTGCAACAGGCGTCGACTGGTTAACTCTGGCTGACGAAAAAGTTACTTTTGCTCAGTTTATGGAGCAAAACGGGCTCCCGGTCGTACCGTCCTGGCGGGTGAATACGCTGGCAGAATTAAAGACGCACCTCGCGGCCCCGCCGTTCTCGGACAGCCCGGTATGCGTGAAGCCGGTGACGGGTATCTATGGCATGGGATTCTGGCGCTTTGATGACAGTGCTTCGCCCATGGCCGTCTTTAATCATCCCGAACATCGTCTGGTCAGTCCGCAACAGTATATTGCAGCAGCATCGGCTTCTGAGTCGTTTAAACCCCTTGTTTTGATGCCGTACCTGCCAGGCCCGGAATTTTCCGTCGATATCCTCGCGGATAAGGGCGAAATACTCGCAGCCGTGGGACGCCGTAAGGAAGGGGCTATCCAGTATCTGGTAAACGAAGGAAGCGCCTGGGAACTGGCTTGTGACTGCGCCCGGGTTATGAAGGCCGACGGGCTGGTGAATGTTCAGACGCGAAACGATGTGAATGGCAACCCGGTGCTGCTTGAAACCAACATGCGTCCGTCAGGCGGGGTGGGTTATACCCTTCACAGCGGGGTGAACCTTCCCGGGTTGTTTGCTGCCTTTAAGCTCGGTCTGATGTCTGAAGATGCGGTGATCCAGAGCGCCAGAAATACCTTTTCTCCGGTTGCAGTGAGATCCATCACAGATGTCATCGTTTACCCGGAATCACTCTCTAACCATCTGAATTAAGGCGTGTTTATGTCTGATACCCTCGAAGATATGATTTATCGCCGTACCCTCTCATGCGGTACGATACAGGTAACCCGCGACCAGGGTGATGTTTCGCTCGATGACCTGTTTGATATCGCTGAAAGACGTAACCCGAAACGCGCCTTTCTGTTTGTCAGCAAAGTACTCGGCAGGCACATTCCCGTGCCACCCTCAGTCATGCGGCAGGCCTACAGACAGCTTGCCAGCCAGTTCCCCGCAACGCTGACAGGGCCCGTACTTTTTATCGGTATGGCTGAAACCGCCGTTGGGCTAGGGGCCGGTGTGTTTGATGAAGTGCGCCACCAGCATCGTGAATCTGTCTATCTGACCTCTACCCGTCACCCGGTTGATGGCACGTTACTTTGCGAGTTCAAGGAAGAACACAGCCACGCCACCGATCATCTGATCTATCTGCCAGATGATGAAGAGAAAAGACGTCGTGTTACCAACGCACGAACGCTGGTTTTGATTGATGACGAGGCAACCACCGGTAATACCTTTATTAACCTGCTTTCTGCCCTGCGTAATACCGGCAAGCTTCAACATATTGAACAGGTTATCGCCGTTACGCTTACCGACTGGAGTAGCAACGCCCTGTCGGAGCGCACATCCTTGCCCGTCACTTCGGTTTCGCTTGTAAGCGGTCAGTGGGGATGGACCCCATTACCTGATGCACCTGTCCCGGACATGCCGAAAGTCAACGTAACTTCACGCGGAGAATGGGACATCCTGGGAAAACAGTCCTGGGGTCGACTGGGGATGCTCGCACCTGCGGCCGATCTCGGCCATGAGGTCTCCGTCCGCAAGGGGGAACGTATTCTGGTTCTCGGGACCGGGGAATTCGTCTGGGAGCCGTTCCTGCTTGCTGAACGGCTCGAAGCTGCCGGAGCACAGGCACTTTATGGTTCGACCACCCGCTCCCCTATCGCCGTTGGTTATGCCATTGAGTCCGCCATTTCCTTTACGGATAACTACGGGCTGGGCATCCCCAATTTTGTCTATAACGTCGCCCACCAGCAGTTTGACCGTATTCTTGTGTGTACTGAGACACCCGCAGAAAGTATTGACACGCAGCTTCTTAAAGCCCTGGCTGAGGTTGCGCCCGTCGTGGAGATTGTTACCTATGAATAAACCCGTTGTTCTGAGCGACCTTGACGACACGCTCTTTCAGACCCGTCGTAAAATGGTGGACGAGCTGGCCCTGGAGCCATTCCGTACCGGTGCCGTTGATCGCACCCTGAATCCACGAAGCTTTATGACGGAAGAACAGTCCATGTTGGTGGACTGGCTCCTGGAGCAGGCTGAACTCATACCTGTTACCGCCCGGGGAACTGAAGAAATCAGCCGCGTCCGGATCCCTTTCCACTCCTGGGCAATCACCACGCACGGGGCCGTCATTCTCACGCCTGAAGGCAAACCCGACGAGGAGTGGAAGGCCCATATGCTTGGCCAGCTGGCTCCCTACCAGGAAAAGCTGACATCGATGCAGCGTCTGATCACTGAAATGATGGACGCAAAAGGGATCAATGCCTGGGCAAGGCTGAACTTCGAATACGGTGAAACGGCGGTTTATATGGTGATGAAGCACCGCGACAGCACCCGCCTTGACGAGCTTAATGCCATTGCAGATGAGATAGAAACGGTGTTTCCGACCGAGGGCTTCTACATCCACCGCAACAGTAATAACGTGGCCTGGCTTCCCACCCCGGTTGAGAAAGGGCTGGCAGTCAGATGGCTGCTTGAAAAACTTCGGGCTGAACGCGGAGTCTTCCCCGTAATTGGCCTGGGCGACAGCCTGAGCGATCATCGTTTTATGAAACTGTGCAGCTGGTTTGGCATCCCGCGTCAGAGTCAGTTTGCAGATGCCATTTCACAGCGAATTTTTGGAGAAAATTAAAATGCAGCCACATGACACATTTACCGGCTCATACCAGCCCGGTGACGTGGAATTTCTGCTAAAGCCGGTTGTCATTGAGATGACGCCGGTTGAGCAAAAAGAAGAGCTGATTCAGTCAGGGAAGAAACATTATTCGGACATGCTCAGTCAGGAGCCAGCGCCAACACAATGGCATCTTGATTTGTTTCACCGGGCGCTGGATCGGGGCGCAGAGAGACTTGCAAAAGAAGTCACACAGCTCGCTATTGCTCTGGCCAAACGCTTTGGTGATGAGCCCATTGTACTGGCCAGTCTTGTCAGGGCTGGCGTGCCGCTCGGCGTTATGCTGCACCAGGCCCTGCGTGACATGGGGAAAACCTCATGGCATTACGGTATCAGCATTATCCGGGATCGTGGAATTGACGGTGCAGCCCTCGACGTCATTGAAGAGCGGCATGGTACCAGCGGTATTGTCTTTGTTGACGGATGGACAGGTAAAGGCGCAATTACCGGAGAGCTTGTACGCGCACTGAAAGATCGCCCGGGCTATCCTGAGCAGCCGCGACTGGTTGTCCTGGCCGATCCCTGTGGCTGCTCCTGGCTTGCAGCCAGTGATGATGACTGGCTCATTCCTTTTGGCATCATGGGTGCGCCGGTGTCAGGCCTGATCTCCCGGTCAGTGTGGTCCTCTGAAGGATTACACGGGTGCATGGTTTGCGAGCATCTCAGTGAATTCGAATGCAGCCGGATGCTTGTCGATACCGTCGCTCATTTCCGTAAGAAGTTAACCCCGTCATCCCTCGCTCCCCTGAGCTGGAATACGGAGTCAGCCCGGGTCTTATGGCAGACAAGTCGCGACGTTATCGCGTTCCTGGCCGATGAATTTAAAGTGGACAGCGTCAATCGTATAAAACCCGGTATTGCTGAAGCAACCCGGGCTGTATTACGTCGGGTACCGGACCATGTATTTGTGCGTTCTATTGACGACTCGGACGTTGCCTTGCTTGTAGGGCTTGCTCGTGAAAAGGGAATAGTTGTTACAGAAATGGGGGGAACCCTCGGCCAGTATCGGGCTGTAACCATTATCAAGAAGGTACTTTGATGAAAAATCGTCTTTCTCCCTGGAATCTGGGAGCCACGCTATACATGCCTGCAACACGGGAAGATATTGCTGATGCCGTCCTGCACGGGAAAATCCCGGGTTTGCGCTCTCTGGTGATTTGCCTGGAGGATGCTGTCAGTGAAGCAGACATCCCCGTCGCCCTCAAAAATCTGGAGCACCTGCTGCACGAGCTCAGTAACAGCATGCATAGCCTGGGTAAAAATGACTGGCCTCTGGTGTTCATTCGCCCCCGGCATGCCGAAATGGGCAGATGGTTAAAAGCGCATTATGATCTTTCCGCTGTCGACGGGTTTGTGTTGCCGAAATTTACCCTCAGTTCGTTAGCTGAATGGTGGGATATCATGGGCGGGACTCACCTGTGCATGATGCCAACGCTGGAAACAGAAGACGTCTTTGACGTGGTTCAGATGCGGGAGCTGGCCACCCGTCTGGTGGAACATCCCTGCCACGACCGCATTATTGCGCTTCGAATCGGCGGCAACGATCTTATGAACGTTGTGTCGCTTCGCCGTCCCCGGGACCTGACGCTGTATGACAGCCCGATGGGCTACGTCATCAAAATGCTCGTTTCGGTCTTCGGCCCGCGTGATTTTGCCCTGACCGCGCCCGTATGTGAGCATATTGACGATCATGCCGTAATGGCCAGAGAGCTGGCTCTTGATATGGCACATGGGCTTGTTGGGAAAACGGCCATTCACCCGGGTCAGATAGAGGTCATTCAAAACGCGCTGATGGTCACTCAGGGTGAGCATTCTGACGCTCTGCGGATCCTGAACTCTACCCAGGCCGTGTTTAAGTCGCAGGGAGCAATGTGTGAACCCGCCACACATCGCCGCTGGGCGGCTGGCATTCTGGACAGAGCTCGTTTTTATGGGTTACAGAACGAGCAAAGCGCTGATGGAATCAGATTACTTACCGTGACCCAGCATCATTAAGGAAATCATAATGGGGTTCAGATTCAGAAAGTCGATCAACATTATTCCTGGTGTTCGCCTCAACCTGAGTAACGGTGCACCGAGCCTGAGTGTCGGGCCGAGAGGTGCTTCCGTTTCTTTTGGAAGCCGGGGGACCTATGCCAATCTGGGCTTGCCCGGTACCGGGCTGAGTTACCGTACCCGGCTTGATCGGGCCGCGCGTTCCGGAGGTGGGAACCGGACGGCTACCGACCCGGGGCTCAGACAGGCGCTTGAGGAGGAAGCCGCTGATCTCATGTCAGCGGTGACCGCAATCCGTAATATTCACGAGCTGACGCCGGATCCTAAAACAGGCATCAGCTGGGCAGAGCTGGAAGCAGTATACCTGCATAACAGAACGTCGCCTTTTCAGGTTCCGGCACCGGTGCGTCCAGAAAAGCCAGACTATCTTGCATTGCCGGAAAAGCCTGCCGAGAGCGAAGGCATTAGTTTTCTGGGTAAATGGTTTGAATCGGAATCAGCTAAAGCTGAGCGCCACGCCGAAAATCTTCGCCGGTGGCAGCAGGAGCTGATTGATGTGGAGCGTGAGAATACCCTTCGACAGCACCGGTACCAGCAACAACGGACGGCCTGGGCCGAACAGTATGCAAACTGGAAGTTTGAGGCTGAAGAACATGAAAAACGGCTCGCCACGGCTCAGGCAGATGCCCGGCAGCAGTTCCGGACAGACGCCGCGTTTTTCGAATCATACCTGGCGGGTGTGCTGGCAGAAACTGAATGGCCGCGTGAAACGCTTGTTGCATTTGAAGTAAAGCCGGAGCTATCAGCAGTCCTGCTGGATGTTGATTTAGCTGAGATTGAAGATTTCCCTGATAAGATTTACGGCGTTAATGCCCGGGGCACGGAGCTGACGGAAAAAGCCATGACGCAAAAAGCCGTACGCGAAAACTATGCCCGCCACGTCCATGGCTGCTTGTTCCGCCTGGTCGGTATCGTTTTACATACGCTACCGTTCGACAACGTGATTGTGTCAGGCTTTACGCAACGGGTCAGTAAGCGGACCGGCTATCTGGAGGATGAGTATATCCTGTCCTGCAAATGCAGTCGCAGCCAGATGTCGTCAGTAAATTTTGCAGGCTTAGAACACATTGATCCGGTTGAAGCGTTAGGCGATCACCCGGTTATTCGAAAGATGAGCAGTACCTTCATTTTTCAGCCTATTGAACCACTAACCCTTTAAGCAGGCTAAATCTTACGATGCAATTAAATACCAGACAGGCCCGGATTTTTAAGCTTGCCAACTTACTGGGCACCGGCAAGCCCGTTTCCGCTGCCGACATTATAACCAGTCTGGAATGCTCAGAGCCGACATTAACCCGGGCACTCAAAGAGCTACGCGAGTCATATTCTGCGGAGATCAAATACAGCAAGGCAGGTCATTCCTACCATCTCGTTAATCCGGGCCAGCTGGATAAAAAGACCCTTCGCCGGATGAATGAAGCGCTCGCACAGAATGCTGAACTGAAAACCGGTGAGTCCACAGGGAAGGTCGTACTCGATAAGGATAAAAAAACAGCCGTGTCATTATCGCTACGCATGCGGATTTTAAGAAAAATTGACCGTCTGGCTGCGCTGAGTGGCTCGACCCGAAGTGAAGCGGTAGAGAAGCTGGCTCTGCACTCCGTTGATGAACTGATAAAAGAATACAGCGCTAAAAAGTCCTGACGCTAAATCTCAGACCGGGGTGAAAACCCCGGTTTTGTCATATTTCACCTCTGTATCTGCGTGACGGAGTTTTGATCTATTCTCCTCCCGCAATGTCAGCAGCGCCTTTCTGCCTACAAAACCTGGTGTCTTGACATCCTCTTGTGCTACACATCAATCTTTGGGCGATTTACACTCCATTCATGCAGATCTGTGATGTATGATGATTTTCATACATAAGAAAGTTTATTTTTGCCGGAGTTTTTTTCAGAAATTTATATTCCAGTACGGTCTGAATTTTTTTCTCTGATAAGAGGCCATTCACATGTCGGTAATTCAATGGTGGTTAACTTATTTCTTTAATGCCGCTTCTGAGTATTTAATCTCCACCCGACAGATGTCGTGCCGTTTTATCAAATCTACAAACTCTGGCCTCTTCCTGAAACTACTCTCCTCTTCCGATCTCTTAAGAAGGAATTACATTTGAGACGCTTACCCGTATATCTGCTACTCGACACGTCCGGCTCTATGCACGGAGAGCCTATCGAAGCGGTTAAGAATGGCGTTCAGACGCTGCTTACCACGCTGAAACAGGATCCGTATGCACTCGAAACGGCTTACGTGTCAGTGATCACCTTTGATTCTTCAGCCCGACAGGCAGTCCCCCTGACAGACCTCCTGAGTTTCCAGATGCCAGCACTAACAGCCAGCGGCACCACCTCTCTTGGCGAAGCGCTTACCCTGACGGCCAGCTCCATTGCCAAAGAAGTACAGAAAACGACGGCTGACACTAAAGGTGACTGGCGTCCCCTTGTATTCCTGATGACGGATGGAAGTCCGAATGATGACTGGCGTAAAGGCCTGAATGACTTTAAAGCGGCCAGAACCGGCGTTGTTGTGGCATGTGCAGCCGGGCATGATGCCGATACCAGCGTCCTCAAAGAAATCACTGAAATCGTGGTTCAGCTCGATACAGCTGACAGTTCGACGATTAAAGCTTTCTTTAAATGGGTCAGTGCGAGCATTTCGGTAGGCAGTCAGAAAGTGGAGTCCAGCAAAAAAGAAGTGATCGGTCTTGAAGACCTGCCACCGCCGCCGCCAGAAGTAAACGTGGTCTTATAATTTTATTAATTAAGGGGATGTCATGTCTGTCAGTCTGAGCAAAGGCCAGGGCGTAAGCCTGAAAAAAAATGAATACGATCTCTCGTCCGTTACTATCGGCCTGGGTTGGGATATTAATGAGGAAAAGAAAGGTTTCCTCGGCGGGATCTTTGGTAAAAAAGAAGAAGAATACGACCTTGATGTGATCGCTTTCCTGTGTAATTCAGCCGGAAAGGTGACCGATCTCGGCAATGTGGAAAATGGTAAACCAACGCTTGTGAATGGCGATATCATCTTTTTCAACAGCCTTCGCCATAAGTCAGGAAATATCTGGCTGACGGGCGATAACCGAACCGGAGCCGGTGATGGTGACGATGAGCAAATTATTGTGCGCCTGAATTCCCTTGACGCTCAGTACGAGAAAATTGTGTTCATCGTTCAGATCTACAATGGTGAAAAGCTCCAGCAGCACTTTGGTAAAGTTCAGAATGCCTTCATCCGGGCAGTAGATGCCCGTAATATTGAAATGGCACGATTCGATCTTTCTGGCGGACCCGCCTTCGCCAGCCAGCGCTCCATGGTTTTTGCCGAGCTGATACGCGAGGCTACAGGCTGGAAACTCAGGGCAATTGGTGAGCCTTCAGAATCAGATTCGTTTGTCTCGCACCTGAGGAATTACATGTGATGCGCCGCCTGCCTGTTTACCTTGTTATCGACACATCCGGCTCGATGCGCGGTGAGTCCATCCATTCCGTTAACGTTGGAATTCAGGCGATGCTTAGCGCTCTTCGCCAGGATCCCTACGCCCTCGAAAGCGTTCATATCTCCATTATCACCTATGACAATGAGGCGCGTGAGTTCATTCCTCTCACGCCGCTGGAAGACTTCCAGTTTTCTGACATCGTTGTGCCAAGCGCAGGCGGGACGTTCACCGGTGCTGCCCTTGAATGTCTGATGCAGTGTGTTGAACGGGATGTACGTCGCTCAGATGGTGATACAAAAGGAGACTGGCGTCCTCTGGTATTCCTGATGACTGATGGAACCCCTTCTGATGCCCTGGCGTACGGTGAAGCGGTAAAAGCGATTCGCGGCCGGGGATTCGGATCCATCATTGCCTGCGCCGTTGGTCCTAAAGCAGGCCATGAGCACTTAAAACAGCTTACCGATAAGGTTGTGTCTCTGGAGACGCTAGATTCAACCGCGTTTGCAGGTTTCTTTAAATGGGTATCGGCCAGCGTGTCTTCCGGCAGCACAAGCGCGGGGATCAATAACGGAACTGATACCCTTCCCCCTCCTCCACCAGAAATCCAGCTGGTGCTCTGACAGACAGAAAGGTGCTGCTTTCCGGGCAGCACCTTTCTGTACAGCAACGTTTTCTGCTGGCCGTACCAGCCGTACGAGGAAAATTATGAGACGCCTTCCCGTGTTTTTTGTCCTGGACTGTTCAGAGTCCATGATTGGTGAAAACCTGAAAAAAATGACTGATGGTCTGCAAATGATCATCGGAGATTTAAGAAAGGATCCACACGCACTTGAAACAGCCTGGGTTTCGGTAATCGCATTTGCCGGTGTAGCCCGTACGATTGTACCTCTTCACGAAATTGCCTCGTTCTACCCTCCCCGCCTTCCCGTTGGCGGCGGTACGAGCCTTGGGGCCGCATTGCGTGAGCTGACCGTACAAATTGATACCCAGGTCAGAAAAACCACTCATGAGGCTAAAGGCGACTGGAAACCCGTCGTGTATCTCCTTACCGACGGACGTCCGACTGACGACACAACCGCAGAAGTGAAGCGCTGGAAGGATCACTACGCGAGTAAAGTGAATCTCATTGCCGTTGGCCTGGGGCCGTCAGCGGACCTGAATACCCTGCGGCAACTGACAGAGAATGTCATGCTGTTCACCGAGTCTCAGGAAGGGGACTTTACCCGCTTCATCAAATGGATCACAGCCTCGGTTACGGCGCACAGCCGCAGCGTCGGAGACGACAAACAACCTGAGCTCAGCCAGACTGAATACATAGTCCGGCTGGCCAAGGACGAGCCAGTAAAAGCGTACGACGAAAACTGCGTTACGCTTACCGGCCGTTGCAGCAAGACCCGTCGTCCGTATCTGATGAAGTATGAACGGCCACCAGCAAGGATTTCCGGGCTCGATTTCAGCCTGAACCTGAACAGCTTTAATATTGCCGGATGCTATCCCATCGATGAAGACTATTTTGCATGGTCAGATGCCACCGCTACCGGTTTGCAGGTAAACACCAGCGAACTGCATGGCGTACCGGGTTGCCCTCACTGCGGTAATGCCAGTGCGTTTGCCCTGTGCTCATGCGGAAAATTGCTGTGCATTGACGGCCCGGATGACGTGATCTGCCCGTGGTGTGAAACAGGTCTGTCATTCAGCAATGATGGCGGAAACACTAACTTCGACGTAAACAGAGGGAGAGGTTGATGTCGCAAAATGTTTTACTTGAAGAGAAGATTATCCGCTTAGTGCTGTCTGAGCTGGGCCACCCTGTAGAAGGTGAGCGGCTTTTTCTTCTATCGCACGACCCTTCCCTTACTGAAGAGATTATGCGGCTTAAAGAGCGGATTGAGAGCCTTGCACAGGGTTTATCTGCGCGGGTTAGCGAAGGTTATAACGACGCAGAGATCGCCCCCTCGTCAGCATCCAGCCTTTCCGATCAGCAACAAACGGTCGTAAGTGATGCTGATAACCCGGGCATTGACGCTACCGATACACCATTACTGCAACCCCTGCCAGAAAATGAACCTCATCCTCCGTTCTGGAAGCTGATGCCTTATTACGAATTTGATAAACCAGCACAGAGGGAAGACGAAAACCTGTCTTCCCTGGTATTAAAACCCGGGCAGATACCGACAGGCCAGCAGCGGGCCGGATTAGCTGTGCCACCTGCCGTTCCCCCGAGAGCTAAAATAGTTATTCCCAACGCCCGCGCAGGCGAACGTTTCTCTTCGCCGGTTGCTATAGTTCTGGATGAGGGCCAGCAGGCTACTGTCAGGGACGTTGTCTTTCCCAGGAACATTGGCCTGACCTTTGACAAAGAGCATAAGTTGCTGACAGGTACACCCACCGAAAGCGGCGATATAGAGCTTTCAGTACTCTGGTCATGCGCTTCGCACGACGAATGCGAAACAAAACAGCTTTTTATAGTCAATCCCGATCCGAGAAGCCTGTGGAAGGTGGTAGAGCCACCAGCAGACGCTTCCTACCCTAAGTCCCATCTGGACGCTGCTGGCCTGGTCAGGGGTGACATACGTATTGCTGCCGCCAGTCGCCGGGGACGATCTCATGAGCATGCCGGGAGCTTCAGAGATGACGACTTCTATATCAACCACTGCCAGGAAACAGGATGGTCTGTCATGCTGGTCGCAGACGGGGCCGGTAGTGCGGTAAATTCCCGGGAAGGCTCCCGGATTGCAGTCCAAACGGCTGGCGATTACCTTTTCAATCAGCTCAGTGGTTTGAAAGGCGTCCATCTAAAGCAGCACATCACGGCGTGGGAAGGGAGCGATCAGCAGGCAACCATAAACGCCATGCTTCATCATTTTAAACAGGCAGCTACGCTCGCGGTCAACAGTATCCAGAACGAAGCCATTTGTGCAGAACAACCTGTGAAATCCTATTCAACAACCCTACTGGCAACTGTAGCGCTACGAACTGATAACGAGCTGTTTGCGGCTGCATTCTGGCTTGGTGATGGTGCGATAGGTGCATACAGCCCTTCCGGTAAAGTCAGGATACTGGGAAATCCCGATAGCGGAGAATACGCAGGACAAACCCGCTTTCTTGACCAGAGCATTATCGCAGACCCCTCGTTTAGCGGCCGCATCAGCGTGGGTAAATGGAATGATGTATCTCACTTGATCCTCATGACAGATGGCGTATCAGACCCTCTGTTTGAGACAGATAACGGGCTTCGCAGTGACGAAAAATGGACCCGTCTCCTTGATGAGCTCATCCCTGTCCTTACAGACGCCAGTATTGCGCCTGAGAGGTTAGGCGACTGGCTTAACTTTTTCTCCACAGGGAACCACGATGACCGCACTATTGCGGTGTTGTGGTAAGGGATACGCTTCTTCGGTGATCAATATGGCAAATATTGTTACGTGCAAAACAAAGGACGGCGAAACAGTCCAGTATGTTGACGAGGTAATTGGTTCGGGCTCGATGAAGGATGTTTACTTCTCGCCTGATAAATCATACGTCGTCGCTTTTTATCATAAACCGCAGAACGAGCAGGCCCGGGATCGGATTGATATGATCACCGGACGCTACAGGCAAAACATTTTTGGCCAGTCCGGAGGTGAATACTGGAAGGACCTGTTTTGCTGGCCGACCCACGTTGTTGAGCATGGGGATAAAATCGGCATCGTGGTTCCAACCTACAAAAGCTACTTTTTCTTTAAATACGGCTCTAAAAACGATGATTTTCTTGGCATAAAAGGCCGTGAAAAGGAAGGCAAATGGTTTGCCAGCGCCAGCAACCAGAATAAATTTCTCGACCCACGTGAACGAGGCAATACGCTTACCTATCTCAAGGTCTGTCTGCTGCTAACAAGAGCCGTCAGAAGGATGCATGCGGCAGGTCTCTGTCACAGCGATCTAAGCTATAAAAACGTGCTTATCGATCCAGAAATGGGACATGCCTGCATCATTGACGTAGACGGCCTGGTTGTCCCTGGAAAGTATCCTCCCGACGTCGTGGGCACCCCGGATTTTATCGCTCCGGAAGTGGTGAAAACCAGCCATCTTTCCAAAGAGGATCCGAACCGCGTATTGCCAAGCATTTCTACTGACCGTCATGCGCTGTCGGTGCTTATCTACATGTATCTGTTCTTCCGTCATCCGCTACGTGGCGGAAAAATACATGACATGTCGGATGAAGTACGTGATGAGACCTTATCTATGGGTGAGAAGGCACTCTTCATTGAACATCCGACAGACAAAAGCAATGCAGTCAAAGTCAGTCAGCTATCCTCCTTTTCACTGCCCTGGGCTGACCCGGAGAAAATTCCTTACACCATCATGGGCCCTTATTTGACGCCTTTGTTTGAACGCGCCTTTATTGATGGCTTACACGATGCCAATAAACGCCCGACCGCCGATGAGTGGGAAAGTGCCCTGGTTAAAACAGTCGATCTGATACAGCCCTGCCAGAACAAGGCGTGTGAACAGAAATGGTACGTTTTCTCAGGTAAGACAAAGCCGGTTTGTCCCTACTGCGGTACGCCATACAAGGGTAAATTACCGGTTCTAAATTTATATTCATCCCGAAAGGAAGGCAGTTATCGTCCTGACGACCACCGGTTGATGGTGTGGAGCGGGCAGTCAATCTATGCGTGGCATGTGAATCGCCTCATTGCGCCAAATGAGCGCACAACCGATGCACAAAGGAAACGAGTTGGGTATTTTGTTTTCCATAACGATCAGTGGTGGTTAGTAAATGAAGGCATAAATGGGCTTATGTCATTACCGGATAAACGACAGATTGCCATTGGGGAAAAAATTGAACTGACGAATAACGCTCAGTTTGTTCTGTCAAAGGAGGAAGGCGGCAGGCTGGTCGTCGTTCAGTTAGTTGAAAACTAACGGACGCCCATTACGACTAAAACGTTCTGGCAGCATACTGAACCTGTTTAATGAATCACTATATTAAGCAGTGTCAAATTTAAGCTGCCAGAAAAAACTGACTGTCTGTGCCGGATATGCGGTACACCGCCTGCGGCAAGGGTTTAATGCGCAAAGCCCAAGTTATTTATAAAAGTGAATAATTTTGTGACTCTACCCTGCCGCTCTTCTTTCCAGTGTCATGGTTTTTAACATCTGAAATACTGACATTGTTAAGCCGGTGATTGTAAAAGGCGATGCGGACAATCTCATGAAGATATTCAAGTTCGTTTTGTGTCAAGGACTGGCCTTCCTGGGTTTTTGAAATCATTTCCTGCCAGCAGATCAGTCTTTCGTAACTGACATGTTCGCTGTTTTCCAGGCAGTGCAACCTGAAATAGCGAAGGAACAAAGGAAATTCATCGGTCTGAGCGATGTCATAAGCCCGAACCGTTAACCGACACAGACATACAATCGTATCCTGCTGTAACCTGACTAGCGCGTTATGACTGCCCGGAAGGATATCAGGCAATTTCATCTTACAGTCAGCAAGGCGCTGAAGAAGAGGCCCTTCCTCTGAAGGCTCCCGTCCCCGATACTCCTGAAGAGGTTCAGATTCAAGTTCATGCATTAATGGATGATATAGCCATTCCCGGGAACTGGTCTCATCAATGATCAGGCTTTCAATGCACTCACTGTATGTTGTTTTACGTCGCCCGAGCTGCACCTGACTGATTTCATATTCAATATCAGGAAGATCGATACGCAATGCGGCAACTCTTTCGGAAGGATGAAGATGGTCAAAGGTTAACTTCTCTGAAATGCTGCGATCCCTGTCCAGAAAGACGGCCACACATAAATCATTAACCTTTACGAACAGATCAGCTGTGCCTCCGAACATACTGCCGCTTCCACTAACCTCATTCAGTGAAACCGGCCCACCATCGTCGCCAGCGAGAAGATTTGGGAAACCAAGAACCTGGTGCTCGTTGATGACTTCAATAATCTTTCCCCGGATGGCTTCCATCAGACCATCACAGTCACCGGCTACAGCTGTACTGTGTGAGAAATGCCAAAGCTTGACCTCCCCCTGCTTTGCTAACAGATCAGTTTTGCAAGCGGGGCAGATGCAGTTACAGTCAATACCCCGGCTGACCTCTGTAATATCTAAAAAGAGTCCTGATTCTCGCTGGAGTCCAAATGGAATACCAAATGTATAACTCTTACGCATGGCTGCACCCCGTTTTTGATAATGATTCAAACTATATCCGAAATAACGGAGGAGGATTTCTGTAAAACGTATTAAAAGAAATGATTTTTCCGTCTTCCAGATTAATGTTTGACAAAAATCAAATGAGAGCCTTACAAATATTGAGAGAGAAGTTTAGGTAAAGTAACTTTTATCACTTCTAATAAAATGAAGGAGAATATCGGATGTATTTAGCAGTGGGCTTGGCTTATGATTAAAGTTTTTCTCCGAACTTAATAAACAACTTTAAAAGACAGGCTATTACAATGCCTTTAGCCCCGAAAGGGGCATAAACTATTTTCAAATCTAGGCACAGTCTTTTTGTTGTGCCAATATTAATAATTACTCGCGAACAAAGGTCCACACACTCGCAGGAACTTTGTCATATAACTTTTTCATTGTCAGTTCGGCTTTACGATGATCATAAGCACCAGAAATTTCAAGAGAGGCGACACCCGAGTTTTTTTCACATAACCTTTCAAATACTTTTTCGAGCGTTTCGAACGAACTACACTTACGGAATTTCATTAAATAAGACTGCTTTGTGTCAGACATAATCAACCTTCTTTAGACAGGCCTCAACTGGCCAGGGATAATCTTAATATCATTTTTCACTTAAGCCTAACGATTTCACAACCTTTTTCGTTGTTTCCACCCTGTTCATAACCAGGTACATGAGTGCTAAAATGACCTGTAATTAAAACCAGTGTATCCCGGTGAGCAGGATGAAGAATCAATCAGTGATCAGACAGTTTTCGGAAAGCGAATTGCATCAGCAGCTGGAAACGTTCGGCAACCATGATAAACAGCTTTCACGCTTGATCCGTTACTTTTCCCATCTGAGATACAACACTGCTAAAACCTATCTGCACTGGCTACGAGTATGGAACGAATGGTATCTGGCGAATGCCCGGTTGCATACAGACTGGCCAGTAAGTTCGCTCCCCGTGTCTGAGGACGCTCTGCTTGCGTTTATGGGGCATCTTGAAGGCAAATTGTCACGAAGCAGCATAAACAGCTGTCTTCAGGCCTTAAATAGTATCCATAAAAAAGGGCTTAACCTGCCCGGGATTATTACGTCTGAAGCATGGTACATGCTGGAAGCCTTAAAACAATCGGAAGCCCGGAAGCGAAAGACGACTAAACAGGCAACTCCCTTTCTTATTGGCGATCTCAAGGCTCTGATAAAGTTACGCAGTACTACAAACTCAGTTCGTAAACTTCGTGACCTGTGCCTGATCTGGACAGGCTTTGAAACACTGCTCCGTTCATCCGAAATTCGACGTATACGTCTGAAAGATCTGTCTCTGGATAGTATGACCGGTGAATTTAACCTGACGGTATACCGTACAAAAACGAACATTAGTACACTTCTTACCTACCGGCTGACACGTCAGTTAACTAACTGCCTCTTGAGATTGATGAACCTCGTGAAAATGGATCAGCACAGTCATCCGGATGAATTCCTTTTCCAGGCCGTAAATTTCCATGATACAGGCTATATGCCACCCGGCTGGAAGCTTCGGAGTAAGGGGAATGAGCTATCTGAACTTCTTAAAAGGCATAACCTACCCTATCGTGCTAAGCAAAGTCTTCTGAACGATGAAGATGAAGAAGACACTGTGGACGATGCCGGTATGCTCAGCAAAAATTCCCTTTTACGAGCATTTAAAGAGATGTGGAATGAGCTTTATCCAAATGAGACTAAAACTCGTTACTGGACAGGGCACAGCGTTCGTGTAGGCGGAGCGATACAGCTAAATATTGAAGGTTACTCGCTACCACAGATTATGGAAATGGGGAACTGGTCGAATGAAGAAATGGTTATGCGCTACATTCGTAATATTGAAGCTGGTAAAAAAGCAATGATCAAGCTTATGCGAAATGCCTTTGATGAATAGCGCCCTCACGGGCGCATAACTTTATTTTTTCTTGAACGGGTTAAGTCTGGTGAGATTAGAGAGTGCCCCTCCCGGAGGCAAAATTCCCGTTCTTTTATATTTGTACACGCCATTTAATTTCATTGTCTGGATTCCAAGATTAATAAGCGTGACAAGTTTAAGGGTATACAGAAGTGTAAATTGTGGAGCAACCTGAATAAAAACCAATAACAAGCCTGCACACATTACACGTAGCCATGCCGCGTACTCCATGCTCAGCGGACGCTTGAAATAGAATCTTTCGAGCAAATCAACTGTCTTATTACTGATCCACGCCGCCGCCACGGAGAGTAACAACACGATGCACACCATAATGCCCAGTTCCATTTTCACTCCCTTCTCTTTTAGTCTCTTTAAGTTGAGGCTTAGCCACAGTAGTTTTGTTTTTTGCTTTTTTCTTAGGTTTGGTATGATGAAACAGAAAACAATCCACCATTACCCAACCATTTTTATATCGAGCCACCAGCATCTTCTGGCTGGGGTAATGAGCATGAAACAGCATTTTCACGTCCATGGTGCCCATCAACGACTGTTTGCGCTTTAGCTCATCCTCAGCCATCTGAAATTCTTGTAAGAATTCTGAAGACAGACGCTGACGCAGGATTCTTATGGCACTGGAGTTTTCATCATTCTTTGCCAGATGCCCGAAGCGTACTAGTGCCTTGTGGGTTATCTGGATGGGTCCCAGATGAGAGCTGAGCTGTTCGTACTGCCAGAAGTAGGTCAAATCCACCTTAACCCAGCTGATGCTGTCCAGCAGAGCCTCGTTCATGATGGTTCCGGACATTGGTACCATTGTCAGCCTGGCCAGACGCATATGTATGTAGTCCGTAAGCAACCTCAGCGACTCAGGAACGTTTTTATTGAGCAGGAGATGCTGAAGCACCGGGGTTGCGGTCTGCCAACACAGATTGCGCCCGTCAGGCAGGAAAGCAAACTTTTGATCGTCAGGCGCAGAGTTCGAAGCGTTTTCCTTACGAAGCAAAAAATAATGGCCGCACAGCAGCTCTGCTCTTACCTGGTCCTCGTCAGGGTCATGTCGGGCTTTACTTAGATCAACGGTAAGCACAACGCGGTTAATCGCATCAGCGTGATATTTTTTTACCCAGACGCAGACACGATAGAGACGCTCATCGATTTTCTGGCTGGCTGTGGAAATCCATTGCATTGTTGTTCCTTAATTTTCGGGGCTGACAATGAAAATGCCCAGCTCAGCCCCCGGCACGAGTTCTGTATATTTCAGGCTCAGCTTCCGTTGGTTGGACGGGCCCTGGCTGTTTTCAGGAGCCCAGTCAGAGAGCGTTTTTAATTGAGGTATGTTGCCTGCTGCGAAAATGGGCAAGGATGCTTTTACTACTGAATAATCAGTCTCAGCATATTTATTCCCGTTTCGTTCCTGCCCTTCAGGCCTAAATGCAAAAATGTGAGCAATCGGAACAGGGAAAGAGTTAGTTCGACAAAGGCGATAAGATTCGCCCTGCTTCAGTGGGTGAAATTCAAGACGGTGTAAAGCCTTATCGATATTAGACACGACATTCAAATTGGTAGTTGCTACATTTTTTACTTCTGAGGCTCTCCTGCGCTCCAACAAACTCACAAGTTGCTCTGCTGTTTTAACTTCCTGGTTTCGGTTTAGCCGCCATGAAAAAGTAACTTTTTTAAGCTGGGACTTGATGAAAAGGACATTTCTTGTTGAGTGCATAGCGACAAGGCCCGGGAGCTTCTTGTGCACTTTATCAAAACGGACATTCTTTTTATTATCGATACGCCTCATTGCCGCAGCAAAATCATTTTTTGCTTCATTTATAGATGTGATCAAGCTTTCGAGAAGATCTGCTCTTTCTGGGACAATGATAAGACCCGGGTATTTAGTGGTCACTTTGGTGGAATCATGACTTAATGACTCTATGTCATCCACACAGATGTCAGTAAGTGCCTGAATAATTTCCTCAACCGAAGCATCGTCTTTAACACTAACCCTGATGGGTTTAACCTGCTTCAGTCGCTCTTCTGTTCGAGATACGGTGGAGACAGTCATCAGGTTTGCCATCAGCGGGGGGGTGTTCGAAAGAAAACACTTAAGCGAGTCGATACGTTCCAGAATCTGGTCACGAAAATAGGGCAAATCGTCATAACTCATACGTTTCTCCAGGCTCATGTTATTTCAAATCAATTTTGCTGCCCTGGCTGACCTTGCAGAACATAAATGTCATGTAAACCTCTAAAGAAGTCATTTTGAAACAGCTTTCACAGCATGCGATTTATGTTCGATAGGGCTCATGAACAAAGGATGATAATGGAGACGCCATGGATAGTGGATAGTCTTACCCACCTGGGTGATCCGATTGAGGCGAAAACGACCATTTATACAGTCAACTGACCAAAGCCCGGGAGAAACTAACCTCTTCCAGCGGTAAAAAGAGAAACCTGCAACACAGAGGTCATGCTCCAGGAAATGTTGAGTTTCGACGACGCGAACTTTTATCAAAAACCCCAGCATTGGCGAAAACCAGATCAACAACCATGTTGGCGGCAGGATGACTTTGTTCAGGAGATGATCTGTCATAAGCAAGGCAGATAACATCAGAAAACTGATAGTCAACCACAGGGCCATCCAACCGGCCCATACGCGGCTCTGACAGGGTTTCCATTCGAGAAGAAAAAGTTTTTTATGCATTCTGCCCCGCCTAATTTTAATGTATTGCCGAAGTATGCTGCATCATGATGGTGGTGCGGGGAAAGATTTCAAACTTCCACAATTCTGAAGCCGTGTTCCAACCATGAAAGATCCCGTCTCCACAGCGAGTGTTAAAAGCAAGAATTTCATCCCTGACCTGGTAAGCGAGCACTTCTGGCATATCAATAAATTCAGGTAAGGAAAGAAGAATCCCATGGATAACTTCTCCGGTTAACTTACTCATAACCTCTTCCTCAGACAGGGCAGCGTCCGGGAACAAACACGACGGAAGTGAAAAACAACATAGGTCAAGACCAAGAGCAGCCCTTCCTGCGTCGTAGCCTTCTTCATTAACGACAAAACGAAAGAATTTTTCAGCCTCACCCAGTAATGTTGACGGTCCTTCAGACGGAACTTCAATACCACTGAAGACTTTATCGGTCCAGTTGGTAAATGGACTGGTGAAAACCCAACAAATTAAGGATAACGCCAGCTCTTCCTTAAACATACGTTCAGTGCCGGTTGTTCTGGAAAGTTGCTTTTGAGTACTCATGTTTTACCTGTTGCATGAAATTATTGATGTTATATAAACACAACCGGCATTTTATCTAATAGGTTTGAAAACACTAAAAATCGCAAATGCTGGTACCTTTCTGTTTTAAGAGATTTTCAAGGTAAAGTGAGGCGAGATCAATTGGCTGGTTCTCTTCAAGACAGGCTCGCACAAGATCTTCAATAGAGACCGAATCAACCCCCCTTCCCTGTAAAATTTCTTTAGCAGATGCCAGCGTTTTATGAACGCTTCGACTTAGTTGTAATCTGACTTGTGTGCGGGTATCAAAAAGACAATCTTCTGTGACACTTTGTGAAACGGTTCTACTCATTGAAAAATCACTCCATTTCTGGGATCGAATGAAAATTAACAGCTATAGATGTATCAGGTTTCCCATTTTCTACGATACTCAACCACGTACGCGCTGAGATTTGTTGTTCACAGACGAGTATGTAACCTGTTCCCTGTTGATGATGTAGCTCAAGAGCTTTTAGGATAGGCCCTGAATGAGGTCCGAGAGCATCACGCGTGTGAATAAGCGTTTGCTCTGGCAATACGTTGCTAAGCATAGACAGCAGAACATTACGCTCATCCTCATTATCCGACAAAACAAGAATTATACGAAAACCCGTTTTTATACGAAATCTGATCTCTGAAACTAACTTTCTTAATCTTAATTTATATATGACCAGGCGGAATCGAGTCATCAGTAAAGAAACCACTGTGAAGATAACGATTACTGCGCCATATTTTGACCTGTAGAACCACCAGTTAAGGCCTCCAGCAACTATCAGGATTAACATTAAAATTAAACTCCCATAGAAAAAAAGTGCTGGGTAGCGAGTTGTCTTTCCTTCAATTAGTGCTGAGGCAAATATCAAAATGGATATTCCGTAAATTACCCAGTCAAAAATACTTTCTCCAATCATTCTTTAGTGAACATCCTTAAAAGTGGAAATGTAGGTTTATGGGTTTATGCATTTTCCTGATGGCCTTGACAACCAAGGATTTCACAGAAATTGTCACAGTGTGAAGCTGTAACAAAGCGCTCTCCACGTTCGAATCGCTCAACCAAATCCTTTCTTACTTCACTTCCAGGTTTCTGGAAGATGTACTCAAGCTGGAGATCCTCGGCCGTAGAAAGTAGTCGTTCTATGCTGAAATCAACATGGTAAAAGCAAAACTGATTATCAACCGGGGGAAAGTTGCTTTTGGTACTGTTCTCGTTTTTGGATTTTAGTTCATTCATGAGCTCTCCTTGGTTGAGAACAGTATACAAATCTCTTTAGGGATTTTTTTTCGTTAATAGCACTTTTTTGAGTTTAAAGAGTATGTTCATACCAGAGCATTAGAGGCTACGAAAAGGATAATGGAATTAGAAAGATAGATTTTAAGTGGTGATGTAAGGTGGGATAGGTAGAAGAGGAGTAGACGCTTGTAAGCGAGGCAAAAAAAAGGCACGGAAACCGTGCCATAAGAGTATGTGAGAAAAAATCAAAATCAGGGAAAGAATCAAGCAGCTTGTGAAACTGAATCTCCAACTGCAAGATTTAAATTTCTTAGGTTATCGAAAACTTCAGATACTAAGTCATTACGGTCGTGGATTTTAATCCGCCCACCGGTTAACTCTGAAACATAAACGGTATGGCAGAGGTCAGTAACCACTTCGCCGTATTCATCAACGACTTCCAAAGATGCAATCATCGGAATATAAGAAGCCGCAGCATAGCTCTCATAAATACTTATTATGGAGTCATTGTTGCGTCGAGAAATTACCCTACCAGAAGGTAAAGCCTCATCTTCCATATAGCAATCAGATAGGTCCTCACAGAAGTCATTTTCTTTAAGTGAAATATTAAGGGTCAATTCACTGTTGATAGAGCGTGAATAAGAATATTCACTCAGTTTATAGCAAGCCAAACTAATATCACTAAAAGTTTCATAAGCTTTATAGAGGCTCGATGTTATAGACTCAGATACAAATGTTATTAGTCCAATAAAATGAGTATCCCAGAACTGTTGCAAAGCAAAACGGGCAATCATAACCTGACCATCAACCTGCATCAGTCTGTTATATTCATCCCGGTCATAACCTTTCGACTGAGAAACATCATTAGACATGCTAAGAACTTCACTACAAACATCATCATATTCAAAACGACTAGTTGCAAAGTGTTTTCCTGAAATTTCAAGGTACTGACCAGAGACTGCGTCAAACACCTCAAGAAAGTAACAGAGTCGCGATTTTAAAGATTCTCTGTTTAAAGCTTCTATTTCATTCTCAGAGATACTATCGACATATAAATCAACAACATTCTTGAGTTCAATAGCTTTGATATTACAGGTAAAAGAAAGCTCGTCACTTTGACAATGGCAAACACTTAATACTATATCCGCCTCATCAAAATCTATGCCAAGATAACTCAGAACTGCTCGGACATAGTTTTTATCATCAGATGAATGTGTCATATACACTACCTCGAATTTGAGAGGAAGTGCCCCAGAAGGGAAGCGACTTCCCCACTGGGTTAGATAAAAATTTGGTTAAGCTAAAAGAAGATGCCAGCGACAGATTTTACATTGTCATAGACAAGTGTCTTCAGCCAACCAAAGTTACTTTTTTGGACTGAAGCAAAAGGATCATTGAGACGCGTTACGAAAATCGTCAAAAGCTTCAGTTATTAGTAATGTGCGATCAGTTACTCTGTATCGGTCATTACTTTCGAGAGATACGTAAGTTGAATGCGAAGAATCACAGACAACACGCCCTCTTTTATTGATCAATCTTACTTCCATCATCACCGGCACATTGATAATTGAAGCAACATCGGTATAGAGGGATATGAGGGCATCATTGTCACAATATAACGCCCCGTTCCCATCAAATGTATCGTTAAACTTAATATATATATCTGGCATATTTGCCGGATAATCATCAGTATTGAAATCAATGCATAACTTTAAGTCATCATTAATACGGCGATTAATCTTATGCTGCCCTACACGTACAAAGCCATGTTCAACAGCTTTGATAATCCTTAAAGTTTCATTAAGACAATCTGTAATTCTTTTCTCGACAAATGAGATAAAGTCACCAAAGTCGGAATGAAAAAACTGTTTAAGTGCAAATTTCGCAACTAACACTTTCCCATCCACCTTCATTTTATCGAGATAAAGATTTCTTATAGCATCAGTAGAAGAATTAGCTTTAGATAACTCTTCACAGTCATTAATAATCATTGAAACAATATCAATAACTTTAACTGGGCTTAAAGTATTACTATATCCGCGAATATCAAACGTAAAAAATCCGAAATTCTTAAATACTCCAAGAAAATAAATTATTTTTTGTTTCAAAAGAATAGAATCGGAGTAAGATGCGTTGTGCTTTATTAGCTCAGATATGTAGAGATCCAACATACAATTTAAATTATCGATATCTACATCGTAATCAAAGGTTACTTTGTCGAACGAAGTATCAGATAATTGAACGGTTATATCGTCAGCGGAAACATTAAGGCCTAAATTTTGATAAAGAAAGGCACTAACAAATTCCACGTGGTCAGATTCTTTAAACATTTACACTACCTCATGACTAAAAAGGAAGTGCTTCCCACCGGGAAGCAGGTTCCCGGATGGGTTAGATTAATTATAAAAGAGTTCTTCAGAAGGTACATGCATTTCTGGTTTGAACTGTTTTAAGGAGTTGTTTATAGCTTTTCGATATAACCCTGAAGAGTGTGGCTTAAACATTTGATATTCCGTAACGAGCAGAGGAGACGTAAAGCATCCTAAGTTCACTAGTGAAATACTTGATGTTTCTTCACAAACATCTAATTCAGCGTATATCCGCCTCTTCATTACCCTGCCTGCTAAATAGCGACGAACATGATTTATAAACTTGTCCGCATCTGATATAGAATTAACTATATAATCAGATGTGACTATCTGATTAGATACAGTTTCAGGTATAGCTTCGGCTATTATTTTTACGTTCATTTCATAATCAACACTATGGAAGCAAGCAAGAATTTGTGGCTTCGCGCTTTCTAAAATCTTTTCAAGAACAGAAAAAATCAGAGAGAACTCGTTTAAAATTCGCTTTTGTATAAGTCCATGTAGATGTTTTATGAAAGGAGAACCGTGTTCAACAAGGCCTAGTATAAGATCCTTAGAGGCCAAATCTGAGCGGTAATAAACGTATTCTAGATTATCCCGGTTAAATCCTTTGAAAAGCAAATCAGGCTGCTCTGAGACCAGTCGTAAATGAGTTGAAGCTATAGAAACTTCAAAACGAAAGTTCGCGAGATTTACAGGACCTGCTTTTAATGTAGCCGCTTCGGAAAAATAAATGAAAAGAGGATGCAAATCATCGTTACCACTGTAAAGATGGTCTGCACCCTTAAGATATTTCACCAAATGAGGTAGAAAAGATATTACTGGAATATCAGCCACAAATCGAATATGCCGAAATGGTTTTGAATCCAAATATATATTTTCCACTACAGCGCCAACAAAACCCATTTTAACAAGAATAGATTCAACTAACTTTTGTATAGCATTCATTTCAATACCCTCTTAATAGAGGGATTTCTCCCATAGGGAGAAATCCCTATGGGAGAAAATAATTTTAATTAATAATTATAGCGAAGCGCATGTTCTTTTTCACTAAGATGGTTTTCATATTCCGACTTACCAGAACTTAAACACTCTTTGAAAAAGACCTTTGAAAAATTCTTCAAGTCACTTCGGTTATTAATTTCTTTGTCAGACATCAACTTAGCTGAGTGTGAGGTATCAACAGGCCCCAACCACCATTCATATTTAATATAAACACAATTGGTTTGTGTATGTCCATTTAGAAATCGTTTTGCATTTCTAAGTATTTTTCTACAACCGTTAAGGTCTGAAAGTAAGATATCTGGAGCAATGAGCTCTTCCAGAATATGACCAGGTAAGCCTTTCCTAAAAAGCTCAACATCGTAACTACAATACCAGTCACGATAATTAAAAGCTTTAATAAGTCTTTCAGGTGTATCCAAAGATATCTTATTCAGGATTTTTAATGCAAAGCATACAGCATCTTTTAACAACTCGTGCACCTCAACATTGATAAATGAGAAAAACGAGCTTAATTCTTTCTCTAAGGAATTATACAACTTACCGTAAATATCCTGAGAAAAAAGATACTGCAATCTTTCTTTATTATAAGTGCAATTCGAAATTGAATAGACTTCTCCTCTTTCGATTTTGCACCCTTCCCTTAAAACTATAGGAAACCTCAAATGGTTAACAAAGAAAGAATGATTCTTTCTTTGCTTCAAAGCATCTAATTGAAATTTCGTAATTTCCTCCAGATTTGCATCTTCAAAACCTGGAAAGGGAATATCACAGAAACAAGAACTATATGCTTTTGCTGATTCATACATAAACTCCAGTGAAACATCAGCATCAAAAGACATACCAGAGAACATGCCCTGCCCATTGTCTAAAAATGTAATGTTTTTAACCTGTATTTTTTTATGTTGAACAACCAAAAAGGCATTAATGATTTTTTCGATAATTTTCATGTGATCCTCTCTCAATAAAAAAAGGGATCACTCCCATATGGGGTGTGATCCCCACATGGGTATAATTTAATTAAAAATCTGTAAGACCTAAATCTTTATTTCTACCACAAACTGTAGAAGATATAAGACGTTTTACTCGCTTTCGAGCACTTCGGCCTGACGTATCTTTCAAGTACATCGGTAATGACAATGATGAAATTTGATTACTTCGCTTATGATGGCAGACTATATAGCCCTGCCTCCACCCCGAACGCACAAACTCACGGATGCGGTTAATATATGCCGAAGCTTGAGATTTTGTACTTATCGATTCAGAACACTTTAAGTTCTGTTCGATAGAGTAAAGCTCAGCCGCCATGAATTTCACCTCATACAGCTCATCGCCATAACTTATAGTTTTCAACAGCTCTTCCTTTTCCCGAATGAAAAATACTTGCTGCATTCCAAGGATCAGGTCATAGGCCTCTCGAAAGAGGTCGATAAGCTTATTACGAACATAAATCATAAACTCCTCAAAGTGCTGAAGCCAGAAATAAGCCGCATTACTTATTTGTGAATTGTGAGAACAAACAAGCCCTTTAGCAAGCTCGACCTCTTCCTCCCGAAAAGTAAAGTTACTTTTCTTAAACCGACTTTGTTCAAAAATGCTTTGATGCATTTCTATCCATACAGAAACAAAACCGAGGGATTCAAATTCTTCGTTTAACAAATGTAAACTTTCGAAGATTTTCTGAATTTCGATCCCGATGTCATATGACAGTGGACATTCTTTTATAGAATAAACATAACCGGGTAGGAAGTGAGATAAATGCTCAGTTCGCAAATATAAACTGAATTTAAGTTCTGTCAGTGGTTGTTTCAAAGATAACTTAGATGATTCGCTTATATTTACTGGTTCAACGCCATTTCTAATCAAAATAGCTTTTACCAGGTCCGTAGCTAACTTCATACAGCCTCCATTCGTTATTGAGGCCTCCCTGATGCAGGTTGGCCATCAGGGAAAATATGTAAATCAATTAGCAATCAATCAGACCGTTGCCATGACATTGTCAATGTATCTGACAAGGGATGGGCGGTCGTCCTGTAAGGCAAAACGGCGAAGGTCATCAAGATTATACGCAGGAAGATAATCAGCGTAACCTCGAATACGAAGGTCCTCAACCACAACTTTTATATACTCAAATCGTCCAAGATTCCCTTTTAATGGGGGTTTTCCTGGACTAGACAGCATATCGTCTGCTTGCTCCCATGTGATTTCTTTAGCTTCACCACTATGTAGATCAAGATGGACATATATGAATGACTTATAATCTCCACGGCAACGAAGATAATATTTCGGATAGAAATATTTGTCACAACGCAACAAACACGTTCCTGAAGGACGAACTACGTACAACAGGTTTCTGTCATTTTCTAATATGCTATGTTTCAAAATCGTTATATCTATCTCATTATCATGCAGCAAATAGCATGACGATGGTTCATTGACGATGCGCGATTTTATAACAGCAGCAAATTTATTAAAAACTTCGTTAATTTGAAAATTCATTAAAATGCTCTCCGATGTAAAACGACGAGCATCACCATAACGGTAATACTCCCGTTATGGGTTTTAATAGTTTATGGAATAACCATGTCATACAACCGACCATAGCCAGTAGTACCGCACATTTATTTAACTGAGCAAGCATCTCAGCCGTGAAAAGACCTTAAAGGCAGGTAATTATCACGAAGGAAAGCGGTTATCTTATCAATACAATTTTAAAATATAATATTGATAAGATAACCCCCCCCGCAAAAAGCGGGGGAGTTATCGTTGTTACAGCTGATTAAGACATTCAGGAGCCCAGTGAATCGGGAATCCATCCTGCCCTGTTAACTGGAGAACATCGTTCCAGTCGATACCCTTTTTCCCATCAGGAATATCTTGTGCTGGTTCGAAGACTTCAATTGTCAGCTTTGATGCGGGATATCGTTTAGCCAAAAACTCAACCATGCGGCTTTGAAGTCGCTGAGCAGCTTCAATACCGGCACGAGTGCCTTGTGAGTTAGCAATATCCTTATCCGCCCAGATATAAAAGTTTATAGATTTTACATCCGGCGGAGGCAGTAAAAAATCAGGAACAGTAACGTTTTCAAGGCACCATGCGGAGCTGGCTGCCCAGCATGGTGTTGAAGTCGCTTCTACAACAGAAAGCGCGTTCTCGATCCCTTCAGCCACTCCCAGTGTCCAGGTCGAACTACCTGAATCATAGTGAGGGTCAAACAACTGAATTGAGCCACCTGTCATATCGGCAGGAGGCTTCATCATCAGCTTTGGATTTTCTACAGGTGCCTTATCACCATTTTTGTCTACGTATGTTCTATGAATAGTCAGAGGCCGACCTCGGGTGTCACGATAGATCGCAATCATTCCCGGATAGATAATCGATTTCTGCTTATCTTTATCCCAATAGTAGATCCGGTTATTAAAGCCTAAATCCTTTGGTAAGTGACTCAGTAAGCGGGAGATCCCACGATTACGGAGGTACAAAGCAACAGGAGTATTAGGCTTGATTTCACCGGTATAGTGATACATCACATCAAGTTTTCGCATTCGCTTTGCCACTTCCTCTCGGTCAAGAGTTTCTGTGGCACGAACTGCTGATTTATAGCGTCGTTCATTTTCAATGTCGGCGTCAGTTAACGGAGCATGCAGATCCATCCCGAAAAAATCTGAGAGAATCTTTTTGCAAGTCTGCGTTTTACTTAATTCATAATATTTCGCCAGAACATCAATTCCGTCGCAAAACTCATTTACCGGAAAGTCATTATGGATCGCACATCCGGTATAAAGGTCTTTTTGTCGGAAACGAAACTTCGATTTCCCTGCGCCAGTAAACGGGCAAGGAACCTGGCTCGGGGCTTTTGCACAAGCGTCTTTGAAAGCAGGTATTCTTTCGAATATATACTTCCAGCCAGACACTTCAGCAATTCGAGCATGAACGAGTTTAATAAAGTGTTCAGATACTTCCTGTGGATTACGACGAAGAGCCGGGGATGCATAAGTCATGATGATCTCTCTTATCTGGCATTGTGAGTTTCTCAATGCCTTCTGCGGTGCAGAAGACAGGGAGAAACCCACAACGCAGAATTTAAGAAAGAGGGCCCGGGGGCCCTCAACATTTATGCTTCAGTCGTGAAGCCATTATTCTCAAGACACTGTATGTAGTTATCTACAAGTAACGCAGCCTGCTGGCTATTACCCTCCGCTATAGTGACTTCGCGGAAGATTCTTTCCTGAGGGCTATCATTGCTTATAACTTCACCAACACGTCCGAAAATACGGACTTTATGCATCGCACCGACTTTTTCATGTTCTACACGGTAAGTTTTTATCTGAGTCATATTTTGCTCCTTATTCCTTCATGGAGCAAAAAGACCCACCGGGGCCTTTTGCCCCGATTGGGTAGAGTTTATTAAGAAAGTATTTGATGAACTAGCTTACTGACTTCAATAGACAATAAAGAAGTATCATCAACTGTTACGAAAGTGTCCGTTTCAAAACCAATTATTTCATCAGTCTTAATACCAACACCAACGATTTCTATTCCATTACATTTAGCCTTTTCCATAACTTCGCCGATAGTAAATTCCGATTTATTCGGATAACCATCAGTTATAAGAAAAATTATTTTCCTATCGAATTGGCTGTCAAGTAACAGATCAACAGCTGCCATTAAAGCCGATCCCGTAGGGGTATAATAACCCTTACATCCAAGAGTGAATTTCGATAGAGATTCCTCAACGCTTTGATCAAACGTTTTGATAATCTCAAATTCACTTTCCTTGAAGGGAAAGACTATATTGGAGACATGCATTTTTGACAAACTTTCAGCGGCCATCGATAAAGCAAGATCTGACTTAATGGCATGAATATATCTTTCATCATTAGCCATTGACGCTGAAATATCACGAACTAATACGAGGCCAACATGCCCTCTATTTTTAGATTCGCTTTGAGCTCTGAAGACATCACGAACTCCCATTGGTGACAGAATTAATCGATTTCCATCGAAGGTAATTCCACGCTCATGAGTTTTGTTTCGGCCACGCATTTTAACCTGCTGTAAAACAGACAAGTCGCTACCGATTGAATGACTCAGAGACAAAGCCTCATTGTAAACATTCAAATCGATAAGGAGATCAGGGATATCCCATTCAGAAGCACCGAATTCGGCTTTCACGTCATCGGATACTTTTGATGCAATACCTTCAATCTCTTTAGCCAAAGCATCGTGATAATCTTCGCTATCCTCATCACTGCCAAGAAAGGCATCCAACAAATCTGCCAGTATCTCCCATTGAGCCGATGAAAAGTTACTTTCATCTTCAACGTTAGTCGAACTGGCTTCATCTGATTCACTCTCGGAAGGGTTAATCGCATCAGTATCGTCTTCAATAATGTTATCACCTGTGGGATTGCCACCGGTGGGTTCATTATTTCCCTCGTTATCTTCAGCAAGTTCTGAAGGCTCAGAACATCCCTCTTGAGCAAGATCAGAGTTATCGGAAGTATCTGCCTGACCTTCACTATCGTCCTCAGAATCATCCTCACGACTATCAGTCGACTCAAGCGATTTATCTTCTGATTCGGTATCGGTATCGGTATCGGTCTCGGATTCATCATATGCCTCCTGCTCCTCCTGCTCTGTCTGCTGCTGTTGTTCCCTTGCCTCATCCCGCAGTCTCTCTAAAAGAGCCAGGGTCTTACGAGCAAGGGATTCACAGCCCTGAGTATTTTCACAACCAAGAGCATCATGAAAAATTTCCTCAACATCAGAAATTACTGGAGAAAGTATCTTTTGGGCATAGTCAAAAAACGGATCGAGTGTTTCTTTGTGACCTGCCTGCTGAAGGACTTTTACTCGCAATGAGTTAAGCAGATACCACTCAATAAATAGGACAGGATTTTCCGGACGAGAAGATATATCAGGAGTCATCCTTCCGGCTTTAACCATCAGTGCGTAAGTGGCTGCAAGCCGCCGCTTTGCATCCGGATAATCGTTACCAACCTTCTCTTCCATCTGTACATCATCGAACAGATTTATAAGCCCGGTAAGACGTTTTGCCCTGCTATAAGCTTTACGTTTCTCAGCGAGGCTCTCAAACTCTGCATTCATTCCGTCATCGAAGCGTGTAAACCCTTCAGATGACTTGAGAACACTATTAAAGGCGTCACTGTAAACCTCGCTGTCGGTATAGCGACCATGACCAGCTTCATGACAGGTAAAACCTTCAATCAGACTGACAAAGTCATCATCGCTATAATCGCCGTTTGGTAAAACACAAACTTTATTTACAGGATCAAAATACGGTCCTTTGGTATTGTCGTCTATTACAACTCTTACATCGCCTAAGCCGCTAATGACTTTTGCTATATTCTGTAAACGCTTAATATGGCGCGGTGATGATTTAAGATCTAATTTCATAGAATACCTCTTTATAAAAAAGGGGTACTCACCCAGATGGTGAAGTACCCATCTGGGGTTTTTAATAAAGCAAACAGTTACCAGCCTTTGAGCTCGATATCAAAACCATTTTCAACATTGTCTTCCTGTTGCGAAACTGATTTCTCAGGTTCAGCTACAGGATCAGTGTTTGAAAACGTGCTGTTATTTATATCGTTCTCTACGACAGGTTCAACCTGGAACACATTTGTTGAATCTAAAATAGCTTCAATACCTGTGTTCTGTAGCGCGTTCGGTTCTGTTTGTGAGCTTTGATTAAATGATCTGGTAATAGATTCCAACCAGTCAGTAACCTTTTGCTCTCCTGAAATAATACGCTTTAACATTGAAGCATCACTCATGAAATAAAACCACTGCTGTAACACCGCAACGTCGCGAGGTTCAGAAATGGCACCTTTAGGTAAATTATTCATTATGTGTTTTATAGCTTCTGCAAGTACTGCCGCCTCTTTATGTATAAACATGAAGCTAATGATCTTATTTTGCATTTGCTTCAGTCGGTCAATAGTACTTGAGCGCAAATTGTTATTTTTGCTAATTTTTTCATAAACCTTCATTGCTTCTTCTGCCAGATCTGTTATCAATTGTTCCTGATAGTAGTCCTGGGTTTCATCACCTTCAACGCTAATAGGCGTAAAAGGAATAAAGTGAGCAATATTAAATCTAAAGGATTTTATGAAATCATCTTTAGTTAATTTCAACTGATCAATCAAAGAAGACATTCTTGGGCTTCTATTTTTTTCAGCCTCAATATGCATCTCATAATTGTCTACAACGTTTTGAATACCTGCCTGAAACTCTCGTTCAATCTCTTGGGCCCCTTCCAGAAACTCTTCCATACTGGATACTGGTAAAATCCACATATTGCTATAGCGGATGCACAAGCGTGAGCAAAGAGTTGATATTCTGCTGGTAATCGTACTTTTGAAGCTAAGGGCTTTTATGTCAATCCAGCGTACTTCGCTTTTAGATACGCTTTTTTGATCCGTAATATCATCTCCATCATAAGACAAATCGATTTTATCGGTTCGACGCGATCCTTGACAGCCACTTATTTCAATTTTTGTTATAACTGCACCTTCCAGTAAATCTGGATATGATTTTGCAAAATTCTCAGAGATTTGTTTTGCAGATACTTTGTTAAGCATTGAAGTATTTAAAGTCATGGGTTTCTCCAAAAAAAAGGGGAAACCCTCCCCAACGGGAAAGATTTCCCGATAGGGTTGATATTAAAGCTTCTCTGGTGAAATTAAAAGAATACCGGGAAACTCAGCAACAACATCATCATTGCCCATTGCTCCCTGATACATATAACCTTTTAATTCCATTTGTTTAATCAGACCTTCCATATTTATTTTACCATCATGATAAAACAATAAAGAATAGTCGTTATTCAGTTGCATAAGTCCAGTAAAATTAGTTCCGTTTTTTGCTATAGCAATGGTAGCAGCACCATCCGTACTTAAAAACGCACTAAATTCAAGATGGGATAACTCTGAGATACAAATATCAGAGGTTTCATAACAAATCCCATCTAACTCGACTTTTTTGCTGTGAAATACTCCAGCGATTTATCCTTGTCTTCGCCAAGAGAAAGATCTATAGCTTGAAGAACAAGATCGACCACATGTAAAGGTAAAGCAGAAGCAAAAGCTATTTTGAAAGTGTCAAGAAGACTAAAGGTTTTTAACGTCATCGACGTGCCAACCCAAGCTACTAATTGACGAATATCCATCACACTGTCTTCTGTACCAGAGTCATTTACTGCAATCGCTACTCTTACGAACTTCTCAATGACCTGAAAAGGCAAAGAGCTATATCGTTTAGTAAGCACATTGGTTAAAGCAACTTTGTCGGGCTTCTCCATTTCAACTATCAAGAACCGCTTTATAAAAGCTGCATCTTGACGTTGAGAAGAAACGAACCGGCGAGCGCCTCCACTCATGTTTGTGTTTGCAGTACCAATAAATCGCGTGTAGCCATTAGCAGTTATAACCTCACCACCATTAGCACTGAGTGACCAGGGCTTACGTTCAATGGGCATGTGAAGTTTTGCTGCCGTATCAGGATCGATTTTGTCCACTTCATCCAGAAGAATGAGGTGACCATTACGAAATCCCGTTACCAAATCGCTGTGTACAAAACCTGTATTACCACCATTAAGACTGCGCTCACCTTCAAGCTCATCAACTCGAATATTGCTGTTGATCTGCTTAATTGTCAGCGGCCAATTCATCATGTGGCTAATGTACATTACCATTTCAGTCTTGCCAGAACCGGACTCACCTTTAAGACACACACTTAAATCTATATCCGGACTGATAAGCAGTTTAACCACTTGTTCAAGTATTCGGGGATTTGGTATGTAGTCTTTGTTCAGCGGAGCTCGATACGAGGTTTTAGTTTTGAAAACAGGCACAGCCATCTTTGGATCCATTTCTGGAATACCAAAAAGGTCCTTTGCTAGAACTAAAAGATACTCACCTTTATCCACATAATGTTTTAACTTTATAACATCCGGGGAAAGAAGAGCTTCTAATTTTTCATAAGCATCAGAAGATGTTTCATTTAACTTCATAGCGGCATTAGACATTTTTAACTCCGGTAAAATGCAAACACCGCCCTCTGGCAGATGTTTGCCAGTGGCATTTTATTTGAGATTCATTTGGCAAATAGTTGCCATCAGTTTCCTGATTTGAGGCACATTATAACCAAGATGATTTCCCACTATTTCAAAAGCTTCAGACATGATCCATTCAAAATGATTTTCGAATATTGGATTGATTTCTAACTTGCCAAAAGCGTTTCGTTTAGTTAACAGATCACATGAAACAAGCTCGTCAAACAACTCTAATGTGGATTTAAAAGCTTTTATGTAAACATCCATAATTTCCCTGTCAGTCCATTTAACAGCCAGTTTTTTTTCTGACATTAAATAATCCTGATCAAAGAAGATGTCCCAGCCCATATCGTCATTGCAATCATGCAAAATGATTTCATCATCATTCCTGCATTCAGCTAATTTCGTGTTTTCACTAATCGAACGATGCGAATGATAATAGAGCCATGATTTTAATTCCGCTCTAAATTCACATGCATCAAGTCCATGACATAAACAAGTGTATTCAAATGATTTTGACATATACCACCGTGTTTCAGCTTCTAAAAGTGGATTCACTGTGATATTACCATTGTCATCTTTGAAGAATAACTTTCTCCTCAACACTAGTTCTTTAATGATTTCCAAAGACTCTTCCATAGCGGATAGAAAAACAACATACACATCCTCAGGGGTCCATTCTATTACCAGACCACCCAAATCTGGGTTATATTCTTCAACCGTATATAGATAATCTGTTTCTGCTGCAAAATTAATTGTATGCAAAATCTGATTTTTAAGTAATTTGGATTTTTCATAAAGGTGATTTTCACGCCTTTCAGAATCATAATTTATCTCAGAAATGTTACTTTCTTCTGATTTAAAGTTTAATCCGGACGTGTAAGCATCATTTAAATGCTCTTTGGGTGAATCAACTATTTGCGTTATTTCATCTTCATCTATATCGAGTATAGAAAAAAAACTAAGTTGATTACTACTTATTGCAGTAGCCCTAAATTTTTGTTTCATGGGGACTCCAAAAGGAGAAATCCCATGAAGGGATTTCTCCCCTTTAGGGTGGGTTTAATGTCAGATCTGATTAAAGCTACTTTGTCCAAAACCTTTTAGAGGTTTAGGTATGTGAGCCAACTTACTTGTTGCTACCACTCTCATGTAGTCAAGAGGATGTTCTCTCCCTTCAATCATAATAGTATCGACAACAATATAACCGGAGACCATCAACTCATCACCCTGATTTATACCAGTGAAACAGGTTGAATACATTTCAGGCGACACCTTGATTTGAACTGAAAATTCTCTCTCAGTGATTTCACCATCAACTTCTGTCTTCATCCTATTTTTGAGCTTTATTAACAAACCTATACTCTGGTCAGTCATTTTTTTCTCCACAGCACTGATAACTATCCCGGACACTTTTACTTCATTGATATATTCAAGATATGACATTTTCCGCTCCTCGATTTGTTCAAAGAGAAGCCCCGTTAGGGTTCCCCCTTAACAGGATTAAATAAATTTATTAGTTACATACATGAACGTGCAGACTACCAAACAGGCAATTCCGGCAATATGTAACCAATTTCTTGTTGGTTTAGTTGGTGCAATCGCTAAAGAGTTCTCCAACTTCTCTGTTACAAGACGTCGATTCTCTGCTTTAGCCGCATCATCTAAATATTGAGTTTCACGCTTAGCGAGAGTCTCAATTTTCGATTTTATTGCATGGTCCCATCCTTTAGTTTCAAAAACGCTTAACTCACTAAAGGTGTGCGTCATGAGATCTTCTGGGAAACCCAGTTTTTTCATTAACGGACGAATGGTATCATACATTTTTTCTACATTTTCGTAGTGGGCCTTTACTGCGACATCAAAACGCTTACGTAAAGTTAATTTTTCACGTTTGCAAATGATGTCCGAAACCCAATTTATTAACTGCTCATTTTTGAGTTCACTGGCTTTTTCAAGTGAGTAATCCAGATTATCCACGTCAAGAAATGAATTTAATCCGTATTTTTCAAACTCCTCAACAAGATATTTATCCAGTTCAGTTAAGCTTTTAAAAAGTGGTACATCTGGGGAAGCTTTAAGAAGCTTATAAGCTCCTTCGAAATCAATTTTCTTGACCACGAGCTCCACAACATCCACATGATAATAGCTTGAATAAGCAGAAAGCTTTTCGGCCAACAAAGACACAGGCTTAAGAGACTTAAGTTCAATGATATTTGGGCCGTCCTCATTCAAAATAACAATCAGTTCATTATCACGTTCTGTATATTTCATCAGAACTTCTAAGAGCTGTTTGTTTAGCGCCTTATCCATCTCTGGAATAATTTCACTAAAGGTTTGATGAAGGGCTTTACTGCGAGCTTTATTTTTAGACATTTGGGGTCACCTATATATAGTAAGAAGGAAGAAACAATTTTTTGTTTCAACACGAAGGCAAAGCCTGTCATTCATCTCCCGTAAGCTATGAACCGCCTGATTTATACTATCTGGCATTAGAAGTACGCAACAAAAATAGCTCCAGGAGGAGCTAAATTAGTTACGGTTTGGTAAATTCAGATTGCCTTTTTCAGGCATGGGAAGTGCACCAGCGACAAAGGTGACATTTTGCCGGTGGTGTCTTACAGCTTGTTTAAGCTGGCCGCTTTTCACGGCTAAATCAACGCTTAACGCGAAAGTAACTTTAAGCAAAGTTACTCAAATTTGGGAGCTGATATTTAAGCTCATTGTTTTTATACTATAGCTTTAAGCATAAGTAAATGCCCATATCGAATTATTCTGTATAAACTGGAGAAATTCGAATATTAGCTGCTTCTTTTATCTTTTCTTCACTGCATTCTCTTAAAAAGAAAGAAGGGTCACCATACCACATTACAAAAAGTTGCTTTTCTGCACGCGTAAATCCAACATAAAGCAAACGTCTTTCTTCTTCTATTGCCTCCTCCCCAACTGATCTTTTACTTGGTATCTGATCCGCATTACAACTCATTATTATTACTTTATTCCACTCAAGACCCTTTGAACCATGCAAGGTTGATAGGACTACTTTCTCTGGGCTGTATTCCTCGTCCTTCTTCCTAGGGCCTAATGACATTGCAGCAGCACGATTGATCATATTCATCCAACCAGTCTTTTCTGCCCACTGTTTACAAGTGTCTAAAGCAATTTTTGTTAAGGTTGCTGTACCTTTATTACTCCTCATCTTGATTGACGACGATTCCATCCATTTCGTAAGGTTGGCGAAACGTTTTGCTATCTCAACTTTATCAGTACTTTCCTGGGTAAAGCGCACGAAGTTTGAATGTAATGTTTTTGTTTCGAGAGAACTGTCCTCCGGGATGGCAAGGTCGCCAAAAGTAACTTTTCTTCCTCTCATACTCAATGCCACATCATCCAAAACTGATTCCTGTTCTCCAAACAATGCCAATACTCTCTTCATTAAGCGAGGATCATTTGATTGTCGGAAAAAGGCCATAAGGCTTAACACATCGCTTGTTTCTTTTTCATCCCAGAATGATTTACCTCCGTAACGAATTACTGGCTGTTCGATCAAACTTTCTAGCTCATCCAAGTGAGCATTATTGCGGCTTAGAATTGCCCATCCATGTGGATCCTGATTTATAAGGCTTAAAATACCCTGTATCTGTTCCTCCATATCTACATATGAACGAAAAGTGACCTTTCCTCCTCCCTTTTTTGCCGAGCGTAACTCTTTGGCATAACGGTAAACATTCTTTCCTATCAGTGCTCCGGCCACCTCTAAAATTTCAGGTTCACACCTAAAGCATGTGTTTAAGTAAAATATGTTAGGTCTGAAGTGTTTTTCAAACTGTTGAAATATTTTGACTCCTCCTGAGGATCTGAAGGAGTAGATGGCCTGATCATCGTCTCCAACTATACTCGTATAGACTCCAGCTCTTGTATGCAATGCTATCCATGAGAATTGTATAGAGTCAGTATCCTGAACTTCGTCTACTATCAAATGTGTCAAATCTAACGTGCGCATTTTTCCCGAATGCATTTGACCGACAACAAATTTTGAAAGAGCATTGAGGTCCGCCACATGGTCTTTCTGGCATAACGCCTGATAGGTATTAAATAAATGGATCTGTTGTCTGTTATGCCGAACTGAAATCACATCCGTATCCATTTCTCTGCCGATAGCATCAATAACGAATTCAGCTTCAGCAAACTTCATCGTTACACCGGATTCTTTCAAAGCCCGGTGAATGACAGATCTCTGTGCTGGCCCTATCAACATCTTTCCCGGCCAGCGAATCATGTCCAGTTGCTTCTTAACGAGTCCGTGAAAAGTATCCACCAGCACCCGGTCAAGATCCTTCTTGCTCAATCGCTTTTGTAACTTTGCTGCAAGTGCGTTTGTTGCAGCGCGAGTAAAGGTCACCATCCCGATTCTTGCATATGGATACTTTTTGAGAATCGATATAACCGCTTCTATCATGGTGAATGATTTGCCTGATCCAGGCGCTGCTATCACCATATTGTTTGCGCTAGCATTCTCGATAACAGGTCTTTGCTCTTCTGTTGGCTTACCCATTTCAACCTCATTACTTCGTTTTAATAATTATACATTTTTATAAAAGCGCTTTTCTTGTGTACTGCTGGTTCTACTGGAAATCACTTTTTTTCCTTTTTTATGCAATCAGGTTGTTTGTGAAACGCGTGACTATGGAATAATGGTTCCATCTCCAAAAGACATTACAAAAAGGGCTTTAAATGAAACTTTTACGTTTAGTATCTCTGGTCTCTTCTGTCGTCATTGGTTTTTCCCTATCGGGTTGTGCCGGTGACACCGGCACTACGCCAGGCACCGCTCTGAATGCGTACAGTCACGGCCAGTACTGGCATGCTAAAGCAAATGATTCTGTCGCCAAGAATGCCTATTCGTTTGCTGGTTTCGACGTTAATTTTAAGGAGCAAGAGGTTACTCCTGGAGGGGATGCCGACAACTTTCTTTCTAAGTATCTCATCAATAGTTCGATGGGCTACGTAACAGGCGGTCTAAAAGGTTTTGGGATCATGAGCCTCGGCTCTTTGTACAGTTCTTCTGACGCCGAATACATCCAGGTCAATCAATACCTAGTGTTCGTCCCCAATCCAAAAAAATTGCCTTACAATGATGAAAGTTTGGTACGTGAAGGAGCTAAGTATGTTTTTGAGCATACAAAAGCAACTCAGGCCTCATTTGGATACAACCCTGAAAAACAGAAAGCAGCTCTGGCCACATGTAAAATTGATATGGCAGTCGTCAATAAATGGAGTACCTGTGATCTGCCCTCTAAGCCTGATGCTGATGTTTTCCCTACAGATTCAATGTACAGCTTTCAGGCGATTCGCCCCGCAACAGGAACCGAAATTCCTCAGCTAAACCTTCCCGCTGGTGATTACGCTGTAATTCGTTATGTGTTCATCCCATTTAAAGGAAACGAAACAAGCGCTGATTTTTCGGGTATCATTTTCCGTTCTGATAGCCCAAATACAACAACTCCAGGGGGTGTTGCAGCCTCCATCAACGGAAAAGATTATTACCTCTTTACCGGTGAATACGGTAAAAAAGGCTTCCCAGAAAAAACATTGAAAGCCAAGTAATTAAAAAAGGGGCCTAACGGCCCCTTCTTCAATATTTCGGCAACTGCTTGCCCGTAACCGGATCCAGCGTAGTTGAACCTACCTCACATATGGCCGGTCGAGGTAAATAGCTACAATCTACATTTTCCTCTTTCTATAGCCTGAGCATTTTCTTGTCTGGCCTTTATCATATTTTCTTCACCGCCCATTGCTTCCTTGGTACGTTCTGATGGAAGTTGATAGTTCTCATTCTGGAATGGTAAGTTTTCCACAATTGATTCTTCGGAGAATTTTGAATATTGATCAGGAACTTCTCCTACCTGAACTGCATCATTAATCCACTCCGTCAGATCAATTTTATCGAAATCCAGTTGCTGTATTTGCTTTATTGATAGCCCCACGCAATTAGAGGCGACAGGGTCTATTCCTAATTGCGGATAAGCTTGTTGCATAATAACGCGTGACAACATGGAATTATAACAGCACATGTCTGTTGCTTTTTTAACGCATTTCTTTGTGAAACCAACATTCAGATATTTGACGCATCGTTCCGTATCTAATGTAAAACAGGATTTTTGATTCTTATGAATAGAAGCTTCCATCTCTTTCTGGTCGCATGCTACCAACATTTCTAAAAGCATTTTAGTGACCTGATAGGCTGTATAAATCCAACCGATCACGTTTAATGCAAGCATAAAGTTTTGAACCGCAGCCGAGAAGACAACCTCTCCTCCGGTAGTAGCAACGTTCTTAAAGACAAAGTCTCGAACTGTATCTGGTAGCAATTCGTAGGCTTTCTTCATTGCCATCTGCTTAAGCTGACCTATACCGAAGCTGGACATTGTTTCCTGTGCCAACTGGCCAGCACCTCCTGCCCCTCCAGAAGTTGCGGAAGACCCAACTGCCCTGCTTAGATTACCAGCGACGTTTTCATATACGCTCGTTAAGGAGCTCGTGACATTGTTCCACATTTGCCCTACTGTTTTACCAGCTGATGCAGTCCACTCACCGACCGCATTGGACATAGAAGCCCATGTACCTGTATCACCGCCGGTCCATTTTATTAGCTGAGCATTAACTCTGGTCCAGTTAGTGTTTCTGATCATAGATCCGGCAAGCATGATACCTTCAAGTGCTCCTGCGGTTCCCTGCGGTGCTTCGCAGCAGTCCGTCTTTGCCAGGCCATTTACAAAGCCTACTGAACGACCACACCATTCAGGTTTTCCTTCAAAGACAGAACAGGAATTGGCATCGTTAGGGTCTTCGCATTTGGCTTCGCCCTGCATGTACTGAACCATGTTTGAATAAGCCGCAACTTTTCCAAAATCGTTGTTCTCTTCCTTTGGCCCAGTTTCGCATGTTCCTCCAGAACATGGGATCATGCCAACACAGGCATTTGTAGAAGATTCAACCTCACGAACTACATCCTTACCTCTGTCACAGGTGTATTTCTGTTCATACATGTAGCAGCTGTTAGTGCCCTCATCGAACCAACCCTCTGCACATGTTTGTTTATCGAGTACACATGCTGCATCATTTTTATAAGAACTACATGCATCAGGCATACTCTTAATTTCTTCGTAGTTGTAACAGAGGTCCTTTCCATTAGCGTCTTTCATAATTTTCCCACTGGCGTCATAAGAGCAAATCTTGTCTTTAGCCAATGGATCACAAAAATAGCCTTCAAGGTTAGTCTTCCAGGTAAGAAAGCCTTTATCGCCTTCATACAGCGGCTTTGCCATAGAAAGCACGCTTTCCGGAAGCCGCTTCGTGCCAACATCCATATCTTTAAACCGATCGAAACGGCAGAATGTATTTGGTGTTTGTACAGCATCGTAACAACCAGCTGGTTCCTGGACGTGCTTATCTTCGAGCTTCATATTTTCAAACGTCAGCTCAACCTCAAAGTACCCTTCACCTCCCCCACCAACCCAGACTCTGGATGCCATTGTCACTTCACGATCAGGTTCTTCATAAACTGATTTTCTGACCTTTTCAGTTACATCGTATACTTTGTCGAGTTTCCACGATTTTTTTAACTCCCAAGATCCCTTTGGAGCCGGATAGTCACTTTCTCGATATGCACCATCTATGTGAGCAAAAATCTGCGTGCCATCAAGTGTTACCCGCATGTGGTCATCCCACTCCGCGTTAACAATCTTTGCTGAGGCCAATTTTGCATCCGGATGGAATTTTAATGTCAGTTCGTTATCAAATACCCCGTCACTCCAGTAGTTGTCATCACGGCGACCAAACCATATACGCACACAATTATCGCCGCACATCGACATGTCTCCGTTTCCGCCTGAAATGTATACAGGAACAGAGAAGTCACGAGTTATCGTGCAGCTGCTGAAGTTATCTTGCTTAGGCGAGTTACAGTAGAACTCTTTGTAATCAGGATAGTGTGTGGTTACTGTTTTTTTGGAGGTCTCAACATTACAGTTCTGAAGCCAGTTTCCAGTACCAGCAACAGCATTGGTTATCTCATTTCTCCCCGCAGTAAACATGGGATCGTTAGGCTTTACAGACGATGCCGGGTTGTCCTTGTTAGCATTTACGAGGGTGCGGTAGGCAACGCCATCATAACTTTGAGCATCAAATAACTGGCTTTTCCGATTCTTTATATCGTTAACAAAGCCATCCTCATCCCCATAACGATCTGCGGCGTTGAACTTTATATCGCTGTGCTTTTGCTCTGAGCTGAAAATCTCTCCCGTATTTGTTTTGGTTCCAGGAGTAGTATTGGGATTACTGCTTATACCAATGTTGCCATTAGCATCACGAGAGAGCAGCTTTGCCCCTTCCTTGGTGTAGTTTGAATTGATTGTCCCTCCAGACATACTCGGCAGTTGTACGGCGCTACCAATAGACTTTCCATCGGATGCGGCATTTTTCATGACACTTTCATTAGAGTTCCCTGCCCCATACTTCCCGAGATTAAGATTAGCGGATTCGGCTTTACCCACGTATTTCTCGGTGATCTTCCCACTGACATTCTCGCCTGAATCCGCGTTCTTGTATTTCTCCACAATGTCCTGAGCACTGGTGGTTGCATTGCGATTTGCGTTAGGATTTGCAAGGTTAAAATTATTTTCGAGCTGGTCAAATATAGCGTCAGCAGCGTAAACACGTGGTGTCATTACCATGTTTATGAGTGTGACATAAAAAGCCCAACTCATAGTATTGGCAACCATTGATGCAATAATCGCTGAGGTGATTGTTTTTCTAAGTTTCACTTATTTTCTCCTTAGAAATCAAACGCCTGGAACGTAGCGAACACAACAGTCATTGTAACGCCACAACATATAGACATAATTATCGTTGCCTATTTTTTTGCGCCCACCTTTAAGGGTTGACCAGTCGTGTACCGAATCACCAAGACGATGACAGCAATCCGGTCCCTTCGCCTCAGGAGTAGGGAAAAGCATTGAAAGCCGATACTGGGAACGTGGTGTAAAGTATTCCCACGTTTTCTCACACATTGCGTCTGCTCCCATCGTTCGCATCAGCATGCCTTGGCGATGTAGTTTTGTCAGAAGACGCTGGGTAATCAGTGAACTCGTCCTTACAGCGTCATCATTTGCGTAAATGTGGCCGGTTAATGGGTAAAGGTTGCCATCGCATCCGGCACAAAAGTATGCAGCGAGATTATCCTTTCCTGCTGTTACTGCTACACAGTCAGCAGCGCACACCATTGAGGCAATTGGGTTTGCAAAAACTACTGCCTCGGGATTCAGGACGAGTGTAAGCAGATCACTTTCCCACATAGGGTCCACTTCGCTTATATAGGTCAGGCTGGCATCTATATAGGGTTCAGCAGTGCACTCGCCAATAATCAGTAATTTGAGCATTGTCATGATTGGGAACTCCCAAAGATGAACATCGTAAAATCCGGCTTCAGTTGCTGTCATTGGCTGATTAGTGTTGCTTTTACCAATATCAAACTGCGATTTTTGAAGCATCGTGCCTTCAAGAAAGGGGCTGCACCAGGGGCTCTTTACAACTTCTACAATCTTCACCGGCTGAAAGAAGCTCAATTGCCAACCTATTTCCGGTACGCCGTTCTGATCTGTGCAGTAGCAACCCGGACGTGAAGGTGCAGCGCCTTCTGGAGCAGCCCCTATGCCCATTATCCTCATGGGAAAAATGCAGCTCCAACAGATATTCTTAATCAAGCCCTGCCACACTCCAGCTGACTGACACATAGCCCCAGGGACTCCAGCATCTGCTGCCATAGCCATACCAGGTATAGAAAGCGAAAGCATAACTGCTACAATGAACTCTAAAAGTAACTTTTTGAATTTTTTCACCATCATGCTCACTTGGATGTAATAAATGTTGCAACACTTTCGATATAGTCGACGGCTTTGGTAAAATAACTTCTCATCTGGTCCGGATAATTTAGCGTCAGCCATGTTGCAAAGAGAGCGCCTATAATAAATCCGAGTTTCATATTATTTTTCCTCTGAAAGATTTGGGGCTCCGATTCCACGGACTTCTGCCTCGCTAAACAGGGTGATCCGGAATTTATCTTGGTCAGTAGTTATAAGCGCAGGTGTATTTTTAATCTGAAAGCGTGAGATAATCTGTTCGTTTACTTTAAACACCTTACCGTTAAATTTTTCACGTAAATCATTTAGGTGATCCCATCCATTATCTTTTTGGATACGGGTAAACATTGGCATTACTTTTCCACTACCCAGACGTTGTCGATACTGCTGCTCAGCCCATACCAGCTGGCCCGGATTGAGTGGATCGAAAATTATCATCGTCAGGTTTTGAGGAAATCTCGAAAGTGGATTAATCAACTCACCGGCGGAAGCTATTACACGGCCCTGCTTATCTTTTACGTCCTGAGTGACCCTCACTGTAGGGTCAATTAAAAATTCTTTGTGTTCCTGGGCAGGAGGGAGATCGACCATCCATTGATTTTTCCAGGTGTCCGCAACGGCCCTTTTTTTTGCACCTTCCCAGTCATATTTTTGTGCGCGTTCTTCCAGTTCTTTAATGATGCTCTTTTCTTCAACGGGATAAATCGTACCAGCAACAGGAAAAATGTCCTGATCGGGTTTTTTAGCAAGTTCTCGCTGAAAAAACTCAACGTTGAAGGACCCTACCATTTTTGCAAAACGAGCTTGCTCCCGAGAAATAATTGTCGGTACTTGAGTTACTTGATACTGACTGAAGCTATCAGGATCAATTGTAATCAAAGGAGATTCAAATTTTCCTTTGACAATCATTTGGTTTATTGCTGCCTGTGTCTCTGGTAGCCGAGTAGTTCCTTTCTTTAGACCATTGAAAACTACACGAGCTTTATGCTCTGAGGCCGTACGTAAAAGGTCTTCCAGTACATAATCCGGTAAGCTAAATGAAGCAAAGATCGTTATACCATTTTCAGTTGATAGTGCTTCTTCACGTGTGCTATCCATTTTTCTTTCGAAGTCAGCAGCTGTGATGCCCGAGGAACCAAACAATTTTTCGATATTTTTAGATTGTCCTCGCATGACTTCCGGCTTATTTTCCACAGCTTTCAGAGCCGCTTCATTAAGGCTGGCGTTTTCCTGAATTTCATCACGTCTTCTAATTATATCGTTGACAGCATCAGAGTTATTACTTTGGGCCCTTATAGCCTGGGTATGGTCTATAACTGCTTGAACACTATCCGCATTCATACCGGGCACGTAACCACGGTTTGTTTGCCTGCTCAGGTCCTGGTTTTTTTTGAGTGCTTCAGCTTGCGCAATGTACTTCTGCACATCTGGTGAATTTAGCGTAGCATCAAGGCTAAGAGCCCCATCTGGCTGCTGTGCACCTTTAGCCTGAGCGCCAAGCCCTTTTGCTTGCTGAGCGATTAGGTCAGCATCATGTTGATACTCAGTGCTTGCATTTGTATTACTTAAAACTGCACATAACGCAAGTCCAGGAAGTATTGGTAAATATTTTTTATTTACATTAAAAGATCGCATATGTTTTCCCAATTACTGAATTCAGCTTTACTGTTCCCCAAAAACGGGAATCCCATGAGTGATCGGTTTGCCCAATTAGGAAAACTTCGCCTTCAGGAATTATCAATTCTTTTTCAATCAAAATGGACGGAATACTGTATTTCTTTGAAATACGACGTGCATTAGCTTCAAAAAATTTGTCCCCGTTATAAACCCCATCCATTGTTACTTTGAGTTTGTCACCGCCCACACCGGCAACAATTTTTATGACTCGTTCATTTTCTGGGATAAAACGAACCGATTTCGGCATGTTGAAAGCTATGAGTTCACCAGTTTTAATAGTTTTATCCGAATGATCAATCATATAAAAATCAGCAGGCAGGCACCCATTCAATAAACCGTATCCAAATGTATAACGGGTGAAAAAGACACACATAACGAGAATCAGCAATAAAATATTAATGGGGACATACCAATCCAGTATAAGCAGCCCTCTCTTTTTAGGTATGTAGTCGCTCATATTTTTCTCACTAGCACTGAAGAATATTTTTACTAAGTAGATACACCTCTATCCAAGTAACTATTATCCATGTTTTTCAACGCTCGGAAGTCTGCAAACTAACCTAATATTAACCTATAAGGATGTTAATTTCTCAGCATGTAGACGCAGCCTTGTTAGCGGCCATGAAAGATACCTTTGTAGCAAAGTTACTTTCCGGTATTAATTTTTCAAAGGTCCAATTGTTGGGCATAAAAAAGCCGGGACAAAATGTCCCGGCTTTATATTTAAAAATTTATTACTCACTGCTTGGTATTGATACAGTGTTTTCAGACTTACTTGCCTCTTCAGCCGGTCCGAAAACTGTCACGTGCTGCGTTGCAAAGTCTCCACTATCATCATAAGCAATTACTTTTATGTCCTGCTTACCACGGTTAAGGTTTTTAGAAAGTGTAGCCGTACTACCGAAAACGTTCCTTAATTCGCCGTTGATGAACCATTCATATCTAACCATTTTTCCATCAGTATCATCACATTTATTGGTAAAGCTCCAGCTTAGGTTGGTTTCCGTGTAGCTCAATGTACAATTAGGCACTGCGTTTTTAACGACATCAAACTCAACAGATGCTGAACCTCTCTGTCCAAGTTTACTAACAACATCAATTGTGATCTCGTATTTCTTTTCTTTTAAACCCGAAATCAGTTGAGCCCAATAATTTTTGCCGCTGGGTATTACCTCACCGTTCACCTTGTATGTGACCGTATCTATCGAGTCCGCCGAATGAGATAGCTTGATGTTTGACCTTAAGGTTACATCGAGTGGAGCTCTCATATATTTGTTAGAGAACTTGGGTGTCATCTCAACGTTCATTGGCGTTTGTTCATCGACAACAAAGGTATTTTCGATACGCTGTTCATTGTTGCGGTTATCTTTGAAAACAACCATCAATGTATATTTGCCAGGATTTTCAATTGTAAATTCTTTGGTGTCACCTTCATCTTTAGTGATTACCAGATTCTCTTTGTCGTAAATCCATTCTCGGGAATAAGTAACACCAGGATAGTCTCCATCCTTAATACCGCTCAACGCAACGCGTAGGGTGGTCGGTGCCATGTCGTATTTAAGTTTGGAGCTTATTTTCATTTCGGGGAATTTATAAACCCACGATTTGACAGAAACTCTACGGGTAGAAACCGTATTCTCCTTATTGTCCGCTAACCATGCACTGTATTCAAAAGCAGCATATCCCTGTTTATCCAACATTTGCTCAGTAAGGGTAACAGACAGTGTAGAGCCTTTAAATGTCTGGCCATCCGGTGTTTTCCATTCTTCAACTACGTTATTACCATTCTGGTACTTACTGTTAGGGTTCGTGAACTTACCTTCCAAAGTAACTTTTTGACCAACCTCTACCTTAGAAACCCCCGTTACCGAGACAGAAAGGCGCTTGGGTTTTGCGGCTGCCAACCGAGCAGACGTTTCCTTCCATGAAGACTCCTCTGCCAGTTCATCGGAATCAAGGTAACGCATCCGGGCATAAATCGTAGACGGTAGGGTATCAGCTGAAGCCACAGTGTAAGTTGTATCTCCCTGCACCCAGTTGACTTTATCCTCTGACCAGAGAACCTCAGCGGTGCCTGCTGGTATAGGCTCATCGTTATCAAGCAGGGTTACAGGTACATCTGAGCCCTGAAGAATGTCTGTCACATCTATACTGAGCTTAGGCTGCTTGTAGGTAACTACCGTTAAGGCATCTGTGTAGGAAACCTTAGATGTGAATTTATTGGTCATTTTTGCCCTATAAAGCCACTTTCCTACTTCTGTCTTTTTGATACTTACACTTCTCTTTCCGGTCATGTCGGAAAGCATATTCCAGGTTTGACCATTATCAGAGGACTGCTGCCATTCGGTGGGGGCAAGTGCGTCAGAGTTAGCAGTACTGGCAGATTTGAAGCTTACCAGAGTACTAAGTGGGATCCTTCCGATAATAAGGCTTTTCGACAGGTTACCCTCCAGTTCCTCACCTTTATAGATTCGAATGCCTACAGCACTGGTCTCACGTTTCATTTCAAAATCAGAGAATGGCGATCTGACCTTAGCCACACCAACCAGACGCATATTACCCAGATCCATATTTTCAATTTTAATCTTGGTTTCGACAATGCCCGCATCATTGACCGGCAATGCTTCAGTCAGCGCAGTTCTTTCGTATGTAGTTTTATAACGGCCTGTTTCTGGATCTTTGCCGTATACACTTTTTTGCGAGTATATCGTGACGTCCCATTCTCCCATTGTTTTACGGTCAAATGCACTTTTACGTGTGGAGTTGTTATAACGCCCCACTGTTACCTTTAAGGGCACTTCAAGAGATGTGGCTGTTTTTCTGTCATCCACTTCCATCGATGCTCGAATATTGAAATCAGGCACCGTATATACGTTGAGTGTGTCTGTAGTTCTTAATTCTGGATCCTTTGAGTATTCTACAGCTATGTCAAAGACGTTCTTTGTCCACAATGGTGCAGCAGCAACCTTAACCCTTTGTACAAAGGTCGTTGCATCGTTGTTTGAGGAACGATTTTTAAATGACGTTTTGACAGCCTCAGAGCCGTTTTGAGAGACGATCATCGTAACGTCAGCTGGTACCACCTTCGCTAATATTCGAGCGGCCTCCCCCCCGGTCGTATAAGCCAGAGCAGTGTTCGGATTGATGCCAGCTATGACTTTATTCTTTTTGTAAGAGATGATCGGGTTGTATGGTAATTGTGTGGTCAGAGTACGGCGATTCCTTGCGGATACCGCTTTAGAGCCCTTCCCGTTAATCATATAGACTTGATAGTCGAGCAGATTCTCACCTGTTTTATTAAAGAATCCAGTTAGACCCGGGGTACGTCCTTTAAAATAGAACTCCAACCCATCAGGGACATTGTTCCACTGAGGGTAGCATGCTGTAACATCTGATTTTTCCCCATACCAGGCGAGGTAAGCATTCGCATTTTCCTCTGTGGTAAACAGAGTGCATTTATCACCAGCTGTTTGACTAAGCAGGTCCGTATACTGACGTACACGCGAGTAAAGAGTTACGTTTTTTTCCAGATTCTTGAGAGTGAATCCAGTAGGTTGATAAGTGAAAACGGTACTGAAATTAACGTTTTTTCCATAAAGGTTTTCAGCCACCACAGTAATCTCGTGATCCGAATTAACTGCTAAATCGTCTCCAACCGGCAGGTAGTAAATACCTCTATAATTTGTAGGTGTTAACGAAACTACTTTGTTGTCTATTGTTACTGATTTTATGTCAGCAACCCCAGCCTGCCCCTGGAAAGCTGCAACGATAATCTCGTTCAGGAAGTATACGGGTGCTCGTTTAGTTAATACCTGCCCATCTTTGAGAACCATAAGCGTTGGGTTATCAGACAGCATCAGTTTGCTTTCAGGCTCAGTGTACGTAGAAGAGTTTTTGCTCGTATTTTCTACTGTAAAAGTCGCTGCGTAGGACCCGTTTATAAGATCCGTTAAGTCGAAGATATAGAGGTACTCATCACCGACTTTTTGAGGTCCACTTACCGGCTGTAAAGTTCTACGTAAAGGGGTTGCCCAGGACTGTTTGAAATCAATCTCAGTGCCATCATCTAAAGTCACTTTAGTCGTCGGTTTAAACACGCCATCCGGAGTCATAGTGAGCGACATAGCTGTTGGGAGCCACCATTCACCTTCTGTTTCTTGCTGGGGTACCTTAACGGCCACAGCAACGGTTTTGGCTCCGGTATAGATGTCCTGGCCACCTACTTTGATTGTTTTAGCCTCATCGGTAAAATTCCAAAGTGTATGGTCTACTACAGGAGGCCGATAATCCCAGTTAACAACAAGCTTTTTGGATTCAGGAGGTGCGAAATAATTATTCTTAGAGTTTGCTGTAATTGTGATATCACGTGAACCCAAAAGTTCATCTGTATCACTGGCCTTAATGCTTCCAACTTCAATGGTACAGGAAGTTCCGCCAATAGGAACTTCACAGGCGGAGCCTGAACCTATTGAGATGTATTGAATATAATTGCGGGGCTCAACAGAAACAGCGATATCTTTGATCGCTTCATCCTTTAAATACGATTTGAAAGAAAAGCCGTCATAGACTAATCCGTTCAGGGATGATTTAAGACCGGTGATAGTAGGTTTTACCGGTGCCACACTTTTGATTGAATATTCACCTTTTACTATTTCAACTTTTTTCCGTTCAGAACCAGAGAAGTAAGAAATCTTGTAAGGTAGTTTTAAATCACCGGTGGTGTTGGGAACGCCTGAAAGAGTGAAACCGTTAGAAGTAAATCCCAAGGTATTGGGTAACCACTCAAAAAAACAAACGAGGTTATCAACAGAGGAAGTCGCTCGATCATCAACCGTTACATTACAGGCTGTGCCTGCACCTGAGGCAGTGATAGTGTTAGAATTAACGTATGCAACAAAGTCGCCCGGCCCCGGGTCAAAGGATACGGCTGGCAAATCAGCCTGTAGCTTTCCTGAAATCATAATCGCTTCGGCATAGACCGCTTTAATCGGAGCAATTAAAGAAAACAACAGGGCTAAACCTAAACCTGATTTTCTCATGACGAATACCTGTTTTTCTGAGCAAAATTAAACTCACTTTACGATGAAAAACAGAAATATCCGTTCGTATAATATTTAAAAAAACCTGTATTTTTCCATGTATTCCGTATGTTAATACGCTATTTTGAATTCTTGGCTTCAGATAAGCGAAGCGCGGTAATTATAGACTCGGAGCTTACCCAAGGCGTTTTTTGAGCAAGATATCCAAGTATGTAGAGGCCAATTTTAACGCAGTCCATTTGTGAGACGGGGACCATGTGCATGAAGGGTTTTAAGCCGTCTTTATCGACTGGAACTATCCCTGCTGATAACAACAAACCGCCCCTCTCGTTTGGGGTAACGCTTATATTTTTGTATACGACGTGGCCATGATGTGAGGTTTTCCTCTTATCAATTTTTAAAGTATGCATGATTCTAAGAAATACAGATGCCATCTGCATAACTTCATTCGTCGACAATTTTAGAAGTACAGAACGGTTTGAGCCCCAGTCATAATCTTTTTTGGCGTTCCTCGGAGCGACGTGCAATGTAAGATAATAATTATCAATCTCATTTGAAAAAGGTGAAGGTTTTGATGAGCTAACATCTTCATTGTTCATCTCAATGACAAGTGCTGCATCCTGACCAAAAGCTTTTACATTATGGTTTTTAAGAGAGAAGTCTGAAGTTGCCATATAAAAAGTCACTTTTGATAAAACCACATACCACCTAATGATTCATCATCGGCAAGATGCTTGAAATTTGAGAGTGTATATCCTGTTTTGGTTTCAGAAATCACCATGCTGTAAGATGCCGTATGTACAAGGCGAGAATTGTTTAGATCAAGATCATCACAAAAACCAGGGCTTTTGACGGGGTCAGCCTTTTCAACAAAAGTTACTTTTGAAGCGATGCCGTTGATCACGATTTTCTCGTTATCAGCAATTTTAATGTTTAAAGAAGGCGAGCTTTTATCACATGGCAGGAAGAGTGATGTCTTTTTAAATGTGTTTCCAGTGAAGTCCAAAAGGTCAGGTTTAACCGGAACATTGTTTAGGATTTTATAAACTCCAGCAAATGCACATATCACAACAAAACCAGATAAAACATATCTAATCTTAGACTTCATCCCCCAGTTCCTCTCCTAAAAGTTTTAACGCACTTACGCACATAAGCCTCAACTGATACAGTAAGTTATCAGCGGTTATTCCACCAACGAAGGTAACTGTACGTCGTATTGATGCTCCGCCAGGCTCGCACTGGATATGGCCGATACCAGAATCACGGAGGAAGTCATTTTCTGCACTTACAAGGTCTGACTCTACAGGTGGAATGATAACTTCAATGAGTATTGTATCAACTGGGGCCCACTCCCAATCGAACTTAAGAGAGGAAATTGGGGATATAGAAACAAGAAGCTCATCAATATTAAAAATTACGGGTTTTATTCCCATAACCTCAGACTGAATGAAGTGGCTTTCTACCATAACTACCGGAAACTCTGAAATAGTCAGAACTCCGATTAACTGGTCTCGGCGTAAACCATGTATTAGTGAGTTGCGAGATAGCATTCGATCAGCCTTTATTATAATAATCAAACATTTGGGACAAGAACAAAAGGGATTACAGAAACGAAGATTCTACATGAACATCGTTGTCAGTGACCTTAGGTCCATCGGGTATAAGGGTATCAAAAAATCCTTACATAACCATTAAAGCACAGAGACTTTATAAGTAAAATAATAATTAAGTACCAGATTTATTAAGATAATTCTTAGGTTTTTTACAAATTTAGGAAAAATCCGCACTTCCTGTAACAGCACCCAAATTAACCTAAAATACCGTTTCATTAACAGTAATTTTACATACCCAGGTGAAGCCTGAAATTATTATAACAAAAAAAAGGCCAGCAAGTATGCTGGCTTTCCTGGTAAGACAAGTTGGAACTCAGAAGTCGATTGTACTGTCTCTCACCTATCTTGCCAAAGTTGCCAGTCGCTTGTTTGCCTTAGCTTTAGATTTTATGCTTATGGAGGCGGTTTGATTTTCATCCGATACTTTTTCTAGCACTGGCACCACAGCGGAAATGGACTTTTCTTTTGAAATTTTGGATGCATCTGAAGAAAGTGGGCTTTCAGATGGTATAGAGGTATCGCTTCCCTCATTTTCAATCTTCACACCAAAGCAGGCATGTTCCTTTTGTACAAGGAAGGTTTCTTTTACAGAAACAGAATCCTGCTTTGAATTATCTAATTGTAGAGGTGTTAAATACTCCTTAAACTTTTGATCTAAGACATTCTCTAGCAATACATTAATAGGAGGCTTAGGTTCAGTATCTATAGTATTTCCATCATTCAGAAACCTATTAAGATCTGCAAGTGTTAATCTTTCGTTTAAACCATTTATAAAATTTGCCAAGTCAGGAAATAAATTATTCAATACCAACCCGGTACTAATAGCCGACCTAATTAAATCCAGTTGGTCACCCCTATGAGAAAGTTCTGTTTTTTTCAAGAAACTATAAACATAGGGTGCTTTTCTTTCGGATATCCAGAAAGACCGGATCTGAATCCGGTCGTTATCTGCCTTATTTGAGATAGGGTTTTTAGCCATGTTCTAGCTCATTATTCTGAATAAATAGTATCAGCAATTGCCAAAGATAATGCGAACTGCGGATTGTCTACCATGATAACTTTAGCCGTTTCAAAATGTTTACGAATAGCTGTTTCGATGAGATATGAACCTCCCCCAACAAGGAAAACATTATGAGGCCTCTCTTCGACTTGTGTAACCGCTCTGATTACTTTACTTTGCAACTTCTGTACCGCAGAGTTTACCGCATCAAAAACACCGTCACGCTTGTCCTCTGCAACCTTCAAAGCTGATTTATCATGACGATTATCAACAAGATGATGAATGTAAGCATTACTCGTATTCAGTTTCTCAGATTCAAGATACCTGCTGATCTCATCGTAAACAATAGAACAACCAATACGGTCAAAACCTTTTACTTTCGAAATCTGTTCTAATTGCCCAGTAATACTTGCAACATCAAGAGTAGTACCACCAAGATCAATTACCAAACTTGATTCAAATGAAGCAATATCCTCAATTTCATCTGCCCGGGTCACAGCTGGTAAAGATTCAGGGAAAACAGTCACAGACAAAACGTTGAAAGAATAGCGTTTACCGTCAAGATAACGCTCAACTGGTTTCATCAGGTTATCTTTTTTTCTCTGAATATTTTCAATATTCGTTTCCCCTAAAGCAGTATAGAACTGGCTAAGAGGTAAAGTAACAAAGAGGTGAACATCCTGAGGAACTAAACCAGAAGCATGAAGTGCATGGTGAACATTTAACCGGCTAATTTCATCGTATTGGTGAGATACATCAGTCGATTCCAGTGAGTTACTAGATTCGCTGTGATGCGAAAACCTTTCCAGCCCATCAATAAGATAGTTAAAAGGATTGAGACCCTCATGGCGAACACGGAAATCTGGAACAAAACTATTTTGTGTGAGCAAGGGAACTAATTCGTTTCTTTCATTAAGACAAACCAGTTTTGCAGCTTTACTTCCATCATCGACAACGATTTTTAAAGCTTCAGTGATATCCTGCAATGATTGTGAAACAGGACTTTCAGATTTTAATAGTTCAGCCATAAAAACTCTCTTTTATTAATAGGACCATATTAGATATTAACTTTATACATTAATGGTGACCTATTATCAACATCAACACTATTAAAAAAATACGTAACTCTATGTTATTTCAGCATCCTTCCATTTTAAATACATTACCGTTAAATATCCTGTATTCATGAAGTAAACATGTTTATAAAGGAGCCAATTATAATCAGAAAGTTACTTTGCATCCTAAGTATGAACTGTTTGAGAGCCAGGACTGGAGCCTTTACCAGTAAGTAACAAAGGTCCTTAGGCTTAGAATCCAAAATGACGCCTTTATGTAAAAAAATCATAGCTCGAAATACCGTATCATCGATGTAAACATACGTAGAGGAATTTATGGCAGCTGAGCACGTCCAAACTATAGACCTTACAAACTTCTCGGGAAGGATTTTCTTTCTGGCAGATCCTCATGGACATTACTCTGCGCTGTGCAACTTGATTCAATCAGTTACAAAGCCAGAAGAAGAGATAGTAATTTTCTCTACTGGAAATTTGTTTGACTATGGGCCGGAACCCATAGAGTTGATGAAGGCGATAAACAGTGGCTTTTTCGATGGACGTTTTGTGAGGCATTTCTCAGCTGCCGGAGCCGGAGAAGAAATGTTAAAAAAATTGTTACCATTAAACAAAGACCGGAGAACATTTTACCCCAGCACATACCTCAATGAGAGATGGTGTGTAATGGGCGGAAAGTGGCATAAAGCTGTAAATCGTTACTATTTAGAGGAAGAGATAAAAAAACTTCTTAATACCCAGCTTGGTACGATGATGCAGATTTTACTCAAAGGCGATATAAAAATTGGGGTTTGCCCTTCTGATTACGCCCCTATCCGCACATCATTCACTGATACTTATAATGCGCTTCAAGCATTCAACTATGCCAATGTGAATATTTTTCAGAGCCAGTTTCTATTCGGTATGGACCATGCCGTAATACCAATGATGATAAATGACGTCAACCTTATGGTCCTAGGTAGGAATCCTGTAAACAGCATTCGAAAAGCCCATGGTCGTACTCAAAACAATCTTCCAGTACTGATCGGTAATTGTTTACATATAAATACTGGATCACTCTATATGTCAAAATTAGAAGACCAGGTAATAGTTGCTCCGGGTATACCGCCAACTGACTCACCAGCACTTACATTAGTAGAAATAATCATGAAGAACAATCCAGTTTTATTGTGTCATCAGCTAATACAAACAACAAACAAGTTTTATTCACTTAAAACCTATCCGTTAGAACTCGATTCGATTGAAAACAACATTGAGGTAACAAGATGAAGATAAAATGGAAGATTATCTCAATTTCAACATTACTTTTGCATCTTCACGCAGCAGCTGCACCACATCAAGAGAAAGAGCAAAGAAAAGATGCTTTTTCTTCTGCCGCTCAGAAAAGTGATTCACTTATATCTGCTAAAGCGGAGCTTATAAACGGAAGGTGGTTTATAAATGGTAAATATAGGCCTGTTCTAAAGACCAGCATGACCAAAACCAATTTCTTAGAAATCATGAATGTTTCAAATAAAGAATCACTTTTTATGGTGATACCGAAACTTGAGTATAATATCATTGCCAAAAATAAAATCTTACTAAATGAAAAAATTGCATTAAGCGAAGGCACATCCGGAAAAAGCATTATTTGGGTCGAGCCTAAATCAAGTATAACTATATCGTTTATAAATGACCTTGCTAATACGCCCCTTCAGGCTATCGTTTCGATCACAAGAAACAACAAAGATGTAATTGCCATCTTTGGACCGGATCAGGGTAAAGGGTTTACTCTTCCCGGAAAGACATCTAATGATCAAGTGTCCGTTCCTGACGATTCTGATCTAAATATAAAAAAACTTAACATACCTCAAAGTGTTGGTAATTCAGTAACCATCAATCCTAAAGAGAAGAATTACCTCTTAGTTGGACAAGTAAAATATAAAATCTTATCTCTTCCGAAATATCAACATTTAGAATTTTCTGAACCGGTTTATATTGAGAAAAGAAAAGATATCCTCGGTGGTTATCGTTATTGGACGAAAGAAACAATTCTCTACCCCGGTGAATCATTATCTTTTATAACCAGCGCCAAAAACAATCTAAGGAAGCGGGATGATTAAAGTTATCACACTTTTATTGTTTGCATTACTGACTGGTTGTCAGTCAGTAGAAAGTAAAATCGAAGAACTCCCGACAGTTGGTTTTGACCCTATTCTATACAATAAAAGTGAGGCCTTTACTGACGGAAAAGTTACTTTACGTGTCGAAAGTTCAGGAACTGATGTTTGGCTTGTCGCCAAGAATGGAACCAGAAGTTTTATTGAGCTTTCAGGCCTAACGCTAGGTGGTAGTCGTTGTGCTTACAATGCCCGTAGTAAGCAACTTTTGCCCCCAGGCAGCGTAAGCACATTCGTAGTTCCTACGGTTGGAATGCTTGGACTTTGCTTCAACAATGAAGATCAACTTATGTTTATTAACCGTGCTTTTAGCAGAATCTCTCCCAAAGCAAAAGGAAAAGATACTCTTTCTCTTTTATTTTCTGTTAGTTACGATTTTCCCGGAAAAGCGGACCTAATTAATAACCACGATTTTCAAGAGTTATATCTTTTATTTTTGAATGAGGATAATCTATGAAAAAAACATTAATTGTTATTTTATTATGTTTTTGTCACTCAGTTTTAGCATATCCATACCGTATCTATACTGTCCCGGAAGGGGCATTAGTAAAAAACATACTAACTAATGAATATCTAGGAAAAACCCCTGTGGTTGTGGACGTGAGCAATACCGAAGCTGGTTCTACTTTTGGGATTTCTTTATTTAGACATGAAAATGTTGCTATAAAGATTTTTACAGTAATGCCTTCAGCAGAAAATAATTTTGCTGTTTCTGGACCTGACGTTGCAACTATGTCATTGCCGGGCAAAGCACCTTTAAACGTAGTAAATGATGGGAATGGCGCTTCTGTTCATATAGAACTAAGACCTTATATGTCTGAACCTGCGCACACCCCATATTAATATAACAAGAAATTAAAAATATAAATCATATGAACTGCATCATAAAGATGCAGTTCAATATTTATTCTGATACTTTTAATTTTTCTTTTATGAACTCCTCTAGCTCCTTAATAAAACCCGCACTTATCCTATTGAATTCAATGCGAATTTTTCTTCCAGTATTGTTTTTACTGATTCTTGCATACTTATCTTTGTTATCAAAAGTAATAAGATCACTTGTTTCCCATTTTGTGGAATAAGATTTTTCACAAACACTTTCCACAGATTGTGTGATTTTCTCCATTACAACTTTTTGGGCAACTTGGAGATCTCCAATGTCTAAATCTTTTGTTTCCTCTTTAACATTATCTATTACTTCATCTAAAGGAAATAGATTTTTTTGCACATATTTCTGTAAACGAGACAAGCGACTATAATAGGAGTTCGGTATTCCTTCATAATCCGGGAATAAAGAGATCAATGTTTCGTCAATACGTGCCGCCTGGATTCTTTTGGCTACCGATACATGACTAATCCCAAGATATGCTGCGAGTTCTTCATTAGTAGAAAATCCCTTTTCTTCCATTTTCTTGATAAATTGAAACCCAACTTCTCTATATGAAAATTTTCGAGATGTTTGTGCTGCGGATATAATTGAATTTATATCATCTTCGGTTAGTTCATCCGGTAGTACCCACAGGGGGAGATCCTTTTCTGCCTTTATACAGCAGAAACGTCTGCGACTTCCTTCTATTAATAAATAAACCCCATCTCTTTTTACAGCGATCCCTTCGGTATCGACCCCTCTTTCTTCAATCTGCTTAAGAATATCTCTAACAGAATAATCTGTAAGGGCTTCTTGATTTCGTGGGTTTGCTGGATGGACTAAGGTCTCCTTCTCCACTCTCTGGGCTGGAACAATCACATGTTCCGCTTCAAGTCTTCGGCCCTTATGAAGAGTGAATAACTTTTTTATGCGAGGTGCTGTTTTCAAACCCGCAAGACCTGAACGGTGACCGACTTCTGTCCGCTTTGGTGCGTTTAAATATCGAGATTTATCATTCCCGATATGTTGCTCATCGCTCATGCGTTAACTCCTTGCTTAGCTGAAAAACTTTTTATTTCATTTATAAATTGTTGATATACCTGTAATACAGATTCTTCTGCGACATCAAGTTGCTTTGCGGAACAAAGTTCCTCTGATTTTTTGATATCAAGCACTGTACGCCCTTTGGAAGCAGCTGCCTTAAATGCTTCAGAATTTTTTATGTTAGCGGACATCAAAAGGTCCTGAACAGTTCTGATTAATTTATCCAAAACTATTCTTTCATATGGACTTTTGTCATCAACATTGACAGCAAGAACTTTGAACCATTTTAAATTATCGCCCTTACTTGGTGATTGTTTAAACCTTTCACTTATTGTAAGCATGAAGTCTGTAGTAGAGGCGTAATCATATTCACGTGGTGACACTGCGACAAGAATCCCATCGGCCGCTTCGTCAGCAGCCCAGATCAAAGGTGAATCTTCAGGTGGAGTGTCTATAATAATCAAATCATAGTTCTGCTTCAGTACCGGTAAGATAACTTCCTTGAAACGTAGTAACAAAGACGTTCGTTCTTCTCTAGAACATTGCCAGTATTTATCTTTAAAACGAGCATCTGTCGGAAATGCCGTTATCACGTCCAAGTTTGGCAGATGCGTTGAAAAAGGCATATTAGTGATGATTTCTTCTTCAGAGAATCCTGAATCTAAATATTTTTTATACTCAGAATTTTCTTCATAAATTCCAAGGATTGCATCAATTGCTGTAAGGAAGACATCATCTTCTGAGACACTTTGAATCATGCTGCTTCCAATCGAACCTTGTGGGTCCCATTCGATCATTAATACACGTGCATTCAGTTGTAGATCTAAAGCAGCTGCTACTGCTAAAGCTACAGATGTAGTGCTTTTCCCTGTACCGCCTTTATGATTCTGAGTAACAATAGCTCTGCTAAAGTAATGATCGCGGTACTTGGGATAACCCAGGGCATCCATTATTTTTTGAACATCCCAGCGGGTGTAAAGATGATTTTTGTTTTGATAAATAGGTGCACCAACAACTTCTTTTTCTTCTAAGTCCGAAAGTATTTTATTGAACGTTACTCGTGACTTCCCAAAAAAATCAGAGAGATTTTTTTTATTTAAACAGTGGTTGTAGATCAGTCTATCAACACCATCAACACTATCATCAGAAACAGATACTCTTGATGAAGCCATCAGAGATTCCTTAAGAGAAATCTGCTCGCTTTTCATGCGCTGACCAACGAGGGCGATCTTTTCAAGTAAATTCATGGTTATGACCTTTTTGCACTGAAAACCGACTTTTACGCATATATGTAAACTTTACGCATAATGCGTCCATTTCATTGTTATACGTACAATTCTATCCTTTGTTTCAATCCTAAGCTAATGTTTGTTTACTTTTTTATGATTTTTTGTGAGCTTAACTTGCAGATGAGAGCTCAGACTCTCTAGTCCATACCTAATGCTCATTCTTTTTAAACCACGATTCTTGTCGACTTCTCTACGCTTTGACGTTATGAGCTCCATTAATGAATCTTCACGCCTACCCTATTTCTTGCTTAGACCCTAAAATCTATCTCACCGGTGTGCTGATTTACGTTTCCTAACTGTGAATCGTTGTCGTCAGTCCAGTCTAAAGATATGAGGTGTTAATCTCTTGAGTAGGCCCACTACGAATTATGGGAGCAGAGTTAGCAACCTAGCCCAGAACTGAAACCCAACTTCAGGAGGCAACCCCAGTGTGGCGATTAAGGGGGTTAAATCTGCCAGCGGCTGACAGTGTCCTAGCTGCTGCTCAGTCACACCACGCCCTGATTAAATCTCCTGCCCGGTATTGTAAGGACCGAAAAAAGCCCGTGCATTTGTGTCGGCAGACCGGCATGAAGGAATATGACGTTAATCTGTATCAGCAGGCACTTTTCGCATGATGGGAGCAAGTGATAGCAACCCCGCCCAGAACGGAAGGCCAGCATCAGGACAAAACCCAAGTTTGGCGATTAAGGGGGTTAAATTTGCAAGCGGATGACAGTGCCCCAGCTGCTGCTCAGTCACACCACGCCCTGAGTAAATCTCTCGCCAGGTCTTGTTATGACCGAAAATAGCCAAAGCACTGGTGTCGGCAGACCGGCATACAGGAATATGACGTTAATCTGTATCAGCAGATACATTTCGCATTATGGGAGCAAGAGATAGCAACCCAGCCCAGAACTGAAGGCCAGCATGAGGACAGAACACCAGTTTGGCGATTAAGGGAGTTAAATATGCAAGCTGCTGATAGTGCCCCAGCTCCTGCTCAGTAACACCACGCCCTGATAAAATCTCCTGCCCGGTAATGTAATGACCGAAAAAAGGCCGTGCACTGGTGTCGGCAGACCGGCACGCAGGAAAATGACGTTAATCTGTATTAACAGACACATTTCGCATTAGGGGAGCAAGTGATAGCCACCCAGCCCAGAACTGAAGGCCAGCATCAGGACAGTACCCCAGTTTGGCGATTAAGGGGGTTAAATCCGCCAGTGGCTGTAAGTGCCCGAGCGGTGTATAAGAAATATTTCCCGAAGGACAATCTTTCGCTCGTACGATGAATAAAGTGTTCAACCCGGGAGCGGGGATCACTTAACCTGCTTAGCCTAAATCTTACGTCATTCTCTAAACGGAGTTTAAGCTTAATGGTCCTTAGAAAGTTAAAAGGACTACCCATAATGACGTCTTGAGATGGCGAATAAAGGGTTTTAATCTGCCAGCGGCTGACAGTGCCCCAGCTTCTGCTCAGTCACACCACGCCTGATTAAATCTCCCGCCAGGTCTTATTATGACCGAAAATAGTCCCCGTGCACTAGAGTCGTAAGACCGGCATACAGGAATGAAGCTTAAATCTTTATCAGGTTGCAAGGTTCGCATCATGGGAGCAAGGGCCTTGAACTGTAGGTTAACATCAGAAAATCCCAGATTGGCGATTAAGGGGGTTAAATCTGACAGCGACTGAAAGTGCCTTCAGATGCTGCTCAGGTATATTACAACCTGAAAAAATCAAGCGTCTGTTCATGCGAATATCGAAAAAAGCTATGCACCAGTTTCGGCAGACCGGCATGGAGTAATGAGACGTTAATCTGTATCAGCTGGCGCATTTCGTATCATGGGAGCAAGTGTTAGCAACCCTGCCCAGGACGGAAGGACACTATCAGGACTGATCCCAGTTTGGAGATTAAGGGGGTTAAATCTGCCAGTGGCTGACAGAGCCTTCTGATGCTGCTCAGACATACTATGCAACGATAAAATCACCCGTCCGTCCTTGTGATTATCGGAAAAAGCCATGCACCGGAGTCGGCAGATCGGTATGCAGTAATGTGACTTTAATCTGTATCAGCAGGCGCAATGGGAGCAAGTGTTAGCAACCGAGCCCAGGACGGAAGGACACTATCAGGACTGAACCCCAGTGTGGCGATTAAGGGGGTTAAATCTGCAAGCGGATAACAGTGCCCCAGCTGCTGCTCAGTCACACCACGCCCTGATTAAATCTCTCGCCAGGTCTTGTTAGGACCGAAAATAGCCCGAGCACTGGTGTCGGCAGACCGGCATACAGGAATACGACGTTAATTTGTATCAGCAGGTACATTTCGCATTATGGGAGCAAGTGATAGCAACCCAGCTCAGAACTGAAGGCCTGCATGAGGACAGAACACCAGTTTGGCGATTAAGGGGGTTAAATCTGACAGCGGCTGACAGTGCCTTCAGATGCTGCTCAGGCATACTACTCTCCCTGATATAATCTCCCATATGTTCTTGAGATCGTCGGAAATCGCCCATGCACCGGTGTCGGCAGACCGGTATGCAGTAATGTGATTTTAATCTGTATCAGCAGGCACATTTCGTATCATGGGAGTAAGTGTTAGCAAACCGAACCCCGCCCAGCACGGAAGGTCAATATCAGACCAGAATCCCAGTTTGGCGATTAAGGGGGTTAAATCTGCAAGCTGCTGACAGTGCCCCAGCTTCTGCTCAGTCACACCACGCCCTGATAAAATCTCCTGCCCGGTAATGTGATGACCGAAAAAAGCCCGTGCACTGGTGTTGGCAGACCGGCACGCAGGAATATGACGTTAATCTGTATCAGCAGTTACATTTCGCATTATGGGAGGAAGTGATAGCCACCCAGCCCAGAACTGAAGGCCAGCATCAGGACAGTACCCCAGTTTGGCGATTAAGGGGGTTAAATCCGGCAGCGGCAGTAAGTGCCCGTGCTGTGTTAAAGGAATATTTCCCTAAGGACAATCTTCCGATCGGCCTTTTGTATAAAGTGGTCACCCCGGGAGCGGGGATCACTTTACCTGCTTAGCCTAAATCTTACGTCAATCACTATCCGGAATTTTAGCTTAATGGTCCTGAGCAAGTTAAAAGGGGTACCCCTAATGACGTCCCCAGATGGCGATAAAGGAGTTAATTCCGCCTTCGGCTTACAGTGCCGCAGCTGCTGCTAAGGAACACCACGCCCTGATTAAATCTCCCGCCTGGCCTTGTGATGACCAAAAATTGTCCGTGCACTGGCGTCGTAAGACCGGCATACAGGAATGAGGCGTTAATCTTTATTAGGTGGAAGGATTCGCATCATGGGAGCAAGGGCCCTAGAACTGTAGGCTAACATTAGAAAATCACAGATTGGCGATAAAGGGGGTTAAATAAGTTAAAAGTCTTCGGTGAGCAAATTGGATAAATTTTCATAAACCAAAGCGTTAATATTAAACTTTTAGAAGAATGATTAAAGGATATTAAGTTTTGTATGCAATATGACACCAGTGATCTGTTTTCACTAATAATGCCGCGCTCCTTTGATTACCTTTGGTAAACAAAAATGTAATTTACGTGAATTTCATCTTATAAAGTCAGTATTGATGTTATAAATTTTGTTTACTTAATGCGTACACAACCTAAATGCGATTTGTAATTATGTCACTGTTTTTAAGCCATATTAATTATAAAACCAAAATTTGCAGCACAGTGATGAACTCATTAAGTCATAACCTCATTTGTTTACTTAAGGCATACAATAAAAAACCAGATTCTTATGAGACATCTGGTTTAATTGTTTTTGCTTGAAGATATTTACTCTACGCGGCCAAACCCGCTGCTACTTCTTGAGCATAGAGAATTTCTATTGCCTCGCCATAGCTACAATTCTCGCGGCTTTGAATTTCCCATAATTTACTCCTGTCAGCACTATCCGTAGTAAAACAAAGCTCCATTTTCCGGTCTACGTATAACCGACAGATCTCTTGGAAGTTTTCGAACCTGACTAACATCTCTGAAAACACCTTTTTGACTGTACGAATATTTTTCATTCGTTCATATTCTGCATCTGAAGTAGAAAAATATTTATTAGCCTTCATTGCTTCAATGCTTTCTTTTTCTTGTTTCATGATTATCTTCCAAGGCGAGTTAGCAGTCAGGGCCCGGCCAACAGAAGAAGTAAAATAATCTTCAAACGACTGTGTGATACAGATGCCAGCGCAGTTTGTTTTCCTGAACCTACGCCATGCCGCTTCGAGGAAGGAAGAGAAGAATTGGTTTGATTGATTTCCGGCACCTGATGAATTATCAGGACGAATGTACTCCCAAGCTTCATCTAGGATGAACAAGCGACGACGCCCATCTTTTTTGATGAACATTGCATGCTGAGCAGCCTGAATGATAGACATTAAAACAACTGTCTGAAGGTGGGGGGTGCCTTTTAGCTCCTCCAGTTCCAAAACAATAAATCTGCTGTCGAAGTTGATTGGAGGCAACGTATCGGTAAACCGGTGCCCATAAATTCCACCTTCGCACCATGCTCCGAGTTGCTCCCCAATATCCTTTATACGTTTGTCTTCATGCTTCTTGCAACGCAGAGCAAAGCCGGTTATTGAACCACGGCAGCCTGGCGGCTGCAAATTGAAAACCGCCCCGGTTCGTCCTGTTGTTGCCGCACGCCCCGCAGAATATGTATGCTCTGAGGACCTGTTTTATTAAGGACTCATCCCCTTATGTTGACCCGCAAAAGTATCGATACAGTTCTGCTCTCTGTTGGTGCTGAGAAGCTCTCACAACGAGAATGGGACTGGATGAAAATGCTCAAACCCATGGACCCACCACCTGCGATGGTGACGACCTCCATCCTGAAGCGCCGTGGCGATACAGCAGCCCTTACCCTGCTACAGGATACCGGGGTTTAATCCATCCTCATGTTGTCCGGTTTTACTCCCCGCCCTCTGAAACGTCTGTTCACAGCCAACCAGTGCTGGACGTCCTTCCTGGATGCGGGCGGTCTGCGCGATATCGAGGTTGAAGCCGTCACCAAAATGCTGGCCTGCGGCACACGGATACTGGGTGTAAAAGAGTTCGGGTGTGATAACCCGGACTGTCAGCACGTAAAGTACCTGACCAACTCATGCGGCAGCCGTGCCTGCCCGTCCTGCGGAAAGAAGGCCACAGACCTGTGGACAGCAACACAGCTGAATCGTCTTCCTGACTGCGACTGGGTACATCTGGTCTTCACCCTGCCGGACACGCTGTGGCCGGTGTTCGAAAGCAACCGCTGGCTGCTGAATGACGTGTGCCGTCTGGCGGTGGAGAATCTGCTGTATGCCGCCCGAAAACGGGGGCTGGAACCCGGTATCTTCTGCGCCATCCACACGTATGGCCGTCGTCTCAACTGGCATCCGCATGTACATGTGTCTGTAACCTGTGGAGGTCTGAATAAGCATGGTCAGTGGAAAAAGCTGAGCTTCCTGAAAGACGCGATGCGTTCACGGTGGATGTGGAATATGCGGCAGCTGCTTCTGAAAGCGTGGTCAGAGGGGATGGCAATGCCGGAGTCGTTGTCACATATCACGACGGAATCACAGTGGAGAAGCCTGGTGCTGAAATCCGGCGGAAAATACTGGCATGTGTACATGTCGAAGAAGACAGCCGGAGGGCGGAATACGGCACGCTACCTGGGTCGTTATCTGAAGAAGCCACCAATAGCGGCTTCCCGACTGGCTCATTACAACGGAGGGGCAAGCCTGAGCTTCCGTTACCTGGACCACAAAACGGGAGAAACGGCGACGGAAACGCTGACACAGCGTGAGCTGGTCGCGAGGCTGAAACAGCACATCCCGGAGAAGTTTTTTAAGATGGTGAGGTACTTCGGGTTCCTTGCCAACCGTGTGTGTGGAGAGAAGCTGCCGCAGGTGTACCGTGCACTGGGGATGGATAAACCGGAACCAGTGGCGAAAGTGTGCTATGCACAAATGGTGAAACAGTTCCTGAGTCGTGACCCGTTCGAATGCGTGCTGTGTGGCTGCCGGATGGTATACCGCCGGGCCATTGCGGGGCTGAATGTATCAGGGCTGAAGAAAAACGCGCGGGATATCAGTCTACTGAGGTATATGCCGGCCTGACACAGGCTAAGTGTGCCCGGGAATCGGTGAAAGTATAAAAAACAGCCTGTTACGGTATAAAAATCGACCATAGAGAGAGGGAAACCACCGGAGTGGTGGGAAAAGCAGAAAGGCTCACGTGGCATAAGGCGTGGACAATGGTATCGACTGGTTTTTCAATTTCCTATACGTGAACCGGTCCGACCTGATTTTCTGGATTCCTGGTACTCTTCTGCAATAAGCTGAAGCATCACTGATTGTTGATAATCATCGATAAGGCCTTTCTCTGAAGCCATAATTTTTAGCTGATTCAGAACCATTATGGTCTGAGCAACTTTGTCTTTTTCTGCATCGTTTGAAGTTGATTCACCGGTAAATTCAGGTGCTTCGTTAAATACATCGTCGTTAACAGTGATGTCAGTTAGGAAGGCAAAGGGATTTAGGGTGAAGTCAGGGGTTTTACCGAAATCAATAAATTGACTGTTTGTATATTGTTCCGCAATCCCCTGGTAAGAACGCCCCACGTCCACTACAAAAACTTGAGCACCATCAGGATCATCATCTGGGTATTCGTTTTCTAAAAAATGCTTAAATGTTGAGCGATAATGAACGAGGTTATTAGATCGCGGTCCAGCTCCAAGATAGTTATTGATTAGATATGCTGTCCAGAATGACTTGCCTGCACCTGACGTTGCACCAATAACCATGTTATAGCTTGCAGAAGTCTTGAAAATATCAAGTCCCATGAGTTGACCTTCACGAGAAACTAAACTCAGTACTGGTCTATCTGTATTACCTTTCCAGGGCCCAAAGATCGGCGTCATATGAGCCGCTCCGGTGTTGCTCACTACTTCGGATCGGTCAAGGTCGAAAATTGTCTTTGGGTCATTGCACATTGGCAGACATGACATAAATGACGGGAAAACGATAAAGGAATCATCTGCTACTTTGACCCGGCTTTCGAGGTAAAAGGATTTGAGATCGTTAGCTGCTGTCTGCACAGAATTGGCATTACTACCCATAACAGTGAAAGTAAGATACCCTCTTAAAAGCTTTGCGCCATCCTCAAGCTCGCGAGTTACGGCCATGTAGTCATTATCCATATCCCGCAGGCGAGGGCAGAATGTGACAACTGAAGGTATACTTGCCTGTTTATTAGTGATTGCTTTGTAGCGGACGTTTTCTTTTGACAACTTGAGCGGATCGGCAAACTGAACAGTCTGAGTGATCATAAATGGGCTGAAAATTGTCTTACGTCCATGCATCCAGTTAACTACTAACTCATACATACAACCGAAATTGACGTATTCAGGAAACTTTACAACGGAAAGTTGTTTGAAGTAACGATGCTCAGATTCGTCGTCACTTTGTGTGACTGATGAGAAATGATTTTCTGTGACTGTATACTTACGGCCGGGAACGTTAACTTGTTCATTAAGCCTTTTCATAGTGTTAACGTCTATAAAACCTTCAGCCCACCGAGAGTTCTTTCCGGGGTTTACGACCTTATCTATACAATAGAGCCAGTTTTCTGCATCGACCTTAAACGGATGCAGTCCAATCGTAATTAACTTACTTACAAGTTCAGAGTAAAGTGAATCGATACGCGAATGTTCCAGCTCGGTAGGAAGGGCAGACTGTAAAGGAATCGATAGCGAGATCCATACCTGAAAATCCCTCAACATAAGGTTATCATGATCAGGTTTTAAAGGCTTATGCATACTTCTGTCGTAGTAGTCCAACTGATAACCATTAAGCAGATCTGCTTTAAGCTTATCGTTCCCAGTCATACGCCCACCTCGCACAGCTGACCAAGCACTAAGCTGTAAAGTCAAGTCTGGCAATGCAGTCAGAGATATTTGACAGACAGTATCTGTAGGAAAATCCATTTTGAACATTTCAGCAAGAACATCTTGCTGATTATCAAAAACTCCAGGTGATGGATTACAGATAAACATAAACCCTAATCTGTTGCCATCAATCAAAAAATAGTGAGTCCCTGCTAATTGATCGTAAACAGGGATAAACCCACCTAATTGATGGCGATTTAAACCGCTATTGTAATTATTGATAGCTTCCATATTTGACCTTACAGTTGTCTAACAATGCCGTTCGAAGAGACAGCTTTAGTTGCTTTTTGTTGCTGCTGCATATTTTCCCGGGCCGCATCCTGTACTTCTAAAGGAACTATGCGAGCTGGGTTTGAGGTCGAATTCTTGCCAGCAATCCATGTTTGCGGTTTTACGTTGACATAAACGTAGCCGGGAAGATTAAGCGCATCGTTATCATCGGTATAAGGTGCAAAAGTAATTCTCATTACTTTCCCCTGTTGCAGAACAGCAAGTGGTTCAGGAGCCACTACAGCTTGTTTATAACCTTGCGAACGGTATTGCTGGATCTGCCCAGTGTTGAGAGTAGGGTTAACGGGCTGGCCATTGTAAAGAGAGTACATATCCTTGCCAGGGCTGATATCAGAATTAGGTGCAACGTAGCGTGGTGCATTTCCAGCAGAAACCGGATAGCTTGTTTGTTTAACGACTTCCGCAGCCGGATGAACGAAAGGGTTACCAGCTGAAGAGGCAGTGCTATAACTGCTAGTCATCCTTACGTTTGAATTAACCGGTACACCAGAAATAGGCCGTGGTCCAATGGATGAAGTAGGGGCACCCATTTTTAAAGTTTTATCGTACATGACAGGTAACTGACCAACTGGCTTAATTTCGGTTTTTGAATAAGCCACAGGCTGATTTTTAAGGGTTGTAGACTGTGGATATTTGACTTCCCCTGGAGGGCTAATTTCAGTTGGATAACGGCTGTCATTGACAGCCGATTTCTCCTTTCCCGATTCCGACTCTTCCCCCGCAAGTGCAGACAGATCATCTCGATTATTAGTTAACTCCATAACTTCGCGAGGACCTTTACAGATAACGCCCTTTTCAATGCCTGGACATTCGGATTCGGAACTCCCGATGGAGCACCCCGTAAGATATGAGGATGTACCTACAACCAGAGCACTGAGTACCAATCTTTTGATGTTCATAAACTAGCCTTAATTTGTCTCAAATGGATTTTTTAAGAGAGGTTCAACGCTTTGGTTCAACCAGTAGTCGAAATCTTTTGGAATGCCATTACCAGCCAAACCATCCTGTCTGACAACTGAAGGTACACCCTGCAATTTATAAATTCCTGCGAGCATCAATGACGCTACCAAAGGTTCCGCCGGACATTCTTCTGCTTCTTTTTGAGAGAGCAATCTTTTTTCAATGTCGGATTTGCTTCCCATTAGCCAACGAAGAATATCGAGGTTGTTTATTTTTCCTTTTTCTTTACTACACCAGAGCCTTCTAAGCTCTTCTTTTGGCTCACCGGGTGAGGGAACTAAAACAATATCTATCCGATACTTGTCCCGATCTGCATAAAATTTCTTAACAAGTTCCATGCAACCGTCACAATCAAGTGTTAAGAAAATGGCTGCTTGTCTCTTAAGCTTTGAATTTCCCAGATGAATGGACGCTACAGTTTCCAGAGGGAAGGGGGCCTCATCAAGACTAATAAAATAGGAATTTCTGATTTCTTCTACAGTCAGAACAGGTTTACGTTTAATTACATCAACAAGGCTTCCCCCAGTAAGGGAGTATCGGCCATCGGTCGTTACTGCCATTAGCTGCGAACGCTCGTCCTGAAAGAGGTATAGCCCACCAGAAGGAATGTATATGGCATCCTTAGGTTTATATCCTTTCATTTTTGATAACGCACCCGAGATCTGACTGGGTGAAACGCCGCCTTCCTTTGCCTTTGCCATTAACGCAGCAGCATCACTATTAGTTAGGACCTGCTCTGAAGCATAAGTGACCGTATTCGCCATAATGGCGAAAGCCGCCATTAAAGGGAAAAGTAACTTTTTCACTATTGGGTGCCCTCTACTTCTTTGCATTATAAGAACTTGATTGTACCGCTTCAGAGCTATCTTCAAGTTCCATATAAGTGACGATTTCAACACTATCCGGTACAGTAACGGCAAGCGTTGCATCAATAATTAAATAGCCACGGTCACGGTAGATCTTCATTAATGTTCTGAAATATTCTTCGAATTGAGTTCTATCATTGTCAGCAGTACGGCCTCCGTGATGCTTGAAAAATTCCTTACGTAATTCAGGCATGTCAAGCACTGCAATCTTGTACGAAGGCTGTGATTGTTTATTGAAGTAATCGTAAACATTCATAAAGCCTTTATAACCATAAATAATGACCAAAACGGCAAAGGCGAAGAAAAATAAATACTTCAATATTTTTTCAATATCAATTTCGAAGGTAATTTTTTTTGTTGTCCTTTCTCGCACCATTTTTTTAGTGATTTCAGGTCCAGCTGATTCAGTCGATTCTTTTTTTTCTAAACTATCCATTTAAACCTCAGCGACTGGTCAGATTCGTTGGAATTGTAGTTCCGGTCTGAACGACAAATGTAATAGCTCGGCCAGGGCTAATTTCTACGATTGGCCACTGTTGTTCTGCAATTGCGGTGTAGTAATCGACGAGTCGATTAAGGCCACCTTGAGCTGCACCAGCCCCGGCTAATGCCCCAAGTGCACCAAAATTAGGGGACTGATACTGAGCCTGTGAATTAGGGTCGATGTTAAGTGAAGATACCTTACTGGGGCTTAAGCTACCGGCAAGTGAAGAAAGTCCACCGGCAAATGCAGCTCCTGCAATTGCGTTACCATTTCGGCTGATAAGCGTGCCTCGGATCCCATTTTTTCCGTCATTTTCACTTACAGCATATGCTTCCAGTTTTACGTCAAAAGCTTTCCCTTTTGAATTAACACAAGAGATAGAAGTGGCACGTATGTAAGCACGCTGTGACGCCAAATCACCAACAGCTGAACCCAGAAGGTTACAGTCACGCAAATCCATGGTGAAATTATTGGGCATGATGACATCTTTTTTAATACGCATTGTTACTGGCATTGGTTCTGATTTGGAAGAAAGGCTTGTAGGCGCTTCAAGCCCGGTAATCAGAACACCAGTGATAATAGATGTTGCCGGAAGAAACATTTCATCTTTTCGGGCAGCATGCCGCGCTTTGCTATCAACTGGCGCAGTACCATCACCTCGTACAGTCCGAGTAGGCGCTTTATCTCCTGCAATGACCTCTCTGCCTTCCTTGATTCTGTTTTCAGACACGGGCATAACCTGAATGACACCATCGGTACCATTAGTCTTAATGGAACTTTGTGTGATTGTTCTCATCGGGCTATTACGCGTAGGTGTGATAGACGCGTAATTAGGGTTTACGCCATTAATCGGCGCATTAGCATTAAGCTGATAAGGAGCTGCCGGTGCCTGCTCATTAATCGTTTTACGCGAACTACCAGCATCCAAGTTACGATTGCCGTTTCGATTAGTCTGCATATCATTAATTTGCTGAGACAGTTGCTGAAGTTGAGAAGTTAAACTTGCAACTTGGGCTTTAGTTTCCTGTTGGGCTTTTTCTGCTTTTTCGCGGTCCTCTTTCGCCGCATTTTGATCAAGTCGGTTTTGCTTAACCATTTCCTTATATACTTTCTGGCTTTCTTCATTACTCAATTTGTTCATTTGCGAATCATCTAACAACAAATTGGTCTGCATGTCTTTTTTCTGTGTTTTCTTTTCTTTCTTAACTGGTGTGGAAAAAATAGACTGGCTAATAATATAAACAATCACTACCAGCAGAGCGCCAATAACAGAAAGTCTGACGGTCTTATTTTCCCAGGCCTTTTTAATGTCCATGATTAGCTCCACTTGTAGGTTTCTGGAATCGTTTAATTTTTAGATTTCGTTCGCTGTCAGACATCTGAGGAACGATATAGGGATCACCTGCTCTGGCCCAGTTTTCACGAACAGATGGATGATTCATTTCAGCTTTATCTATCTGGCTCGTTCTAGATATTTCATGTTTGTAATTAGGTTCCAAAACGTTACTTTTGTGATAGTCAAAAGCATTCTCCTCATTAATATTGTCCTCTCCTACAAATTTATCAATAAGAGTTGGATCGTTCATTATTACTGTCTGAACGGGAAAAGCGTTACTGCCATCTTCGATACTAATGGGTGCGTCCGGAACGATTAATACACTCCTTTTTGGTATATATTCTGACCTGTAGTAAAAGCTGGTTAAAGCAAATACGACAAAACCAATCACGGTGGCCCCAAGCAGAGCAGGCAAAGTAACTTTTCCCATATTATTTTCTGATTAGACTTGGTCTGGTTGTAACCCGGGCCTCGCGTTCCTTGAACAATTTATCCCGGACTATGTAAAGCTCTGTTTCTTCTCCCGGTTGCAGGTATGCTTTATCAAATAAAGCACTTGCAATAACGCCTTCTGCCATACACTGCTGATCAGCAACGATTTGACCGTATGGTTTATCGTTTTTCACAAGAATTACATCAATAAGTTCACGTGAGCCAACCAGTCTCTGACCGAGCTTTGCATACATATTAAAGTTACATGGGGACTGCTCTGACGCAGGAATACGAGAAAGTCGGTCCTGTTGTAAACTGAATCCTGAAGGGACCTCACCAAGAGCCACAGGAGTCAATAAATCAATGATTCTTTGTTTATGATCGTCTTGTTTTGGATCCGATGGAGCCAGTTCTTCTGACTGGGAGCGGGCCAACATTTCCTCATAGTTTTGCTTATCCAATGAGGTTTCACGTTTGGCTTGCATAGATGGGCTTAAAGATGTAGTAACTGAAATCATCGCACCGGGAACATCAAGCGGTACCAGGGTCAGGTTATAGGTCGATTCAGGTACCTGATCTTCCGACAACATAATCCCGATTGGTTTATCGGTATTAGTTGAAATAAAGACATCGCCACCATTAACAAATATGCTTGCCTCTTCAGCAGGGGTAGAAGTGCTGACAGAAGCATTCTTGAAGCTGGTCGATATTCTGTTTTGAAGTCCTCGTGAAACTGGCAGTACCACATTCCCACCAGGCGGCACATTTACACGCTGAACTTCTTTATATCGGTTACGAGCTTCGACATAAAGTTCATCGGCTTTTGACGTGGCGGTCGCATTGGTTGCATTCTGCTGGGAAGAGGTACCTGTTGGTCTCCCATAGCTATCAATTGCACCAGAGCGGGTCTGTGCGTCAAATCCGGGGAGACTAGGATTATTTGATAATGCTCCAGTAATAGCGCTTACCGCAGGCGAAGCATTGCTGGCTGGGGAAAGTTGCACGGTAGGGAGATCAGTTGTAGGTTTTTGTCCCTGCGCATTACCGGCTTCACTAAGGTTTGTTTGTGCACCTGACTGTTCAGAACCAGCTTGACCCGGAATAATGGCTTTTGCAGCTCCATTCTGAAATCCGTCAGCACCAACTGGCATTACAACCGGGTTATTAATTGTTGCTGGCAATTGGTATTCTTCAGCGATTACGCAGTTCGAAGTCGTGAGCATGATCAATGCGGTAATTGCGTTGAACCCTAAGCCCTTTTTTTTAATCATCACTTGTTACCTGTAGACGGTGGCGGATTATCCAGCGTTGCCAGTTGCTCTTTGCCGTTTATCGTAATTTTTTTAATATTCGGTGTTCCGGAATATTGATTTACATATGCAATTCTTGGGCGACCATTTTTCATCCCGAGAACCCATTCATAAGTCCATTTCGATGATTCAGTTTTGTCCGGAACATTTACAAGTCGAGTCGTTTTGGTACCCCAGACATAGACCATGTCATTTTTTGGATCAAAGTAAATATCATTAGGCTTAAAGGTCTGCTCAACACCACGAGCCTGCATGATATTTATCTGCTCCTGTAAAGACTCACTCGTTTTAGCCTGTAGTTCAGGTGAAAGGGCATCGAGGACATAGGCCGTCACAAAGGAAATATTAGTTGGATTAATATTCCCTAAAAGGGTACTAAAAAAGAGAGCCCATTGTGTTTTATAAGATTCCGATGCTTTGTTACCAACAACCGTGATCTCTTCATTCATGTTTGGAGGGGTAACAATCGTCACTGGGTCAGTGAAAAAAAGAATCTTTGCAACCAATAACCCAATGACGGCTATTGAAACAGTATTAATGCGGATAAGTTTTGTATCACGATTAATCAGGGCGCTGTATGTAATTCCAGCACCTGACGCTTCAGCTTGTGGGCTAAATCGTTTTTTAATGTCCAAAAAACGTCCCTTAGCACTTTCATCTTTCTTTACGTATGACTGTTCAAGATCACCGTTTTCATCCTTTTTAGATTTTTTGAAAAAAGGGATGTTAATGCCACTTAGCATTTTCATTCATAGCTCCATCAAGAATACAAATCTCTGATAAATGGATCGTTGAAATAACGGCTACTAAAAACTGCTTTACCTGGCAAAAAACCGAGCCACCAGAGTCTGTGTTTTAGCAATCCTCTTATTCCTGACTCAGCTGCTTTGTTATACGCAATCCAATATACAACCGCTACTACAACAGAAAACCCGAAGCATTCGAAGATATTCCCAAATGCAACCAGAATGAATGCAAGCCCTATTTTTTTTGCATCCCAAAACAAAATCAGTAGAGGCATGTTGATCCTGAAAGGGAATCTATAGGTATGCTGAGGAACGTCGTTCTGCTTACTCATTAAAAATCCAGAGAGGGGGATGAACCCCCTCATGCATGATTAACAATAAATTACAGCGGTACGCCAGCATCCATAAAGGTGCTGATAATTTTCTCGCCGTTGGCCATTACCAGCATCATGAATAATGAAACCAGTGCCAGGCCCGGGTTAGGCTTAAGGACAGAGAAATATACGCTTGAGATCAACATCGCGGCTGCCAGAATTTTGCCCGGAGCTCCAGTCATACTTTCACTCATGTATGACCAAATATCTCCCAGTGCCCCATCATCTGAACCCGCATATGCCAGACCGCAAAAAAGCACGGTCAGCAGAACAAACAAAATCACTTTTGCGCTTTTTGTTTTAAAAAGTGCAGCCGTGTTAGATTTCTTTTCACTAAGGCCAATATTTAAAGAAAGTTCCATAATTACTCCGTGTAGATTTGAGTTCACGTAAACGCGAATGAATAATACTTTTTTATTCCGATCCTTCCGTTCGCATAAACCCCCTTTTTTTAACGTTTAGCGATTGGTGAATTTTTAAGCAAAGGGGCCTAAAGCATAATCTTTGAAAAGTACCAGTGAACGCTTAGTAAAAGTTTGAAAGAGGGGAGGGGGTAAGATTACGTTAAGCTCAATCCTGAAGCTGATGAGACTCCTCAAGCATAAAAGTCACTTTTGATGGTTTGAAAAGCTCTAACTAGATATCGGGCAGGTAACTAAGCTTCATATCTAATCTTTTTTGTTCCCTTAATATCTATCTCTTGATTCTGAGAAGGCCGCATATCACTGTGCTCCCTGGTTCGGCAACTATCAGTTGGAGAAACTACATACAATCCTCGGCCGGTGCGTCATTCATCTAAATGCCTTTTACACCTCTGGGCGTGAGTGGGACTTTGTCTTGTCCATATGAACATCATTCATTCGAATGCTTTTGGCCAATGCTATTTAAGCAAATGCTTTCTGGCTGAGTCCTTTTGCGAATGAGTCTTTGATATAACTGCATGAATTTTGGGTTGTTTGGTGTACTAACAAAACAAAGGCATTTCTTTGAATGCCATTGGAGTTGTGATGCTTCTGATATTTTTTTGATCTCATATCAAACACATAGTCCTTCTGATGCCCAATGTCATAGATGTCTTGGACCATTCTCGCTCTTAACAAAGCTGTACTGTGTGTCATTCGACCTAATGCCATTCACCAAAATGCCTTTTTATACCACTGCATAGCTATGCTCGGGATACAGTGGCAAACAAAAGCATTTCAATGAATGATTTTTTGGGATACCGACATCAAAAGCATTTGTATGAATGTAAGAGGCGTAATCCACAAAAGGCATTCACGTGAATAGAGTGCGCACGAAACCATCTTGCTCCACGGCATTTAATGAATGGGCTAGCATGTACGCTTGAGCCAGAAAGGCATACAGATGAATAGTCAGGAGTTCGTTTGAAAAGTTACTTTTTTGCACATTAAGCCGAGATGTAAGACCAGTAGTAAAAGAAGCACTAAGCATAGCACTGATAAATAACTTATTTTTCAGCATGTTATAACCAGTGCATACCTGGTAGCTTTCAACCTTGTTTGGCGAGGGCCAGCTTAGGGCTTCTTTTGAAGATCTGAAATTGTATGTCGCGACCTTTCTTAACTTCTTGATAATCGAGATATCCGATAGATTCAAGTTCCCGCATTGCTTTACGAATTATCTGGTTTTGCGTACGAATAGGGGTTGTAAGAAGCAACCTTTCCCTCAACCGTTTCATATTAACGAACAACGTACCAGCTGGCATTGCTTCAAAATAAATATAGAGAGATTGCGCAGCTTCTTTTTTAGCCAAAATGTATAGAACCTGAAGGCTTAACAATGTCTTATGGTCGTAACGATACAGTTCCCACATAGAAGGATCCCCAACCAACTCAACAGTATCGCTTTTTGGATCAATCATAGCCTTCTGCACCAGATGCGTTACTGTGAACCGACCACTCCGAGAGTCTGAGAAGGCAAGCACTACCGATGCAAGGTTCATTAATGACTCTTTAAAGCGCGCACGAGTTCGTTTGTTGATGTTTGTTGAACTGATACCACACATCTTCGCAAACTCGTTAAAAGTCAGGGTAATCTTCTCGGAAGTAAAACCATATTTACTGAAAGCCATGATGATCCCGAGCCAGCACTTAAAGTCGGTAGACATAGATAGTTTGACACCAGTTATCTTGATGTCGTCATAACCCTCCGATCTTGCAATTTCCATACACGAAAGCTCATCAGAGGCATCAACTTCAAAGTTTCGGTCGCGGTTTTCTTTTGTGCCGACAGGGGTAAATACACTCAATCTCAACAGGGCCACGGGCTGAACCGACTTGGACGAGTTAGGCGTCAGTTGATAAGTCTTACCTGATTCATTACTGGTTACGTCAAAAGGATGGATTAACTCGTTGTTTTTAATCAT